>JBBRYU010000109.1:0-13297 GCA_038237345.1 Pyrinomonadales bacterium
CCGGCATAGGTGATCAGGCTTTCAGCCTGCGCCCTTCCCGTTTTATTCCGATAGGCCGACGCGCTTGAGCAGGTCGGCGAAGCGCGGGTCTGAGCGCAGCGGGTCGAAGGCCGGATCAACTTTGATCGAGACGAGATCGGACTGGTGTGTGTTGTAAGCCTGCTCAAGCCATGCGAAGGCTGCCTGCTTGTCGCCTAAGGCCGCATACAAAACTGCGATTGCGGATGGACTATTCGTCGCGACAGCGGACTGCCGCACCTCGTCGGTCAGCTTCCGCGCCTCTTCGCGGCGGCCCGCGGCAGCGTAGATCAGGGCGCGGTCGTAAGCAATGTCGCCCTGCTGCGGCAACGCCGCCTCCGCCTCCTGATACATACCCTTCTGCTTGTAGGCCCGCGAGAGCAATCTGGGTGCGTAGCCGTTGTGCGGATCAAGTTCGAGCATCACTTTGGCTTGCGCGATACAACGGTCGTTTTGCCGCGCGTAGTAATAGGTCTCGCCCAGACTGTTAGCGATGGGCAGCGACAAGGGGTCTAGCTCCTGCGCACGCTGCAACTCGGCCTCTGCTTGCTCGAAGCGGCCGCGCGCCAGCAAGCTATTCGCATACCAGTGATGGGCGGTGGCATAGCCGGGGTCGCGTGCGAGGGCTTGTTGAAACATGCGCTCGCCTTCCGACCAGTTCCAGTCACTGAAGGATTTCATCAAACCGAGGACGGCATAAGCGCCGCTCAAGGTGTCGTCGAGTTCCAGCGCCTTCGTCGCACTCGCTTCGGCCTTGGGCGCGGCCGTCCGCGGCGGGACGATGGCGTTAGCCTCCTGCACGGCGTAGGTTTCGGCCAAGCCCGCGTAGGCCAACGCATACTGCGGGTCGCGCGCAATCGCTAATTGAAATTGCGCGATGGCTTGCAACAGGTCTGCGTCCGTCCGGCGATTCCAATGGTAGCGACCTTTTAAATACGCCTCGTAGGCTTCGCGGTTATTCGTGAATCGTTTGGCCGCGGCCGGCGCAACCGCGCCGTTCAACTTGGGCGTTAAGCCGGCCGCGACACCGCGCGTGATCTCATCTTCGATGATAAAGATGTCGCCCAGCGTGCGGTCATAAGTGTCGCTGGCCCACAGCACGCGCCCATCCTCCGTGCTCACCAGCCGGACTTCGACCCGCACGCGCTCGCCGCTCTTATACACACTGCCCTCTAAGATGGCCGCCACATTGAGCCGCCGCCCCACCTCGCGCGGATCAGTCTCTTTGCCCTTGAAGGCGAACACCGAGCCGCGCGAGATGACTTTCAGTCCTTTGCTCCGCGCCAGTTCCGTGATGAAACTCTCGGTCAGACCGTCGCTGAAATAATCCTGTGCCGGGTCGCCGGATAAATTCCTGAGCGGCAGGACGGCGATGGAAGTGAGCGGCAGCGGCGCGGGCCGGCTCGCCTGTGCGTCAACCGTGTTATGGGCGCGGATGCGATAAGCGACCAGCGCGCTGACCGTGAGCACGACGGCGATGAGCGTCAGCGTCATGATCCGCCGCGCAGATTTCGGCGCGCTCAGGCTTAAAGTCGCGGTTGGAGTTGGCACCGGCTGCGCTTGTTCCTTGGCCGGCTCTGAATCGTGAATCTCCTCCTCTTCGACGATGATCTTGAGGCCGCGCGTTCTTTCGTACTCGATGATGGCCGGCGCACTACTGATGACTTGTTCTTCCAGCGGCCCGATAAACCGATAGCCTTCCGAGTAGCGTGTCTCTATGAAGCGCGGATGCTCTAACCGGTCATCCAAAGCTTTGCGAATCGCGCCCACGCATTTTGTCAACGTCTCGTCATAGACATCCTGCCCTTGCCAGAAAAGTTCGAGCAACTCGGCGCGCGTGACCAACCGCTCACGATGTTCGATCAAGTACAGCAAGACCTTGAACGGCCTGCTGGCTAGACGAACCTCCTTGTCACCTCGCGTCAGGCCACGCTTTTCATGGTCGAGCGAGAAATCTCCCAAGCGGTATATTTTATTAACTTGAACTGCCATAAAGGTCTTACCGGGCCGCCGAATGTTTTCCTAATCTTTTCGGTTTTGCTTCAGGATTCAAGAGCAGACTCTGCGTTAGATTCCAGCCGCTCTCGGACAGGAAAACCTGAACGACGAATGTTTGGCCGAGTCTAGCACCGTTTATGACCACGATAAAGAGAAGAAGGATCGAGATCATCGCTTTCGAGCGGGAACGAATCGTCAGGCAACCGGCGGCTATGCCCTGCCCCGTGTGCCAACTCAGTAGTGAGCTGCTGACCGCGCGTCAGGCCGCGTCGGTTGTGCAAGTCACGGCGGAAAGCATCTATCGCTGGCTCGCGCAGGGCAAAGCGCACGGCGTCAAGACTGTGGGCGGGCACTACCGCGTCTGTCGCAATTCGTTGTTTCTCCCGTAGCCGGCCGCCGTATGTGCGAGCGCGGACGAAGGCCAACAGCCTTGCTGCGACCTGCACCGTCCCTGAAAGGAAGTTTCCATGTGCTATCCCAACGCCGCCCGCAGGTCATTCTCTAGATTTCTCAGTTGCAGCTTGACGCTCGTCCTGTGGCTGGGTGCGCTGAGTTTGCCCGCGCCAGCGGCGACTAGCACCGCGCTGTTGAGCGGCGGCGCAGGTTGGTAGCCGTCGCGCCAGAGCATATCACTATTCCCGGCCGCATTAGCAAGCGCGGCAGCGAGCGCGGGGCATGATCAAACGAAGCAGGATCGAGGTTGTCGCCTTCGAGCGCGAGCGGATCGTGTGCGCCCCACGGGGCTGCGCTGCCCCGTGGGCCAGTTCGAGAGCGAGTTGTTGAAACCTAAGACCGGTGGTGTCTTGGCGGCTACGAACTACTTTTCTAATGGCTGGGCAGGCAGTCCAACCATTCGGTTTGAGGCTGAAGAGTCAATGTCTGATTGAGAAAGAGGCAACTACGATGCGACTACGACAATTGCTTATCTGCGCGCTGGCAGGTTTTTGGGGATTGGTGCCTGTCAGTATCTTCGCGCAACGGAAACCAATCACGATTAGCGTCGTCACCACTTTTGATTATCCCGGAGCCGGAAATTCCACAACTCCGTTTGGGATTAACGGCAATGGCGACATTGCCGGAGATTATTTGGATACAAGCAATGTGCGGCGCGGTTTTGTGCGCTTCAGCGACGGCAGTTTCAGTCCGCCGATTGTCGCGCCGAACGACACCGGCAATTTTACCCGCGCACGGGGGATCAACAACGCGCAGACTGTTACCGGAGACTTCTTCACCGTTGCCGGTAACGCTTTTCACGGCTATTTCCTGAATGGTGGCGTCTTTACGCAGTTTGACTTCGGAGGCCCGTTCTCAACGGGGGTCTTCGGCATAAATGATGGCGGAGACTTCGTCGGCGCGTTTGGCAGCAACGCGCAGCCCAACCAAGCCTTCGTCAACATTGGCGGAACCTCGACGGTCATTAGTATTCCCGGAGCCTTTGACAGCCAAGCACTCGGCATCAATAACTCCGACCAAGTGGTAGGCGTGTTCAGAGATAGCGGCTTGACCGAGCATGGTTTCTTCCGCGATTCCGACGGCACGTTGACGGCTCCGATAGACTTTCCCGGTTCAACCGCAACGGCATTGCTCGGCATCAACGGCCGTGGCTGGATAGTCGGGCGATACACAGACGGGAGCGGACAGGTACACGGGCTGTTCTTGAACATGCCCAACACTTTTGTGTCATTCGATTTTCCGAATGCGACCGGGACATCGCTGAACGGGATCAACCAAGCAGGGTTTATTTCCGGTCGGGATACGGATAGCTCCGGCATTCGCCACGGGTTTGTGGCTCGGGTCAAATTCGTCCCGAAGCAATAACCCCGAGCCACAGCCTATTAGTGTCACGGGCGGGCAGAAGTAAGTCGAGCGTCCGGTGTGCGCGATGCGTAAATCGAGGTACATCGGAATGGCACAGCAAGAGCGAACAATAATTACCCACCAGGACGGCGGGCGGCGGCCACCGCGTCTGTCGCAATTCGTTATTCCGCGCGCTTGAGCGTAGCGCAGCCGTTCTAAGCGCCGCTTGCCGGCAAACTTGCCTGCGCCCTTTACCCGATAGGGAGTGTACATGTTTTATTCCCCCGTAACCCGCCAGCCTTTCGCCCGCTTTCTCAGTTGCAGTTTGACGCTCGTCCTGTGGCTGGGTGCGCTGAGTTTGCCCGCGCCAGCGGCCACGAGCACCGCGCTGTTGCGCGGCGGCACAACTAAGCGCGCGGCGGCGCGTCCTGAGTATAGACAGCCGGTTATCAGGTTAGCAGCGCAAAGCACCTCAGTCGTCCAGTTCAGTGCAGCCAGTTACATGGTCAATGAGGGTGACCTGCGGGTCACGATCACTGTGACCCGTGCGGGCGACACGACGGGCGCGGCCACGGTGGACTATCGCACTGCGCCCGACGCGGAAGTAACGCCGTGCGCGGCGCTCAAGGGCGTAGCCTCGGAGCGGTGCGACTATGCCACTTCGCTCGACACCTTACGCTTCGCCGCCGGTGAGACCAGCAAGACTTTCACTGTGCCCATTATTGACGATGCGCGCGTCGAAGGGCCGGAGACGTTCACCATCAGCTTGAGCAACGCGACTGGCGCTGGGCTAGGCACGCCCGCCACCGCGACCGTCACGATCAACGACAACGACCCCGTGCCGACACTCATCAACCCGGTCAACAGCACGCCCTTCTTCGTGCGCCAGCAATATCTCGACTTCCTCGCGCGCGAACCGGAACAGGGCGAGCCGTGGTCGGACATCCTGAACCGCTGTCCGGACGTGAACAATCTCGATCCCAACAGTCCCTCGGCCGGTTGCGACCGCATCAGCGTCTCGGCCGCCTTCTTCGGCTCGCCGGAGTTCCGGCTCAAAGGCTTCTACGTCTTCACCTTCTATCGTGCGGCCTTCGGTCGTCTGGCCGAGTATGCCGAGATCGTGCTCGACCTGCGCGCGGTCACGGGGCAGACCGCGAGCGAGGTCTTCCAGAAGCGGGCGCAGTTCGCCGCCTCGTTCGTCGAGCGCCCGGAGTTTCGCGCGCTCTACGACCAAAAGACGAACGCCGAATACGTCGCGGCGCTGCTCGCGCGCTACCAACTGACGGCCATCAACACGCCCGACCCGGCCAACCCCGACGGCACGACGATGGTCACGCTGACGCAGGCCGATCTCGTCGCCCGGCTGAACGGCAACACGCTCACGCGGGCGCAGGTCTTACGCGCCATTGTGCAGAGTCAGGAGGTCGGCGCACGCGAGTTCATCAACGCCTTCGTCGCGACCGAGTATTACGGCTATCTGCGGCGGACGCCTGAGCCGGCGGGCTATCAATCGTGGCTCGACTATCTGAGCGCGCACCCCGGCGACTTCCGCACGATGGTCAACGGGTTTATGAACTCGCTGGAGTACAAGCTGCGCTTCGACATCCTCGACTTCACCAACCGCGCGCCCACCGTTGACGCCGGCCCCGACCGCACCGTGAGCTTGCCGGGCACGCTCGACCTCAACGGCTTCGTGCGTGACGACGGCTTGCCGCAGGGCAGCACAGTCTCGATCTCTTGGAGCAAGGTCAGCGGCCCGTCGAGCGTCGTCTTGAGCAGCGCGAGCGCCGCCGCCACCGCGGCCATCTTCAACACGCCGGGCAGCTACGTGCTGCGCCTGACGGCGAGCGACGGGCAACTGACAACCAGCGACGACGTGACGATCACGATCAGCCCGGACACCACGCCGCCCCCGCCCGATCCCGTGAGCGTCGCGCCGCCCGTGGACGCCACCGTGACGACCGAGATCGGCGCGGCCACGGCCTTCCTCTACAGCGGCCCGAATCCGATCCAGACCGGCGTCGCACCCGGCACGATCAAGCCGCAGTTTGCGGCCGTCCTGCGCGGGCGTGTGCTCGACAAGAGCAATCAACCTTTACCGAACGTGACCATCACGATCCTGAATCATTCGGAGTTCGGCCAGACGCGCAGTCGCGCCGACGGCATGTTCGACATGGCAGTCAACGGCGGCGGGCTGTTGACGGTCAATTATGCGAAGTCGGGTTTCCTCCCATTGCAGCGGCAGATGGACGTGCCGTGGCAAGACTACCGGATGGTGCATGATGTTGTGCTGACGCCGTTTGATGATCAGGTCACGACGATTGATCTGACTGCGCTAACGCCCGTGCAGGTCGCGCGCGGCACAACGATGAGCGACAGTTCTGGTCAGCGCCGCGCCACGCTCATGTTCAAGCAGGGCACGACGGCGACGATGACGCTGCCGAACGGCGCGCAGCAATCGCTGCCGACGCTGCACGTGCGCGCGACGGAGTACACGGTTGGTCCAATGGGAGCAATGTCCATGCCCGGCGACCTGCCGCCGACCAGCGCATACACTTATGCCGATGACAACAGCATTGACGAGGCAGTGGCGGCTAATGCGGTGCAAGTGACCTTCAGCCAGCCCGTCGTGCAATACCTGGAAAACTTCCTCAATTTCCCGGTCGGCACAAACATTCCGCTCGGCTCTTACGACCCCCAGCGCGCCGCTTGGGTGACGCTCGCCAATGGCCGGGTAGTCAAAATCCTCACCATCACGGGCGGCACGGCGAACCTGGATGTCGTCGGCAATGGACAACCCGCGACCGATGCCGAATACGCAGCGTTGGGCATCAACATCGCTGAGCGCCAGACGCTGGCGACGCTTTACGCTGGGAACCAGAGCCTATGGCGACTCTCGCTGCCGCACTTCACCAGTAAGGACGCCAACTGGCCCGGCGGTAATCGGGGCAGTCAGGCCAGCGATCCAAATGGCGGGCCTTCCGGCGGCGGCGATCCATCGAACGACCCTGATTGCAAAAAGGGCTCCATTATCCGCTGTCAGTCCCAGACGTTGGGCGAGGCGATCAATCTGGTCGGCACGCCGTTCACGCTCAATTACAGCAGCGACCGCACGCCGGGCCGCCAAGCTGAGTACACCATCAACATCCCCTTGAGCGGCGCGACCGTCCCGTCCATTCTCCAGCGGATTGATCTGGATGTGAGCGTCGCCGGTCGGATGTTCCACCAGAGTTTCCCCGCCGCGCCCAATCAAACGACGACCTTCACTTGGGACGGCAAGGACGCTTACGGGCGCACCTTGCAGGGCAAACAGGCGGCAACGGTGACCGTCGGCTTCGTCTACAGAGGTGTTTATTTCGACACGGTCGGCTTCGGCTACACCAGCAACGGCATCCCGTTGCTCTCCAACCCAACGCGCCGCGAAGTGACCTTCCTGCGCGTGGCGACTATTGCCATCGGCGCGTTCGACGCGCGCGGGCAGGGCTTGGGCGGCTGGTCGCTCGACGTGCAACACGTTTACGATCCGATTGGGCGGACGCTTTACACGGGCGATGGCGAACGGCAGCGCGTCGAGAGCCTCAACCGCGTGATCGTGACGGCGGGGGGCACGGGATCACCCGGTTACAGCGGCGAGGGTGGGCCGGCCACGCAGGCGGCCTTCAATTTCCCGGAGGGCCTGGATCTTGCGCCCGACGGCAGCGCCTACATCGCGGACGTGGGCAACCGCGTGGTGCGGCGCATCGGCACAAACGGCATCGTGACGACGGTGGCCGGCACAGTCGGCGCGCCTTGCAGCCCCACGACCGATCCGTGCGGAGACGGCGGGCCGGCGGCGGCGGCGCGGTTCAGTGCCCCCGTCACCGTCGCCTTCGGACCTGACGGCTCCTACTACGTGCTCGATCCCGGCGCAAACAAAGTGCGCAAGGTCGCGCCCAACGGGATCATCACGACCGTCATCGGCACGGGCGTGGTCTGCTCGTCGCCGACCGACGTTTGCGGCGACGGCGGCCCGGCCGCGCAAGCGAAGATCAACAACAGCCAGGGCTTGTTCGTCGCGCCCGACGGCACAATCTTCCTGGCCGATACCAGCGCCCGTCGCATCCGGCGCGTCGGCACGGACGGCATCATCGCGACCATCGCGGGCAACGGCAACGCGGGCACTTGCGCCGTGGACAACGTGCCTGGGCGCAACGCTTGCCTAGGCGTGGTCTTCGGCGTCGTGCTCGCGCCCGACGGCACGCTCTATTTCTCCGAAACGCAATTCAACCGCGTCTTCAAGATGGGCGTGGACGGCATCCTGCACGTCATCGCGGGCAACGGCTCGTGCGGCGTGGGCGGCGACGGCGGCCCGGCCACGGCGGCGCAGCTCTGCGCGCCTGAAGGTATCGAACGCGGGCCGGACGGCAGCCTCTACATCGCCGACTTCTCCAACGCGCGCATCCGCAAGATCGGCCCCGACGGCATCATCAACACGGTCGCGGGCAACGGCACCCTGGGCTTCAGCGGCGACGGCGGCGCGGCCACGGCCGCGATGATCCGACAGTCCACCGAGGTGAAGGTCGGACCGGACGGCAGCATCTGGATCGCCGATCTCAACAACCATCGCATCCGCCGCGTCAACGCGCCGCTGCCCGGCTTCACCAACACCGACATCGCCATTCCGTCCGCGGACGGCAGCGAGCTTTATCAGTTCAACCCGGCTGGCCGCCACCTGCGCACCGTCAATACGCTGACCAATACGAACGAGTACGTCTTCGGCTACGACGCGGCAGGCCATTTGCTCACCGTCACCGACGGCGACAACAACGTCACGACCATCCAGCGCGATGGCGCAGGCAACGCAACCGGCATCTTAAGCCCGTTCAACCAAACGACTGCGCTCGCGCTCGATGCCAACGGCTATCTGGCAACGAGCACCAATCCGGCGGGCGAGTCCTACCAATTCACCTACAGCGCCAGCGGCCTGATGGCGACCGAGCGCGACCCGCGCGGCAACCAATATCAATTCACCTACAACGCAATGGGACGACTCACGCGCGACGACGATCCGGCCACAGGCTTCAAAACGTTGGCGCGCACCGATGCAGGCGTGAACTACGACGTGCTGCTCACCACCGCGTTAGGCCGCACGACTGATTATCAAGTGCAGCAACTGACCAATGACGATCAGCGCCGCATCAAAACATTGCCGAGCGGCCTGCAAACCCAACGAACCATCCGCGCCAACGGCACGAAGACCGAGCAAACGCCCGACGGGATGGTGACGAACGAGACGCTTGGCCCCGACCCGCGTTGGGGCATGCAAGCGCCGATTACCACCAACGCAACCGTCACCACGCCCGGCGGCTTGAATTTCGGCGAGACCTTCGCGCGCTCCGTCACGCTCGCCACGTCCGTCAATCCCCTGAGTCTCACGTCGCAGACCGACACGCTCAACGTCAACGGCGTCAACTACACCAGCGCCTACACGTCTGCCAATCGGACTTTCAGTGACACCACTCCGCTCGGCAGACAGCGCACGACCGTCATTGACGCGCTCGGCCGCATCACCCAACGACAGTTCGCTAATCTCAATCCCGCGAGCTACGCTTACGACACGCGCGGGCGGCTCGCTTCCGCTGCGTCCGGCACGGGCGGCGAAGCCCGCGCAGCCAGTTTCAGCTACAATAGCAACGGCTTCCTTTCATCAATCACAGACCCACTCGGTCGCTCGGAGGCTTACACTTACGACGCCGCCGGACGCATCACGCAGCAAACGCTGGCCGATAGCCGTGTCATCGCTTACGCCTACGACGCTAAAGGCAATCTCACCTCCATCACGCCGCCCGGCAGAGCCGCGCACACCTTCACCTTTACGCCGGTTGATCTCGCTTCAGCCTACACGCCGCCCAACATCGGCGCGGGTGGCGGCGCGACCAACTTCACTTACAACCTTGACCGCGATCTGACGCGCATCACGCGCCCCGATGCACAGCAAATCAATTTCGCTTACGACACGGCGGGACGCTTGAGCACGCTCACCGCTCCGAGCGGACAGTACGCTTATGCCTATAGCGCGACGACCGGAAATCTGTCCGGCATCATCGCACCCGGCAGCAATACGCTGGCTTATGACTACGACAGTTCTCTGCTCACGCGCACGACTTGGAGCGGCACCATCGCGGGCAACGTCAGCCGGACTTACGACAACTTCTTCCGCACCGCCGCGCAGAGCATCAACGGCGCGAACACCGTCAACTTCGCCTATGACAACGATAGCCTGCTGACCGGCGCGGGCAGTCTCGCGCTCGCGCGTAACGCGCAGAACGGCCTCGTCACGGGCACGACGCTCGGCAACGTCACACACACCATCGGCTACAATAACTTCGCCGAACCGACGAGCTACAACGCGGCCTTCAATGGCACGGGTCTTTATTCGACGCAGTACACGCGCGACAAGCTGGGGCGCATCACGCAGCAGGTCGAGACCATCGGCGGCGTGACAAACACCTACACCTACGCTTACGACCCGGCGGGGCGGCTCACCGGCACGATGATCAACGGCGGGCTGATCAGCTACACCTACGACAGCAATAGCAACCGGCTGACGCGCAACCTCGGCGGACTTATCACCAACGGCGCTTACGACAATCAGGATCGGTTGACGCAATACGGCACAACGACCTACGCCTACACCGCCAACGGCGAATTGCAGAGCAAGACCAACGGCGGGCAGACCACGCAGTACGCCTACGATGCGTTGGGCAATCTACGCAACGTCACGCTGCCCGCGGGAACACAGATCGATTATGTGATTGACGGGCAGAACAGGCGCATCGGCCGGAAGGTCAACGGCACATTGACGCAGGGCTTTCTCTATCAGGATCAACTCGCGCCCGTCGCCGAGTTGGACGGAAACCTTAACCTTGTCAGTCGCTTCGTCTATGGCAGCCGCGCGAACGTGCCCGACTACATGGTGAAGAACGGCGTGACCTATCGCCTCATCACAGATCATCTGGGCAGCGTGCGGCTCGTCGTTGATGCCGCGACGGGCGTCATCGCACAGCGCATTGATTACGACGAGTTCGGCGTGGTCTTAATGGACACCAATCCGGGCTTCCAGCCGTTTGGCTTCGCGGGAGGACTTTATGACCCGCAAACGAAACTCGTTCGCTTCGGAGCGAGAGATTACGACGCTGAAACCGGAAGATGGACGGCGAAAGACAGTATATTTTTTAACGGTAAGCAAGCAAATCTTTACGGATATGCATTTTCTGATCCTCTCAACTTTAGAGATAGCTCAGGTCTTTCGCCTACATCTGTGGCCGGGGACTACTTAGGTGGTAATCTCAAAGATGCCGCGACAAAATACGTTGGGGATCAGGTCACTGACGGCATTAAGCAGACCAGTCCCGACATCGGGGACCGCATCGATCAGATCAGAGACGTGACAAATTATATTGAAGACAATTTGAAGGATAGAGCTAAGACAAAAGGCCGGGGAGAGGTGTCGAAATTCTGTCCCGAAGCACTTCGGATGTTCGATAAAATTAAACGTGACCTCGACATTGCTCGCGACAAAACCGCCCAAAACTTCAAAAACGATCCTAGTAGCCAACCAGTCTTCCAGAAATTGCAAGAAGTCAGTGACAGCATGAAGCAAGTAGGACGTGATCTCGGCAAGGGAATCGGAGGTTTGGGTTTCAGATGATTTGGGTCACGAATAACAGATCCGGCAATTTCACAGTAATCTATTGGAGCCTGTGAAACAGGCTAGAGGTATCGCCCGGTTCACAGGCTCCAATATTTTTTTCCACCTTACCCCAGGTTCCGCTTCGCTGCACCTGGTGCTAAAGTTATGCCGCTGCTCCGCAGCTCGGATGTGGGACTTTCTAAGATTTTGACTTCGCAAGTTCGGCTTCGAGCGCGGCGATTCGCGCTTCGGCGGCGTTCAAGGCGGTTTCGGTTTCGTCTGCGGTTCGCAGAAAATCGTTTGACGACGGATCAAAAAAGCGTAAGCCCTTGCCCGCATTCACGATTTCGGCGGCCGCGCGGGCAGAAGTAAGTTGAGCGTCCGGTGTGCGCGATGCGTAAATCGAGGCACATCGGAATGGCCCAGCAAGCGCGAACAACATTTACCCACGCGCGGCACACGAACCGACCCGAACATGCGTCTGTTTTAGTTCGTGTTGTTTCGTGTGCGTTCGTGGCTAAATGTTCTTCGCTCTCTGTCCCATGCTTGTGTGTTTCGATTTAGCGGATCAACAAGGCGCGCAGCAAGGGCTAGGATTAACTCTCCTAGCCCTTGCTGTCAGCTAGCACCGGGCGCTTTGCCCCGTCTGTGCGGCCGCTTGCGTTTCCCGCCTGCGCTCGGCTACATTCTTCGCTCCACCAGAACGCGCTTCCGCCCTTCAATTTTTAGCCCGACGTAGCAGGCGGATCGTCAAGTTTCTGCGGCGCAAATTCACTCCGGCGAAAGGATGCTTTTCTAACCCTATGAAAGTTTATCCGACCAATCAGATTCGCAATCTCGCCATCATCGGCCACGGCGATTCAGGCAAGACGCAACTCCTAAGTTCCCTGCTGCACTTCGCCGGCGCGACGACGCGCTGGGGCAAAGTTGACGAAGGCACAACCACGACCGATTTCGACGAAGACTCTATCGCGCGCAAGATCACTTTGAACTCTGCGCTCGCGCACCTCGAATATAAAGACCACAAGATCAACTTGATCGACACGCCGGGCTATGCTGCCTTCGTCGCGCACGCGCGTCCCGCTTTGCGCGTCGCCGACTGCGCGCTCGTCATCGTGGACGGCGTCAACGGTGTCGAAGTGCAGACCGAAAAGACCTGGGGCTACGCGAACGAGTTTCTTGTGCCGCGCATCATGGTCATCAACAAGCTCGACAAAGAGCGCGCTGATTTCGGCGCGGCCCTCGATAGCGCGCGACACACGTTCAGTCGCGCCATCGTGCCGTTCACTCTGCCCATCGGCAAGGAGAAGGATTTCAAAGGCGTCGTGGACATCGTCCACATGAAGGCTTACGAGTTCGATGAGCAGGGCAAGGCGAAAGAGATCGACATCCCGGCCGCCGGGCGCGAGATCGCGGACAAAGAGCGCGAGCGTTTGATCGAGGTCATCGCGGAATCCGATGACGCGCTGTTGGAAAAATATTTCGCCGAAGGGACGCTGCCCGAAGAGGACATCGTGCCAAACATCTCGAAGGCGATTGCCGCGAGCCGCCTCTGTCCCGTCTTCGCCGCTTCAAGCCTCACGCTCGTCGGCTTGCAAAATATATTAGACGGCATCATTGACTACGCGCCCGCGCCCGACGCGCATGAAGCCGAGCACGGCCGCACCGCGCTCGAAGCCGACGGCGGCGAACCGCTCACGCGCAAGTACAGCACGACCGAGCCATTCTCGGCTTACGTCTTCCGCACCATCGCCGATCCGTTCGCGGGCCGCATCACGGTGATGAAGATCGTGAGCGGTCACGTTAAGCACG
>JBBRYU010000110.1:0-13090 GCA_038237345.1 Pyrinomonadales bacterium
CCCCGGCGCGAGCGCCTGTCCGCGCCCGACCGCGTAACCGGCCGACGCATGCAAGAATTTGCTCAAGCGGCGCGCATAGACCAAGCGCAAGCCGCGCGCCGCGCCCTGCTGCTCGGCGACGCGCAACAGCGCCGCGCCGTTCTGCTCGCTGAATGCGTTGAGCGGCATGTTGAGCAAGCCGACGCCGCGCCCGTCCGTCGTGTCGTAGAACGCGGTCACCTCGACGCTCGAACGGTTATCCAGCGTGCGCTCGATGCCGAACTCCAGTCGGCGCGTGCGCTCGGCGGCGGCGCGGCCATCCACGAAGGCGACCGCCTGCTCGCTCATTTCCGGAAAGACCACCGCGCCGTCTTCCATGTTCCCGACCGATTGCGCACCCGTCCTGCGGTCGCCCGGCGCGTAGCCGAACTTCAAGCGTGTCCGCCCATTCGCCGCGAACTCGAAGCCGACGCGCGGGTTGAACGCGCCGCTGCCCTTCGGGCCGAGGAAGCGCGAATAATCCAGCCCTAGCACCACCACGACGCCATCGCGCACGATCCATTCGTCAACGGCGCGCACAGAGACCTGAGCGCGCGCGGCGCGCGCGTTGCCCGCCGACTTAGTGAAGAGCGGGATGGTCGCGCCGCCGAGCGTCGCGCTCACGCGATGCTTGCTGCCCACGCGCATGCGCCCCGTCGTCTCAAGGCGCGCGAGCGCATTTGTGCCGACTTGGCCCGCGAAGATCAGTTCGACCGCATCATCTAAGGATGTGGCGACGGCGAAGTTCGTACCAGCGTAGCCGGGCGCGAACGGATTCGCCGAAGCGACGGCGTATGTCTCGATGATGCCATGCACGGGCCGGCGCTTGCCGTCCGCCGATGCGAGCAGCGTGTCTGCGTCCTGCGCCTCATTTGCGGCCTCAGCCTCCGCCTCCGCGACGGCTGCAACGGTGCTGTCATCGCCTTCGTTCGCCTGGAAGATCGAACGATGCACCTGCGCCGTGCGCAGCCGCCACTTGGGATCGTTGCGGTCAGTGCGCCGTTCAGGCACGGTGCGTCCCAGTCCGAGCGGGACGAGATTGAAGCGATAGACGAGTTCGGCGGATGGATTGACTTGGACGGCGGTGAAGGTGACGGAGTTAAAGCCCTCGGCGATGGCGCTCAGGACGTAGCGCCCGGGCGCGATGCGCGCGCTGAACGAACCGTCCGCGTTGCTGCGCGTCTGCTTGACAACTTCCGCCGCGCCGTCACGCAACAGTTTAATGAGCGCGCCGGCCAGCGGCTGGCCCTTGCTATCGCGCACCGTGCCGCTGATCGTGCCGAGGCGGCGACTCGCGCCCGCGCCGTAAGTCGGAGTGCGCGCTGCGGCTGCGAGCACGAGCGCAAAAGCGAAGAGCGTTAGCCCGGCCCGTCTTAGATTGTGTCTCATAGCACCGAAACCTCCCGGCGTGCGCACGGCTCGCATTAAATGTGTTGCGTCCGTTTGCGCCCGCAAGCGATCTCTTAATCAGTTGCCCCCGGTTCATGGTGCGAGGAGACGATGCACCTTCGAGTTTCCCGTCCAGCGCCGCTTGCCTGCCCCTTGATTTTGCGCGGCGCGCTTGAGCGAAGAGGGACATTCTCTAACTATCGCAAAACAGTGTCAAGCAAGCTTTTCGCTCACACGCACTGTGCCGTGCTCTATCGTTTGCTCACCCTTTATGCACATGCTACGATGCAGAGTGCTGCAAAAGTGTCTACCAACCGGGCCGAAAATTTCCAGTTTCAGCACATTTAAGAGGTAAATGACCGACCAGATTCGTTCCACCAAGCTCGCCAACGGTGCGCTTATCTTAACCGACTACATGCCGGGCCTGCGCTCGGCCACCATCGGCATCTGGGTGCGGCGCGGCTCGCGCCACGAACCCGCCGCGCTCAACGGCATCTGCCATTTTATCGAGCATACCGTCTTTAAAGGCACGCGCCGCCGCTCGACGCTCGACATCGCGATTGAGTCCGACCGGCTCGGCGGCCACTTCGACGCCTACACGTCGCACGAGTTGACCGGCTTCGCGCTCAAGGTCGTGGACACGTCCGTGCCGCAGGCGTTTGACCTGCTTGCCGACATGCTCCTGCGCCCGCGCTTCGACGAGGCCGATCTCAAGCTTGAGCAACGTGTCATCATTGAAGAGATGAAGATGGTTGAGGACTCGCCCGAAGAATTTTTGGGCGAACTATTCAACGCCGCCTACTTCCCCGATCACGCGCTTGGTCGTCCCATCGAAGGTACGGCCGACACGGTCTCGTCCTTCGATCAGGCATGCACCGCACGCTTCCACGCCACGGCCTATGCGCCGCGTAACTTCATCATCGCGGCGGCCGGCAACGTCCAACACGAACAGCTAGTCGAACTCGCCGCCCGCGCTTTCGCTGACACGGAGCCGCAGGCCGCGCCCACAACAGACACAGAGATGAGCGCGCCACCGGTCACCGCCGCGCCCATCTTCACCGAGCGCAAGCAGGAGCTTGAGCAGGCGCATTTGATTCTCGCCACGCCTTGGCCATCTTCACGCGCTGAAGCTCGTTATGCGGCGAGCCTGCTCGGCTCGGTCATCGGCGGCGGCACTTCGAGCCGGCTCTGGCAAGCGATCCGCGAAGAGCGCGGTCTCGCTTACTCGGTTGGCGCGGCGGCGAGCGGCTACACGGACGTGGGCGTCTTTCACATTTACGCGGGCACGTCACCCGCACATCTCGATGAAGTCTTAGACCTCTCACTCGCAGAGTTGCGCCGCATCGTGCGCGAGCCGGTCGGCGCGGAGGAACTGCAACTGGCAAAGGATCAGTCCATCGCCTCGATCCTGCTCAGCCTCGAATCAACGAGCGCGCGGGCCGGCACGCTTGCGCGCCAGGAGATCGTACACGGCCGCTACGTTCCGCCCGACGAAGTTATCCGTCGCATCGCAGCCGTCACGCCCGACGAGTTGCAGCAGCTTGCCCGTGCTTCATTCACGACGGACGCGCTCGCCGTCGGCGCGCTCGGCGACCTCAACGGCTTCAAAGTTGATCGCGCGCGGTTAGAGATATGAAGTTCAAAGTTGCAGGTTCAAAGTTACAAGTTAGATAAACTTTAAACCTTGAGCCTGCAACTTTGAACTTTCCCCTGAAACTTATGCGCTTCACCGTCTTAGGCAGCGGTTCGTCCGGCAACGCCGTGCTTATCTGCGCGGGGCAGACGCGCGTGCTGGTGGATGCGGGTTTGAGCGCGCGTGAGATCGCGCGGCGACTCGCGCTCGTCGGCTGCGACGCGGTCGAGTTGGACGGCATCATCATCACGCATGAGCATAGCGACCACGCGGGCGGCTTGCGCGTGTTGCTCAAGAGCCTTGCCTGTCCGGTCTATATCTCCGGCGCGACGCGCGACGCCTACATCGGCGAGCGCGAGGGCACGAGCAAAGACGAGCCGCGCAAGCGCGCCGACGTGTTGCGCGACCGCGCCGTCGAGATTTCGTCGAGCCATGATTTTCGCATCGGCGAGATCGACTTTCACCCATTCACGATCCCGCACGATGCCGTGGACAACTTCGGCTTCACGGCCATACACGCCGGCGTGAAGATCGCGACGCTGTGGGATTTCGGCTGTGTCACGACGCTGATACAGGAACGGCTGCGCGGCTGCGCGGCCATCGTCATCGAAGCGAATCATAGCCGCGACATGCTCAAAGCGTGCAGCGTCTATCCGTGGGAATTGAAGCAGCGCATTCTCTCGCGCACCGGCCATCTGTCGAACGAGGACGTCGCGGTCTGGCTGCGCGAAGGCTACGACGGCGGCGCACAGCACATCGTGCTCGCGCACCTGTCGCAGCGCGCCAACAATCCGCACGTCGCCAAGCTCACAGCCGAGATGGCGCTGCAAGAGCGCGGCACGTTGTTTCAGACGACGACCGAGATCACGCTCACGCATCCCAAAGACCCGACCCCATGGATCGAACTGTGATAAGCCAAAGTTCAAAGTTTAAGGTTCAAAGTTCAAGGTTAGCGGTTCGACGAGACCTTGAACTTTTGACTTTGAACTTTGGACTTTTGATCGCGCTCGCGTTGTGCGTCGGCGGCTGCGCTGTGAACAAGACGCGCGCCGGTTTGCCGCCCGCCGCGCAGGCCGCGATTGACGCGCTCACGGACGACATTACTGCCGGGCGCGACGATAAAATTTACGCAGCGGCGGCTGCCGAATGGCGACAGGCCGCGACGCCCGACGAGAGCCGCGCTAGCTTCGCGCGCGTGCGCAATACCTTCGGGCCGGTGCGCAGCCGCGCGCTCGTCGCGGGGCAAGAACAACAGGCGGCGACGGGGCCGCTTCCCGGTCATCTCGTCAACGCCACCTACAACACGCGCTTCGAGCGCGCCGACGCCATCGAGACCTTTACGCTCGTTGAGCGCGACAGTCACTGGCTGCTCGCGCGCTACACTGTCCACTCGGACGCTTTAAAGCAGTGACCAGTGACGAGTAACAAGCTAAGACTCGTCGCTTGCTCGTCACTCGTCACTTGCCACTCGTCACTGGGCTTATGATTAATCGCTACACCTTACCCGAAATGGGCGCGCTCTGGTCGGAGGCCGCGAAGTTCCAGAAGTGGCTCGACGTGGAGTTGGCCGTCTGCGAAGTCCACGCCGAGATGGGCACAATCCCGCGCGCGGCGCTTGATGAGATCAAGGCGCGGGCGCGCTTCACGGTCGAGCGCATCCACGAGATTGAAAAGACGACCGATCATGACGTGATCGCGTTCACGACAGCGCTGGCGGAGAACATCGGCGACGCGGCGCGGTTCGTGCATTACGGTTTAACTTCATCGGATGTGGTGGACACGGCGAACGCGCTGCTCTTGCGCGACTCATGCGATCTGTTACTGCAAAAGATCAATGCGCTGGCTGATGTGCTGCACCGGCGCGCGTACGAGTTTCAGCACACGCCGCAGATCGGGCGCACGCATGGCATCCACGCCGAGCCGACCTCGTTCGGTTTGACCTTTGCGCTCTGGTACGACGAGATGCGGCGCAACCGTGCGCGCTTGCTACGAGCGCGTGAAGCGGTCGCCGTCGGCAAGATCAGCGGCGCGGTCGGCGCGTTCGCGCATCTCGACCCGGAAGTTGAAGAGAAGGTTTGTGCGCGGCTCGGACTCAAAGCCGCGCCCGTTTCGACGCAGGTGATTCAGCGCGACAACTACGCCGAATATCTCTGCACGCTCGCGCTCGTCGCGTCGTCGCTCGATAAGTTTGCGTTGCAGGTGCGCCACTGGCAGCGCACGGAGGTGCGCGAGGCGGAGGAAAAATTCAAGCAGGGCCAGAAGGGTTCGAGCGCGATGCCGCACAAGCGCAATCCGATATTGTCGGAGCGCATCTGCGGACTGGCGCGCGTCGTGCGCGGCTACGCGGTCGCCGGTCTCGAATCGGTCGCGCTCTGGCACGAGCGCGACATCTCGCACTCGTCCGCCGAGCGCGTCACGCTGCCCGATGCTTCCATCGCGCTCGACTACATGCTGCACAAGGCAACCGACTTGCTCGATACGCTCGTCGTCTATCCCGCGCGCATGTTGGAGAACCTAAACGCGACGCGCGGCTTGGTCTTCAGCGGGCAACTGCTGCTCGCGTTGACGCAGGTGGGGGTCGCGCGCGAACAGGCTTACGAGTGGGTGCAACGCAACGCGATGCGCTCGTGGGACGAGGGCAGCGACTTCCGCGCGCTCATCCTCGCCGACGCGGAGATCAACGCGCGCTTGCAGCGCGACCAGATCGAGCACGCCTTCGCGCTCGACACTTATCTGCGCAACGTGGACACGGTCTTCGCGCGCGTGTTCGATGAAGTTTGAATCTTTAACTTTGCACGAGGCGAATACGTTGAAAGCAAAAGTTTACGTCACACTCAAACCGGACGTGCTCGATCCGCAGGGCAAGGCCATCCAGCACTCGGTCGCACTGCTCGGCTACGGCGGCATCGCCGACATACGACAGGGCAAGTATTTCGAGATCGCGCTCGACGATTCCGTTGACAGCGCGCACGCGCAAGCGGCGGCCGAGCGCATGGCGCGCGAAGTGTTGGCCAATCCGGTCATCGAAGATTATCGCGTGGAGGTCGAAGCATGAAATTCGGCGTCCTCGTCTTCCCCGGCTCGAACTGCGATCACGATGCGTACCACGTCATCTCCAAACACGTCGGCCAACCCGTCTCCTTCATCTGGCACAAGGAGACAGACCTCACCGGGTACGACGCGATCATCATCCCCGGCGGCTTCTCTTACGGCGACTATCTGCGCGCGGGCGCACTCGCACGCTTCTCGCCTGTGATGAACTCCGTACAAGAATTTGCCGCGCGCGGCGGCCTCGTGCTTGGCATCTGCAACGGCTTCCAAATTCTCTGCGAGGCGGGACTCTTGCCGGGCGCGCTCATGCGCAACCGCGATCTGCATTTCATCTGCGCGCACGTCAACGTCCGCGTGGAAACGAACGACACGCCGTTCACGAACGAACTCACGCGCGGCACGGTCTTGCGCATCCCCATCGCGCACGCCGAAGGCAACTACACGTGCGACGATGCCACGCTCGCCGAATTGCAACGCGAAGACCGCATCGTCTTTCGCTACTGCGACACGAGCGGTCATACGACCGACGCGGCCAACCCGAACGGCGCGCGCGACAACATCGCGGGCATCTGCAACCGCGCCCGCAACGTCATGGGCCTCATGCCGCATCCGGAGCGCGCCTGCGAAGACCTGCTCGGCTCGGCCGACGGGCGCGGCCTCTTCCGCTCACTCACCGCGACGCTGGCGCTCGCACAAGCGCGATGAAAGTTCAAGGTTCAAAGTTCAAAGTTGCAGGTTCAAAGTTAAAGCAGCGTGATCATGGTGCTGGCGTTGAGCCTGCAACTTTGAACTTTGAACCCGTTCTTTCGTGGGCCGAGGTGCAGCGCACGCACCGCATCCGCAACGGCGTCTATCAACGCAACGGCCGGCTCGTCTCGCTGCTCACGGACTTCGGCCGCATCAACCCCTGTTACCCGGACGAGCACGCGGCCGGCGACACCGACACCATCATCTACACCGGCGCGGGGCGGCGCGGCGATCAACTCCTAACGCCGGCCAACCGCGCGCTGCTCGCTGCCATCGAAAGCCAACACGCCGTCCCACTCTTCAACAAACTCGCGCCGGGTCGCTGGCAGCATCTGGGCCACTGGCGCGTCACGGCCGCGCGCCACGATTACGACGAACAAACGCAACGCATGCTTTGGCGGTTCACGCTGCAAAGAGCAGTGACGAGTGATGCGTGACAAGTGACCAGCAAGAACAGGTTTTAGCTCGTTACTCGTCACTTGCCACTCGTCACTGTCTTTCGCACTTGTCACCCGTCACCCCTTTCTGTAAGCTTTCGCTTCCCGCGCGCAACTTTCGATGAAGGAGTATCTATTTCGAGATGAAAAAACAGCACGCTTACACATTCGCGCTGGCCTTGTCCCTCTGCTTTGTCGCTATGCTTGCGCGCACCATGCGCGTGTGCGCAGCCGTTGAGGCACCGGCACCCGTTGCCATCGGCGCGACGGTCGCTGATTTCACGCTGCCCGACGCAGACGGGGCAACCCATTCGCTTGCCGCGCTCAAGGGCAAGAACGGCACGGTCTTGATCTTCGTGGCCACGCGCTGCCCGGTCTCGAACGCTTACAACGAGCGGATGGCGAAACTCGCGGCGGACTATCAGGCGCGCGGCGTCAACGTCGTCGGCATCAACTCGAATGAGACCGAGCCGGCCGCGGAAGTGAAGACGCACGCGGCCGAGAAACAACTCACGTTCCCGATCCTCAAAGACGCGGGCAGCAAGATCGCGGATCGTTTCGGCGCACAGCACACGCCCGAAGTTTACTTCCTCAATGCCGCCAACAAACTCGTTTATCACGGCCGCATTGACAATGCGCAGAACCCGGCGAACATCACCGCGAACGATCTGCGCGATGCGATTGACGCTGTGCTGGCCGGCAAACCCGTCGCCAAAACGGAAGTCAAAGCCTTCGGCTGCTCGATCAAGCGCGCCACCTCGTAACATGACACGAGCAGCACTCGCGCTTTTTCTGTGCGCCGTAAATTTGGTTGCTGCGCCCGCGCGCCCTGCGCTGGCGGACGCGGCAACCACCCGCGCGGCTGTGGCCGACGGCGTCAATCGCCGCAAGGTGCGTGCGCCGAGCAAGCGCAAAGCTGCAACTATTCGACGCGGCAGAGGTTCGGCACAATCGAGTGATTTTGGTGAGCCGCTGCCCACATCGCCCGTCAGCCTGCTCGATGGGGCCGGCATTAAGCAATTGCTTGCGCGCGGCACGCCGCCGAATGAGCGGCCGTTGCTCGTCAACTTCTGGGCGACGTGGTGCGAGCCGTGCCGGCTGGAGTTTCCCGATCTCGTCAAGATTGATGCCGACTACAGTGCGCGCGGGCTACAGTTCGTCACCATCTCGATTGACGATCCGGCGGAGTTGAAGACCGGCGTGCCGAAGTTCTTGCGCGCGATGCGGGCGCGGATGCCTGCGTATCTTTTGAACGTGTCCGACTCCGATCCGGTCATCAACGCGGTCGATCCCGAATGGAGCGGCGAGTTGCCCGCGACATTCCTGTTCGACCGGCACGGGCAAATCGTCTTCAAACACAAAGGGCGCATCAAGCCGATGGACCTGCGCGCCGCACTGGATAAAGTGCTGAATGACCAGTGATGAGCGCCGCGTAAAAACTTTGTCCACGCTCGTCATTCGTCCCTTACCACTCGTCACTGTCTTATGGAACTGATCACGCCCGAAACAATCGCCGCGCACAATCTCACGCAAGCCGAATACGCACGCATCGTCGCGTTGCTGGGGCGCGAGCCGAGTTTCGTCGAGTTAGGCATCTTCTCGGTGATGTGGTCGGAGCATTGCTCATATAAATCTTCGCGCGTGCATCTGCGGCGGCTACCGACGAAGAATGAGCGCGTGGTCGTGCCGCCGGGCGAGAACGCTGGCGTGGTAGATGTGGGCGACGGCTGGTGCGCGGCCTTCAAAGTCGAATCACATAATCATCCGTCGTTCATTGAGCCGTTTCAGGGCGCGGCGACAGGCGTCGGCGGCATCCTGCGCGACATCTTCACGATGGGCGCGCGGCCCGTCGCGGCGATGAACTCGCTGCGTTTCGGTTCGCTTGATCATCCGCAACACGGGCAACGCAATCGCGCGCTCGTCGCAGGCGTCGTCGCCGGGATAGCGCACTACGGCAACGCATTCGGCGTGGCGACCGTGGGCGGCGAAGTCATGTTCGACGATGCGTATGCGTTGAATCCGCTCGTCAACGCATTCGCGCTGGGGCTGGTGCGGCACGACCAAATCTTTTTCGGCAAGGCGACAGGTGTGGGCAATCCCGTCTTGTACGTCGGCGCGAAGACGGGCCGCGACGGCATCCACGGCGCGACGATGGCTTCGGCCGAGTTTGACGACGAAGCTTTAGGGAAACGCCCGACCGTACAGGTGGGTGATCCGTTTCTCGAAAAACTTTTACTCGAAGCGTGTCTCGAAGCGATGCGCAGCGGCGCGGTCGCAGGCATACAAGACATGGGCGCGGCCGGGCTGACCTCTTCGTCGTGCGAGATGGCGGCCCGCGCGGGCACGGGGCTGGAACTTGATCTGACGCTCGTGCCGCAACGCGAGCAGGCAATGTCAGCCTATGAGATCATGCTTTCGGAGTCGCAGGAGCGCATGCTGATCGTCGCGCATCGCGGGCGCGAGCGACAGGTCGTGGACATCTTCAAGAACTGGGATTTGGACGCGGTCGTCATCGGGCGCGTGACCGCTACAGAGCGTGTCCAGCTCATGTATCACGAAGGCACGGTCGCGGACATCCCCGTCAAATTTCTCACCGACGAAGCGCCCGTGTACGAACGCCCGATGCGTGCGCCTGAACGAAGGGATGAGGGCGGAGGGATGAGGGATGAGGATGCGGCTGTGGGCGGCGGCATTGATCTTATCTCGCCCGCCCCGCCGACTGCGCCGGCGTTAGAAACATTTGCACAGAGCGACAACAGACAACGCACAACGGACGACGAACAACGCGATCACAACGAGTCCTTGTTGCGGCTGCTCGCCGCGCCGAACATCGCCTCAAAGGAATGGGTCTACCGGCAGTACGATCACATGGTGCGGACGAATACGGCCGTGTTGCCCGGCGCGGACGCGGCCATCGTGCGCATCAAGGAGACGCGCCGCGCGCTGGCCATGTGTCTCGACGGCCACGGCCGCTATTGCGCCGCGAACCCGCGCGAGGGGGCGAAACTCGTCGTCGCCGAAGCGGCGCGCAACGTCGTGTGCGTCGGCGCACGGCCCATTGCCATTACGAACTGTCTGAACTTCGCTTCGCCCGAACGCCCCGAAGTGATGTGGGCGTTCTCGGAAGTGATCGACGGCATGGCCGAAGCGTGTCGCGCGTTCGATACGCCGGTCATCTCCGGCAACGTCTCGTTCTACAATGAGACCGAAGGGCGCGGCATCATGCCCACGCCCGTCATCGGCATGGTTGGGCTGGTCGAAGACGTGCGCCGCATCGTCACGCCCGGTTTCAAAACTGAAGGCGACCTGATCGCGCTCGTCGGCACGACCGCCGACGATCTCTCGATCAGCGAGTATGCCGCGACCATTGAAGGACGCACGACAGCGCAGATGACGGCCACGGGGCGTGTGCCTGCACTCGATTTGAATTTAGAGAAGACCGTCCAAGCCGTCTGTCTCCAAGCGGCGGCGGAAGGCTTGCTGCGCACGGCGCACGATTGCGCGGACGGCGGTCTCGCCATTACGCTCGCCGAGTCATGCTTCTCCTCGCTCAATCGTCCCGCCCTCGGCGCGGACGTGCAACTAACGGGCGCGCTCGCAACCACCGCGCAACTCTTTAGCGAATCGCCCTCGCGCATCGTCGTCAGTTTCGACCCGTCAGCCCAAGCTCGCCTTGCAGAGATCGCCGCGCAACTCGACTGCCCGTTCGCTGTCATCGGTCGCGTCGGCGGCGCGCAAGTGCGCGTCAGCGTCAACGACGCGCCCGTAATCGCGCACGAGATCGGCGCACTCGAGGCCGTCTGGCGCGGCGCGCTTGGTCAGCAGTTGCAGACTGAAGCAATGGCCGCCGCAGCCGAATAAGCGCAACGGACATACTTGCCTGCGAGTAACTTAAGGATCATGCCAGATGCATCCGCGCGTCATTCACAATCAACGCTTGCTCGACGCCGCGCAGGCGCGGCTGCCCGCTTTGACGGCGGCGACCGTTTACGGGCGCGGCGTGTTCACGATCATCGCCGTGCATGGCGGGCGCGCCTGTTTGTGGCCGCGGCACTGGGCGCGGCTCTGCGCCGATGCCGCCCGCGCGGGCGTGGCGCACGCAGCGTTTGACGAGGCGACGGTCGCGGCTGCTCTGGCACGTGTGATCGAAGCGAACGAAGTTGAGCGCGGCCTGGCGCGCGTGTCTCTGCTCGCGCGCGCGCTGCGCGGCGTCTGGCGTGCGCCGACGGCGGACGATAATGAGGTTGAGACTGATCTATTGATCACGACGGGCGATGCGCGCCCCGCGCCGAATGAAGGACTCGCGCTCACGCTCTCGCCCTACCGCGTGAACGCGCACGCGCCGCTCGCGGGCGTGAAGAGCATCAGCTATCTGGAGCACGTGCTGGCGTGGGAGGAGGCGCACGCGCGCGACTTTGACGAGGCGGTGCGTTTGAACGAGCGCGGCGAGGTCGTCTCGGCGACGATGGCGAATCTCTTCTGGGTGACGCACGGCACGGTGCATACGCCTGCGCTCGCAACCGGCGCGCTCGCCGGCACGACGCGCGCCTATCTGCTTGAACTGGCCAACGAACTGGCCTGCCCGGTCGTCGAAGGCGTCTACGATCTCGCGCACCTCGGCGACGCGGACGAAATCTTTCTCACCTCCGCGAGTCTCGGCGTCGGCCTCGTCACCACCTACGATTTTCATCGTTACACCGTGCCCGCCGGCAGCGTCGCGCTACGCTTGCGCGAAGCCTTCCGCCAATTCACGCTGCAAGACACGAAGGCGGATGATTAGCAGTCGCCGCGTGGCGCGCATTTACATTGGCGCGTATGCTTCCGCCTGATATAATCTGCGGCACGCCTTTGCCCGCGACGCGGCGAGTTTTCCATTGCATCTATTCAACCCCTTCTGGAGGACTTAACCAACATGGCCACCGAACTGAAACGTGCCGGCACGACCCCGGGCCGGATCGAAGAACTGCTCGGCGCGGACGCGCGCCCGCTGCTCGATTACACCTCGAACACGATCACTAAAGATCACCTACAATTGCCCGGCCCCGATTTCGTGGATCGCGTCTGGTCGGCATCGGATCGCAGCCCGCGCGTGTTGCGCTCGCTGCAAACGCTCTTCGACACGGGCCGGCTCGGCGGCACGGGCTATCTCTCGATCCTGCCCGTCGATCAAGGCATCGAGCATTCGGCCGGCTCATCGTTCGCGCCGAATCCCATCTACTTCGATCCCGACAACATCGTCCGGCTCGCCGTCGAAGGCGGCTGCAACGCGGTCGCTTCAACCTACGGCGTGCTCGGCGTGGTCGCACGTCGCTACGCGCACAAGATTCCTTTCATCGTCAAGATCAACCACAACGAGTTGTTGAGCTACCCGAACAAGTTCGATCAAGTGCTGTTCGGCACGATGGACGAGGCGCACGACATGGGCGCGGTCGCCGTCGGCGCGACGATCTACTTCGGCTCGGAAGAGTCCACACGCCAACTCGTCGAGATCGCGAAGTGCTTCGCCTACGCGCACGAGCTTGGCATGGCCACGATCCTCTGGTGCTACCTGCGCAATCCCTCGTTTAAGACCGACAAGGGTGACATGCACACGGCGGCCGATCTGACGGGACAGGCCAACCACCTCGGCTGCACCATCGAAGCCGACATCATCAAACAGAAACTGCCGACCACCAATGGCGGCTTCAACGCGCTCAATCTCGCCGGCTCGTCCTACGGCAAAACCAGCCCGAAGATTTACGACGAGTTGAGCACCGACAACCCGATTGACCTCGTCCGCTATCAGGTGGCGAACTGCTACATGGGCCGCTGCGGC
>JBBRYU010000111.1:0-12976 GCA_038237345.1 Pyrinomonadales bacterium
CGGAGACGATCTCGTGGAGTTGCACGGACATGCGATGGATCACGTCGGCGAAGCGGCGCGCGTGCGCCGAGGATTCGCGGATGTCGAACATGACCATCGCGCGGGCGGCGTCGTCGATCAGATCGACGATGTCGTCGAGCGCGCTGGAGAGCATGTAGATGTCTTCGCGGTCGAACGGCGTGATGAAGGTCTTGTTGAGTTGCGTGGAGACGGTGTGCGTCAACTCGTCGCAGGCGTGCTCGATGGACTTGATGCGCAGCGCATACTGGTCGTAGAACTGTTGCCCGTCCGCGAGCATTTCGACCAGCAGTTTCGAGGCGTCGAAGATGTAAGAAGTCATCTGCGAGAAGAACGAGAAATACTGATCCTCTCGCGGCAGTAAGCTAAAGCGTGCCATTGCGCGTGCCTGCTCCGTTTTCGCTGGATTGACTCAAGAGAGCCGGAACTATAAGCGAAGCGGCGGCGCGAGACAAGGGGAGGGCTGGTGACAAGTGACAAGTGACGAGTGACGAGCAAGCAGTTCTTAGCTTGTCACTCGTCACTCATCACTTGCCACTGCGGTTAGAAGTTGAAGCGCAGGGCGAACTGTATCTGCCGGTTCGTGCCGAGACCGACGGTGCGCTCAATGGTCTGGCGCAGCAAGCCGAAAGTCGAACCGGCGGCGGCCTGCGTGTAAGGCTGCCCCGGTTGCAACGTGCTGAGCGCGTTGTTGAGCGTCGCCGATGGGTTAGCGAAGTTCGTCCGGTTGAAGATGTTGAATATCTCCGTGCGCAACTCGATGTTCATGTGCTCGCGGACGGGAATGCGTTTGTTGAGCACAACGTCGAACTGTGTGAAGTCGGGCCCGCGCAACGCGTTACGCCGCAGGTTGCCGAACTTGCCGGGCGCGGGCGCGGCGAACGCGGCCGGGTTGAGCAAATTCCGGTCGTTGTTCAGGTATGGGCTGACGCCCGCGATCAGGTCGGGGCGACGTACGTTGCGCGATGCGCCGCCGCCGGGCGTGTTGCTGACGGCGATGAAGCCTGCGGGCAGCGGACTGGCGGCGTTAATCGTGCCGGGCAGTGCGCGAACTTCGCCGGTGGTCGGGTTCATGATCACCACGTCGGGGCGCGTGACCAGCACCTCAATCGGCAGACCCGAACGGGCGTTGACGATGCCGCCCACGCCCCAGTTGCCCAGGAGCGCGTTGCCGACGCCGCCGAGGTCATGCTTCGTGCCGCGCCCGATGGGCAGATCGGAGAGCGCGCTCAAATTGAAAGTGTGGCGCACGTCGAAGTTGTTGTCGCCGCGATCATAATCGAAGTCGCCGATAGCCCGCGCGTTGTTCGCGGCCGTGCGCGCTTCATTCGAGCCGGCCGTGTCGCCGAAAGAATGCGCGAACGTGTACTGCGAGTTCAAGGTCAGTCCCGTGTTGAAGCGACGACCAAGCGACATTTGCAGCGCGTTGTAGGTGTCACGCCCGCCGCTCGTCTTGTAGTCAACTTCGGCGAACGGGTTCTGCACCGACGAGGTGCCGGAGACGATGGCGAATTCGCGCACGGTGTTGACGGCGACGACCTGTCCGGCTGCGTTCGTGCGATTGATGACGCCGACGCCGGTGGGTAGCTGCGTGCCGGCGCTGATGACGGTCTGGCCCGGTAGGATGCGATTGGCGACGCTACGCAAGAAGAGATTGCGCCCCTGCGAGCCGACGTAAGCGGTCGTCAACACGAGCTTGTAAGGCAACTGCTGTTGCAGCGAGACGCTGTACTGATAAACCTTCTCCGGAATTTTATAATCGGGCGCATAGGCGCGCGGCTGGTACGAGCGGTTGTTCGGGTTGGCGAGGAAGAAAGCGGTCGCTGCCGCCGGGTTGAGCGGAAGACGTTGAGCGCGCTCGTGCCGCTGAAGGTGGCGCTGACGCGGTCGGACTCAATCGGCTGAATCTGATCTTCGGTTTGGCCGGGGCCGTAGTAGATGCCGCCGCCGCCGCGCAAGACCGTGCGCCCGCTGCCGCAGAAACCCGTGCCCGCGCTGTTCGGCGACCACGTCAGCGCGACGCGCGGGCCGAAGTTCGCCTTCGACGACTGATAAGCCTTCGCGCGCGGATCGCGCAACGTGCCGTCGGTGATATTGAACAACACTTGTAGCTGACGGTCTTCGCGCAGTTGCGAGTAATACTCGTAACGCAATCCGTAGTTGAGCGTCAGGTGCGGCCGGAGTTTCCATTCATCCTGCGCGTAGCCGATGTAATACTCCTGCTTGGCGAAGCGTTGCCCGGTCGCGCCGCCGTTGAAGGGCGAGGGCGCACTCACGTCGCCGAGAAATTGCACGGACTGCGGCGCGTTGTTCAAGAATCCTTGCAGGTTCGCGAAGGTGTAGGTCGTGCCGCCCTGCCGGTCGGTGTACAGCCGGACGGGCCGCACCTCGACACCGAATTTGACGTTGTGATTGCCGCGCGTCCAGTTCACGTTGTCCACGAACGAGAGCGAGTAAGGCGTGTAGGGTTGGCCGCGCCCGTTCGTCGCGCTGTTGGCGCGCACCAGCCCGCCGGGCACGGCCGTGCCGGCCGAAGAGCCTTGTCCCGCGATACCGAAATTCGCCGTGTTGCCGGAGATGTTGATGGCGATGGCCGAGAGGTCACTTCCATTCACGGTCGGCGCGACACCGTTGATGCGCGTGTAGGCTTCGTTTAAACCGAACTTGAATTCGTTCAGCACGGTCGGGCGCAAGATCGATTGCAACGCGAAAACCGCATTCTGCGGATTGGCTTTGATGTTGACGCCGCGGCCCGTTACGCCTTCCGGTTGCACGTTCGTGCCCTGATCGCGGAAGAAGCGCAAGTACATCGAATGGCGTTGGTTGAACTTGTAATCGAAGCGCACGGCGGCGGAGTTTTCGTCCACACGCGAGTTGGCTTGCAGTTGCGCCACATCGAACAGGTTTGTGCCCGTGCCGCGCGCGATGATGACGGCGTTCGGCGCACGGAATGCGGGCAGCAGTGCGACGGTGGTCGCGTTGCACGTCACGCCGGGCGCGGCGCAGATGCGCGTTGGCTCGCCGGGCACGGCCTCGATTGAGTTCACACCGGCACGCAAGCGATAGCCTTCATAGCTAAAAAAGAAGAACGCTTTATCTTTGATCAGCCGGCCGCCCATAGACCCGCCGAACTGATTCAGCCGAAGCGGGCTTTTCTGCCCGACGATGTTATCGAAGAAGTTGGCGGCGTCGAGCGCGTCGTTGCGCAGATACTCGAAGACCGAGCCGTGAAACTGATTTCCGCCGGACTTGGTGATGACGCTGATCTGCCCGCCCGTGCCCGTGCCGTACTCGGCCGGAAAGTTGTTCGAGTCAACGCGAAACTCCTGCACATTCTCCAAACTCGATTGCAGGCGGAAGGGCGAGGGCACTTCGCCGTTCAGATTGCCGGGCGAGGCGTCTATGATCGCCGTGCCTTCGATGCCGTCGTAGCGAATGACGTTCTGCTGCACGGCGCGGCCCGAAAACCGTATGTCGCCGAACGTGCCCGAACCGCTGTTGAGCGAGCCGGGCGCTTGCAGATAAAGCTGCGACAGTTGGCGGCCGTTGACCGGCAGGCCTGCCACCTCGCGCTGATTGACGTTCGCGCCCAGCCGCGCCGAACTGGTGTCGAGCGCGACTTCGTCCGACGAGAGCACGTCAACGGTCTCGGCCACGCCGGGCTGTACGGCGAGATCGAGTTTTAACTCTTGCCCGACATTCAACTGCACGTCGGTCGCTTTCGCGGTCTTAAAACTTTGCGCCGTGATCGTGACGGAATAAGCCGACGGTTTGAGCGCGGTCACTTGATAAAACCCTTCGTCGTTCGTCGTGACAGTGCGCTCTTCGCCGGTGCGCTCGTTGCGCACGGTGACGGCCGCGCCCGGCACGACGGCGTTGTTGGCATCACGGATCGTGCCGATGATGTGCGCCTGCTCGGTCTGCGCGGACGCGGCGAATTGCATGCCTAGCAGCGCGGCGCAGAGCAGCACGAGGCGGAGGGGATAGTGGTGAGCCGGCCTCGATAGTCGTTGCATCGTTAAACTCCTCCTGCGGAAACTAAAGACACAAGTTTGCTGACACGAGATACAGGGCGAGCGCCGGGGCGGGCCAAGGTGGCCCGCGCGCATCTGGCCGGCGCATGGTGGTGGCGTATGTGTGCGCCGCGTGGGGCGCGTTTGCTTGTGCGGTTGCAAACACGGAGCCTAACGTGGCGACGTTAAGCCAGCATGAATGACCGTTTAATTCGGTGTGAACGGGCGCTTAATTTATCGTTAACGCGGCAGGAAAAAACGGGGCACGGGAAACTCCTGGCGAAGCTTCATCCGTGCCCCTTAGTCCGCATAAACAGGTGGGGTATGCCGCGCAGCTTAACCGCGCGAAGCTAACTTTGTGTGAACGCGCGCTTAAATGTTGTTTACGAATTCGCACGCGGCATTCATTAGAAACGAAACACCGTGTCGAGTTGCAGCCGGTGCGTCGCGCGGTTGAGCGAGCCGGGCGGCGTTGCGCCGAACGGGCCCGCCAGTCCGTTGGGCCGCTGCGAGATCAGTTCGGTCACGCTCAACAGCACGCGCGGATCGACCGTGTAGGTAAAGCCGAACCGGTGTACGCGCACGTCCGAAGGTTGCAGGATGTCGGAGAAGTTGAACGGCGTCAGCACCGCGTCCTTCTCGATGCGGATAAACGTGTAGCCGAATAGCACGTCGCCCGCCGTCTTGTTCTTGCCGACCTGCACCTCGGCCCAGAGGCCATTGTCTTCGTGGTTGGGCAGCAGGCGATTCGCGCCGCCCGCGCCCGCAACCACCACATCGTGCGCCTGCGTGTTATGCACGAAGTCGAAGAGCAGCGTGACGGGGAATCGTTTGCCGCGCGTGAGTTCAAGTCGCCCGATCAGATCGATGAGGTTGAAGCCGGAACTGAGCCGCCCGTCGCGGTTGACCGCATTCGTGTTAGCGTCTGATGTGCCGACGTTTGCGCCTGAGACGAGCGCGTCGCGCGGGATGCTGACGGTAGTCGTGATGGTCTGCGCCGGCGTGGTCGCGGTCGCGGGGGTGGTGAAGGTGACGGGGATTTGCAGTTGCCCGCCGAAGAGTTGCGCGACGTTGACGAACTGCGTGCCGGAGTAATAGAGGTCTGCGGCCGAGAGCGTGAGGCTGGCTTGCGGCGCAAGCTCGAAACGCGCCCGCGCCTGCGCGCCGTAGAGCGCGAGGTCGCGCCCTGCTCGGCGCGATTGATCCACGCTGACGCGCCCGTCTGCGCCGAGCACGAAGGCGGCAGCGCGTTCGAGGAAGGGCAGTTGCCACGCGACGAAGGTCAGGTTCTTGAGCTTCGAGTTTTTAATGTCGCGTGAGTAAAGCTCGTTCAAGCCTTCGGGCATCAGGTCTTGGTCTATCGTCATCTCGGTCGTGAGCCAAGGCGTCTCAAACTTGCCCGCTTGCAGACGCAAGCCCGGCACGCGCGCCGGCTTGTAAGTGATGAACGCCTGATCTATGCCGAAGGCTTTGCGCGTGAAGACATCCGTGAGCGTCTGATTGGCCGAGTTCACGTCGGCGAGCGTGCCCGAAGCTAAGCGCAAGCCCCACTGAAACTCGCGCTCGGTCTTATTGATCTCGCGGCCGAACTGCCCGCGCACGGCGAAACGTGCGCGCACGCGGGCACGATTGCGCGGCGACAATTCGTTGCCGAGGATGGTCGGATCGGCGCTGTTCGCGAGCGCATTCAACTGCCCGAACTGGCCTTCATAACGCAGGCGCAAGTCGCCACTGAAACTAATCGAGCTGAGCGCGGCGGTTGTGAGCTCGGTGGGCTTGGGCGTGGGGGCAAGGGCCGGTTGCGCGTTCGCGCCTTGCGCGGTCGGTGTGCCGCCGGGCGCATCGTTCAGCGCGTCGGTCGTCGCCACGTCGCTTGTCCGATAGGTCGCAGGGGTGACAGAGGCAGCGTTTGCGCGTGCATTGGCATCGCGCGTGAGGAGCTGTTGCAGCAATTGTCCTTGCTCTTTGAGCGCGGCGCGCAGTTGTTCGATCTCTGCGCTCTGCGCCTGCAATTGGCGCTGCACATCGTCGTGCGGCGCGGGCGTTTGACGGTTAGGCACGGGCGTCTGTGCGTGCGCGGCGCAGGCGAGAGCTAAGGCGAGCGCGCACACGGGCAGCGCACGAATGAGAAGCTGACGCATAGTTCTTGTCCTTCCTGTGTGGGTGCTTGCGGACGCGGCCATTCTAAAGGGCAGACGTTAACACGATGTTAATTGCGGGTCGAGAAGATACACGTGTGTTATCAAAGAGTTACATCAATCGCGCGCGCTTCGTTTGTGCGAGCGTTGTGCGAACCGAACCGAAAAGCAGTCCTTCGAGGCTGTCGGGGGCCTGCTCCTATAAGTCCACCGGTCTCAGCTCGCCTTCAGGCTCTCGCACAAACGGCCAACGGGGCTGCATCTCTTTAGCTAATAACTCGCGCGCTGCACTGCTGCTCGTCCGTGAGTGGCTACATGCGCTTGGCGTTCGTGTGTCGCCAGCTTGCTCGCCATCTCTTCACCGAGGTTAGCCTCGCGCCAGCGCTGCGCCGTTTTGCAGTAAGTGCTGGCGTAGCGCCGACGCGGCTCGTCTTGCATTATGCGGGGGATAATTATCACCGCTTATACGCTAGTTAAGACCGCTCGCCAGTGCGGTCAGAGCGTTGGTCACATTCTGTAACCCTTACTGCACAAATCTCATCTATCATAGCGCCTGATGTTGAACCTACACCGGGAAGTAAGTTTCACTTGCTCAACCCGCATAACAGGAGCCCACGGAGGTCGAGATGAGACTTCGTTACGGCTTACTGTTTATTGCGCTCCTATTGTGCGGCCATACGCTGACCATAGCCCAAACACCAGCGCAGGCAACTCAGCCGCCAGCAGCCTTCCGGGCACCTGTCAAACTCGAATCCGCTGATGTGGTCGTCCCGCGTGCGGCTGCGCCATTCAGGCCGCTGCCCGCGCCGTTGGTGCTCAAGGGCAAGCACACCCTTTATCGCACGGCCTATCTGGATACGTATCACATCCTGAGCGAGCATAACGCTTGTAGCTCTTTCTTCGGCGGCGCGTTTGCGCTTGAGGCCTTCAACGATCTGGCGGCGCAGATGATAGTGCGCTCCATCGGAAACACACGCATCGGCATGCTCATGGAAGGGGAGACGACAAACGTGATCATAAACTCGACCGGGCAGGCTTATCGCCTGTTTGCGCATGCGACGCTCAATCGCGAGGGGGCTTTTTTTCGGGGTAACGTTAGCGTTGGTGCCCACGTGCCGCGCGTCGGCCGTTTCGCGCCGAATACGCGCGCGGCGCGGGTGCTTATCCTGCTGCATGAACTGGCACATCTAATCCGCCAGCCTGATGGCCAGTGGCTCATCCCGAACGATGGGCTGAACGAGGAGCAGAGCGAGCGTAACACCGCGCTCGTCGAGGGCGTTTGCGGTATGGAGCTTAATGCGCTGGCTGACTAAGCCGCGGATGACTATCTGCTTTCGGCAATAGTTGCAGAGCGAACAGTAATTGTTCAGAGTTGGGGCCGTGTTTGCCTCATAGCGTTTGCATCACGGGGTAATTGAGTCGCACGGCTGATCCGCGGTTGTTTATCAACCGCCGACAGTGCCCGCTGACTTGCTCGCTCCCTTGCAATTTGCGGAAGGTGTGCATCGCATAGCAGAAACGCCCGTTGCGCAACCGACCCACACAGCCAGTACGGGGGAAGCACACCGAGCGTGGGCGCAGCGGTCACGTCTCTTGTTTGTCCAGTAATGGGGGACACAGGTTGTGTTGGCGCGTTCGTTGGCGGCACGATTGACTGACCGCTTAGGTCATCTCACCGTCGTTGGCCTGTGACTCCTCCGCCGCGCGTTCGTTGCGCTTGGTGCTACGCTCGAACGCGCGGAAAGCCTCGTCCATGAGTACGGTGTCGGCCGCGGCTTCGTCTTGGCACAAGTCGCGCGTCAGTTGCGCGACCTGTGCCTGCTCTTGAAAGGTGAAGTGTCCGTCGGCGAAGAAGTCGCGCACCGCCTGTTGATAGTGTGGCGTTAAGCCTGCCTTATCGAGCGCGTCCGTCTCGGCATCGGTCAAGCGGAAGACCTCTTTCAGATGCACGAGCGCCGCGCGCTCCTGCGCGGAGATACGCCTGTCCTGCAAGAAGTGGCTGAGCACCTGCGCATAGATGGTCAGTAGTGCGGGCTTAACGTCTGCGTAGCTGCAATGGTGCGCGGCGAGCAGGCGCGCAAGTTCGTGGCCGGTAACGTCCGGCAGGGGCGTGCTGGCGATGTAGTTGTTGATCTGGATGGCGGCGTTCTCTATCGGCTTACGTCGCAACAGGCGGTCTGACAGGCTCTGGCGTTTCAACGTAAGGTCGCGCAGTCCGTTCATCTCTATGCTCCTCCTATTAGCCGCAGCCGCGCCTGCGGCGCGCTTGATCGGCAGTCATTAATCGGTGTGTTGCCCGGACTTGTTGGAGATATGACTTGAGCGCGCGTAGACGCGTGCGCACTCGAACGGTCGTGATGATGCGGATTATCGTTTGCCGCAACACCAAGCGGTGGGGCGGCAGAATCTTGCTGCGGCATAACTCTTCCAATTCCCGGTCGCCTTTTACTTCCGCTAGGTGCTTACGGAAGAGGTCATTTAACCCCCGCAACATCAGCGCGCTATTCCTAGACATGCTGGCGCTGTGCCTCCGGTATTGCACGCTCACTTTGCCAAGACAATGAATCGGCCAGTCTTTCGCGATCCGCAAGTAGAGATCCCAATCCTCGCAGCCTCTGACGAACGACTGGTCGAAGCCCACGACGCGCGCAAAGATAGAGCGCCGGAACATCACTGCGCCGGGCGTCCAGATATGATTTTGTTTGAATAGGGTACGGTAATGCTGCGCTTCGATGGCCACGTGTGGCGGTGTCGGGAGGAGCGCGCCGGCATGGTCAATGATCTCGCAGAAACCGTAGACGAAAGCGCACTCCGGCACAGCACATAAAGCGTTCACCCCGGTTGCGAGGGCCTCGGGTAACAGGCGGTCGTCCGCGTCGAGAAAGACTATGTATTCGCCAGCACTCGCATGCAGCCCCACGTTCCGGGCCGTGGGGAGACCCATGTTGCGCTGGCGCAGATACCGCAGGCCGGCGTAACGGGCGACGACTTCCGCCGTGTTGTCCGGTGAGCCGTCGTCGATGACGATAATTTCAACGTGCGGGTAGGTCTGCGCGAGCACGCTCCTGATAGCCTCATCAAGATAATGGGCCTGGCGATAGCAGGGGATGATGACCGAAATTAAGGGCGCGTTATTCATCGGCGCGATTATTGGCCTCGTCTAAAGCTGTGAGGGCTTAGCATCGTTAAGCGCAAGGCTTCCGGGTAAACGTGCGCAGCATTCGCCCCACGATCCGGCTAGGGGAAGGCAGCCTGCGCGCCGTCGGCTGTAACCATGACCCGGCCCAATGATGGATACAGTAAGTGTTCTCCGTAATACAATCCGGTGAGTATTTGCCGAACCACGGATACGGGTAGAAATACTCCGCGGGGTACACGGTTACTTCACCAACCTCTTGTAAGCCATAGGCACTAAGGCCCATTTCCTTTAAGACCGCAGTCGCAATCGCCGGGCCGCGATAAAACTCGCCTTCAGTTGCAAACAGCTTAACGGTTAAATCCATGCAGCGTTGCAAAAAGTGGTGGCCCGGCTGTGCGCCTAAAACTGCGCTGTTGATCCAATCATCGTGTGCTTCTGCCTGTTGGAAGCCGACAAAACATTTATCATGCCGCAGCGGGGTCAGACTGCGTATGACTTCAATATCAGTATCCAAATAGATGCCGCCTTCAGTATAGACGGCGTGCAGTCTGACGTAATTAGATAATCTTGACCACAACTTTTTATCGTAGGCGGCGCGCGTATAGCGGTTATCGAGCGGGCTGTTAGTCTCGTTCCACTCCTTCACCTGATAGTCGGGCAAAACTTTCTGCCAACTAGCCCTACATCTTCGCAGCCGACGGCTTTGCCCGCCGCCCCCGAACCAGCAGTAATGGATGGTGGGTGGAATCATTCTTGGCTTCGCTGCGACCCGCAGCCGTAGATTACCGCACTTGTGCGCTGCACATTTCCGTTCGCTACACCCGTTCAATGTTGCCTCTAGTCGCCCTCCCCCTTTGTATGTCATACTAGCACCACGCCCCGTTTCATGCTTTGTTCTTCTCGTGCGGTTGCTGCCCCTCGAACGCCTGCCTCGACAGGCGCAAGATGCGCCCCCGCACCGGCTTGAGTTCAACGCGGGGAGATAGCTTGACCGCGCACGACGATTCAATGACGAAACGTTCTTACAGACGCCGGACGCCATCGTTCTGGCACTTCAGCCGTTTGCGCGAGCTGATCTCCGATTCGATGGCGATTGATATGGGATCGGCTTCGACGATCATCGCCGTTAAAGAGCGCGGCGTGGTCGTAGACGAGCCATCGGTCGTCGCGGTCAATAAACAGACGGGCGCGGTGGTCGCTTACGGGCGCGCGGCGCGCGAGATGCAGGGGCGCGAGGCGCGCGAAGTGACGCTCGTTGCGCCGTTGGTCAATGGCGTTGTCGCGGACTTCGTCTACACGCAGAAGTTGCTCGATCATTTCGTGCGGCAGGCGCGCAGCGGCTTCTCGCATTTCAGCCGCCGCGCCGTGATGGGTGTGCTGGCGGGCGTGACGCATGTCGAGCAACGCGCGTTGCTGTCGGCCGCCGAGCACGCGCACATCGGGCGCATCTACATGGTCGAAGAGGGCCTCGCCGCCGCCATCGGCGCGGGCGTGGACATAGAGGACACGCGGGCCGCCTGCGTCGTGGACATCGGCGGCGACACGACCAACATCGCCATCGTCGCATTAGGCCAGATCATTTACGCGCGGGCCGAACGAATCGGCAGCAACCACATCGACGCCGCCATTTTGGAACGGCTGCGCCGCTTTCGGGGTCTAATCATTGGCGTGCCGACGGCTTCGCGTTTGAAGAAAGAGTTAGGGTCAGCGATTGAACCGGCCGAACCGGGGCGCGCCATCACGGTCAAGGGGCGCGACATACACACGTCCGCGCCCGGCGCAATTGACGTGACGGCCGACGAGGTTTACGTCGTCACGCAAAACATCGTGCGCAAGATCGCGGACGCTGTGCGCGACGCGCTTGGCGACTTGCCACCGGAAGTCGCGGCGGACATCTACGACCGCGGTATCATCCTGACGGGCGGCGGCGCGCTGCTCGATGGCATGGACGCATATCTGCAACGCGAGACGAAGCTGACGACGCACGTGCCTGCCGAGCCGCGCTACGCCATCGTCAATGGTCTCGCGCAACTCTTCGATACCCCGCTGCTGCTCCGCCGCGTCGCCCGCAACGAGCCGTCGCTCTTGCTCGACGCGGAAGCGATAACTTAAAAGCAGTGACGAGGGACAAGCAAGAACTTGTCTTTAACTCGTCACTTGTCCCTCGCCACTTGTCACTGTCCTTATGAGGCTCGATCAAATTCTCCATCAGCAGGTGCGTGTGGCGCGGGTGTTCGGAATCCCCGTGCAGATTGATTATCGCTGGTTCATCGTGTTCGCGCTGAGCACGTGGTTGATCGCGGCGAACTTTCAGCGCGGCGTGTGGCTGGTACAACTGGACGAGTCGGCCGCGTGGGCGGTCGGGCTAATCACCACGTTCGGTCTGTTCCTCTCGGTGTTCGGGCACGAACTATCGCACGCGCTGGCGGCGCAGGGCGAGGGCATCGAGATTGAAGAGATCGTGCTGCACCCATTCGGCGGGCTGGCCCGCCTGCGGCGCGAGCCGGACAGTCCGCGCGCGGAGTTTCGCATCGCGGTCGCAGGGCCGGCGGCGAGTTTCGTCTTCGCGCTGGTGGCTTATGGCGCGATGTATCTAACGACATGGGGCACTAGCACCGCTTGGGCCGTCCTCGCGATCATCGCGGGCGGCAATCTCATGCTGGCCATCTTCAACCTGCTGCCGGGCTACCCGCTCGACGGTGGGCGCGTGCTGCGTTCTTACCTGTGGCATCGCAGCGGCCAACTTGATCAGGCGACGCGCACGGTCAGCCGGTTCGGCCAGTTGATCGCGTTGACGGTCATCGTCTTCGGCCTCTACATGGCGCTTGCGCGCGGCGCGTATTTCATGGCGCTGTGGTCTGTGCTGGTCGGCCTGTTTTTGTGGGACGCGGCGCGGGTGGTCTGGCGGGCGCACAGCCCATGCCCTGCGCGCACAGTCGCCGAAGCTATGAGCGCACCGTTCTCACTTGCGCCGGAGATGTTCGTCAGTCAGTTCATAGATACGGTGCTGCCCATGCACCGGCAAGAGTCCTTCGCGGTCGCCCGCGCGGGACGTTTACACGGCATCCTCACGCTCGTGGATTTGAAAAAACTGCCGCGCGAATCATGGCATAAGACGGCGGTTAGCGAAGTGATGCGCCCGGTCGAGCCGCGCCTGTTCGTTGCGCCGACGAGTTCGCTCACGCGCGCCGCCGAATTGATGAAGCGGAACGGCGCGGGCGCGCTTGCCGTTATCAACGACGCGGGCGAACTGGTCGGCTATCTGCACGGCGGCCGTTTGAAGCAGCGCGCCGCCGTCAAGTAACGCTCCCCACCCTCAAATTCGCGCGCTGCCATCAGCCGCGCACAGCCCCCTGTTGCGTTGCCTCTTTTCTTCCCGCATAATCGGCGCGGAGGCGTGTAACTTTAACCGGCGAAAGTTATCTATGTTACCGCCGCCGCATCTTGTTTGCAGCGAGGGCGAGTTAAAGACGGTGCTACTGATCGCGCCATACACCGACTACATGGAACGCTTGCGCGAGTCCCGCAATCTGCTGGACTTGGTGCTGGTCTTCCTCATTGTGTACACGGTCTTGAAACTCGTGCGCGGCACGCGCGCCGTGCCGATGGCCGCCGGTATCACTGCCTTCGCGCTGCTCTACTGGCTGGCCCTACGCTACGACCTGATC
>JBBRYU010000112.1:0-12924 GCA_038237345.1 Pyrinomonadales bacterium
CCGCCCGCGAGGAAGCTCGCCTGCTCGCCGTCCATCGCGATCAAGTTTGGCTCGGCCAGAGTGCGCGCGTTGCCCGTCTGCCGGATCGCGCGCAACATCGCCGCCACGCCCGCCGGATTGTTCAGGAAAAAGACATTCAACGCGGGCGAGACGGCGCTCTCGATCAAGTTCATCGGCGTGTTGAAGTTCGACAGGTTGCTCGGGCCATTGCCGCTGTTAGTATAGGTCGCCGTGCCGTCCTTGCCGGTCATAAACGAGGTGGCGTAGTCGCGCATGCGGCTCTTGCTTACCTCCGCGACGCGCACCTGCAACTGCACCTGCGCCATCGCCTTCACCGGCGACGTGAGCATGTTGACCGTCTGAAAGCCCGCCGCCTGCACGACCTTCTCCGCCTGCGTCGCCGCCAACGGATTCGCCACGTTGCCCGACAACACGACCGAGCCGTTCGCCTGACTCAGCCGGATGTCGTCTTTCGGAAACAGCGCGTGAATCTGCGAATCGATGAGCGAGAGGTTCGCGCGGACGAACACATCGAAGACGAGGAACTGCCCCTTCTCCTTCTCCCACGCGATGAAGTTGACTTGCCCAAACGCCTTGCCGTTGACGAGCACTTGATCGGGCGCGACCAGCACCGCTTCGGCCACATCCGGGTTCGAGACAGAGAAGCGCCCGATGGGCTTGTCGAAATTGATCACGCGCGATTGGCCGACGAGCACGTTGATCGCAATCGACTCTTTCGGTTGATTGACGAACGACGCGCGCACGGACACGTCCTGCGCCTGCGCGCCCGCGGGCACGGCAAACATCATGGCCGCGCACGCCAGCAGCGCGACGAACAGGGGGATTAGGCGACGGGTCTGCATGATTCGGACTCCTTTTGCAAATGCGAGACAGGTGACAAGTTGCAGGTTCAAGGCTTCACATTCCGCTTAACTTGCAACCTTGAACCTGCAACTTTGAACTTTTTCATTTATGGAAAATCTACGCTACGCTTCTTCGCGCCCTCGATGACTTCGACCGAAGCGCGGGGCGGCGCGGGCGCGGCGGGCGCGGCGGCTTGCGGCGCGGGCTTGCTCGCTTCGCGCACCGGCGCGAGCCGCGGCGCGCTGCGCACGACGGGCATGGCCGGTTTCGGCTGCTCGCTCTTCAGCGAGCCAGGTTCGGGCACGGGCACGGCGCGCAGGCCGCCGAGCAGCATGCGCTTGTCTATGCCCTGCGTCTGCTCGTCGCCCTGATCCACCGAGTTGCGCATAACGAGTTGCAGCTTGCCTTCGGTCGCAGCGAGCGCGAGTCGCTCGGCCTGTTCGGGCGTGACTTGCAGCGTCACAGCCTTGACGCTCTCCGGCTCGCGGTCGTTCTTCGGGCGATCAATGTTCTGCCCGTTCGCGAGCACCTTGATGTTCTGCAAGACGATCTTCGAGATCGGGTTCTGCTGCTGCTCCATCGGGTTGATCACGACCACCACATCGACGAGCGCACCCGGCGTGATAAAGCCGGAGATGCCCATCACGTCGTCCACCTTGACCGTCATCGCGCGATAACCTTCGGGGATCACGGCCGACAGCCCGCCCGCCGTGCCCTCCGGCGCGAGTTTATAGTCGGTGATGGGTTCGCGCGCCGCGATCTGCACGACGACGACGCGGCCCACGAGTTTGTCCGGCGTTTCAAAGATGCCGTTCGGCAGCGCATTCTGCGGGAACTGGACGGTCTCAAGCTGTTCGGGGATCGCCTTCGTGCCGATGGGGATGTCCACCTTCGCCACGACGACGTTGTTCATATTCCTCGTGAACGCCTGCGCGCTCGACAGATAACGGCTAACGGAAAACGCGGCTACCAACCCGAAGAAGACCGCGCCGACCAGCACCGCGATGAGACGTTTATTTCGCATGATTCAATTCTCCAGTTGCGCAAACTAAAACCGCGCGCTTAATGCGCCGCACCTTCACGCGCGAAAGATCATCAGCGAGATCAGACTGCCGAAGGTGATTGCAACGCCGTAGGGGATCGTGTGTCGCCGCTCGGTCGGCACAGCGAAGCGCGGCATCTCCCAGCCAGGCAGTAGGCCCATAAAAATTTGTGCGACGCGCAAGAGCGTCGTCCGCGCCGTGCCCGCGCGCACCATCGTGTAGATACCGAGCAGGCCGCCCGTCAGCACCACCACGACGAAGGTCGGCAGCACGAGCGATGAACCGATCACCGAGCCGATAGCCGCGAACAGTTTCACGTCGCCCGCGCCCATCGCGCCGAAGACGTGCAGCACAAGCATCAACACGAACGCGAGCGCACAACCGCCGAGGCTCGCTAATAGCCCGCGCCAGCCGCCGGTGATCGTGTTGACGAGCAGACCGCTGACGAGGGTGGCGAGGACAAAGGCGTTTGGAATACGACGAAAGCGGCCGTCGTAATAGGTGATGATGACGGCGAGCGGGATAAGTAAGGCGCTGCTGATGATGGTGTGTGTCCCGGACATCTTTGTAACGGCCTGCGCCGGAAATGTTGGTCGAATCGGTGGCTGATTAATTTGTGAGGATGAAACTGAAAGAACAGATTTTGAGCGCGTGGGACGCGCGACAGTCTGCGTTTCGGGCAATTGCCGCGCGCCCCACTTTGCTCAGCGTCATGACGTTTGGCGTTAGCCGTTGACGGCAGTCGCCAGACTCGTGATCTTGGCACCGATGTTCGTGCCCAAGGTGGTGAAGGCGGTGATGACGGCCAGCGCGACCAGAGCGGCGGCGACGGCGTACTCGGACAACTCAAGACCGGTTTCGTCACGAAGGAATCTCTTAATCATGGTTGCTTGCTCCTTAAAGTTGTTAGGTGGTTGTTGGGTGTTGACCTTTGCGCGCTCACGCGGCGTGCCACCGTCCGCGCGATTGACTCAAAGATGATTGCGACGAGGGACGGGCCACGAAAGCGCTGTGCCCGACGGACGACCCTGCGCGACCGCGAAGGCGATGCCGCAGAGGGCCAGCGCGCCGAACAACAAGTTGTGCGCTGCGTGCTCTGCGACCGTCAGGGCGCAACGGCCCACGAAGATAGCGCCGGCCAGAAACGGCACGACGAGCAGTATGGCTGCGAGCGTTGGGATGAACTTTGCGACCACTGCTGCTTTCATGTCTCCGCGTCTCCTCTTTATCCGCCTGAGCCTGCGGCTAACATTCAGTCGCTTCCGGCTCTCGCAGACACGACCCGTCTTCGCAATGCCCGTGCCGCAAACTCGATCAGCCAATAATCGTGGATTTCATTACTTATTACGCTTAACCCTACGAGCACCTTGTCAACCGGCAGTTGACAGCATGCCGCCGCGAAACGTTCAACGCATCGCTCAGCGCGGCGCTCATCAGTTGCGGCTGCAAACACTTAGCCGATCCGTCGCCGCGTCGTTGACGCTGCATCAAGCAGCGTCAACCGGCAGTTGACGAAAAACGTTGCGCGCCGCCCGCGCACGCGCCTGATAGCCGTTAGTTGTTCGCAGAACTTGCTTTCAATTGATCAAGGCGTGACCTTTTTCTGTTGGTACGGGAGATGCAATGGCGTTGGTAGGGCGTGTTGTGCCTGCCAGCCAACCGGCAACAGTTCTAAACGCCCGCCGAAGTATTCAATCAGCAATGCAGCACCGCCTCGCCCGCCCGCAGCAATCATGGCGCAGATAGAAACACAATTCGCAGCGCAGATTGGCGGCACACGTTGGCGGCACCGCGCGCAACGTCTGTTTCCGCTCCTCTTCATCTCGGCGTTGCCCGTCGCGCTGACCAGTCCGCTGTGGCTGCAAATCTGGCACGGCGTCCGCCCGCGCGCGACTAATGGCTCAGGCCACTACGCCATCGCGCAGCTTTATGATCACCTGATCTTCCCCGACACCTTCGGTTGGACACACGCCTACTTCGGCGGCATGCCGTTCCCGAACTTCTACCCGCCGCTCTTCTACTGGCTCGTCGCGCTGCTGCACCACACGCACCTCATCTCATTCAATGTCGCGTTCAAGCTCGTCATGGCCTTGCCGCTCTTATTATTACCGGCCGCCATTTGGACGCTCGCATGGTTCGTCACGCGCAGACAATGGGCAGTCGCCAACTGTGCCGCTTGCGCCAGCCTGCTGTTGCTCTTCGTGCCGCAGTTTCAACTCACGACCATCTCCGGTCTCGATTACTTCAGCACGCTCGTGGTCGGACTGTACACGCAACCACTCGGCTTCGTGCTGCTGCTCGGCTGGTACGCTCTCTACACGGGCGCGCACCGGCGGCGTTGGCGCTTCGCTGCTTCAGCCGCGCTGCTTGCATTAACGGTGCTGGCCAATTTCTTCAACGCGATCACGGCCACGGTCTTCATCGCCTGCGTGCTGGTTAATGATCTCTGGCGTTATCGTCGCGCATGCGACAGCGCAACTCGCACACACGCCCGCCACAAGTTCGTCGCGCATCTCACGTCGCCCATTGTGGCCGCGTGCCTGTCTCTATTCTGGCCCGGGCCGATGCTCAGCGAATACAGTTATCTGGTCACGCGCCCGTTTATCATTCCGCTCCGCGAGTTAGTGCCGCCCGCGCTCTTGGTCTGGTACGCCGTAGCATGTTGCGGACTCGCGCTCGGACTGCGTCGCACAAACCGCGCGCTCTGGGCGTACAACCTCGCCTGTCTTGCGCTCGGCGGCGGCATCATCTGCTCCGGCACGTTTGCGCCGCGCTGGTTTCCGCTCCAATCTTATCGCTTCCTCTCAACCCTCAACTTCTTGCTGGCCGTACCCGTCGGGCTGGCCCTGACGACGTGCTTCAGTTTGCTTGCGCAATGGCTGCGCAAGCTCAATGAGTGCCAGCCCATTGCACCAAGCACCGCTCCGGCTCGTAAACAGCAACGCACCGCGCGCGGCGTTGCGTTCTCGTTCGTCTGCGCGTTCGGCGCGCTCATCTTCGTCGGCGCGATGATGGCCAAAGCACCCGTGCGCTCGACGCTGACCTTCTATCAGCAAGAACAAAATGAGCAGATCGACGGCGTGCTACAGTTCGCCGCGCAACACCGCGCCGGGCGTTATCTCGTTGAACTCCCCGACCCGCAGCCAGGGTACACGGAAGCTGGTTATGACAGTCGCGCCTTGAGCGCCTATCTGGGTTTACAGGGCAATGAATCGCTCGGCATCATTTTCCGCGAATCGTCGCCCAACGTCCTGTTCGTCAACCCGCAGATCAACGCCTTCTCCGCGCACGCCGATAATCACGGCATCAGCTCCGTCCTCGCTGACGATCAGGATTTCATCGCGCAACCGCTCGCCACGCATCTGGCCCGCGCGCGCCAACTCGGCGCAAAATATTTGGTCGTTGCCACCGCCGCGCTGAAGGAGCGCTTGCGGGCTGAGGATGAGATCGGCAACATATACGATCTCGGCGCGTGGAGCGTATTCGAGTTGCGGCATGCGCCGCCCGCGCCCGTGCGCGCGTTGCTCAACCGGCCCGCGCTCGTCGTCAGTTCGTTCTCGTTGAAGGGCCGGCGGCGGGACGAGTCCGGCTTCGTCCGGCTCGCGGAAGAACAGTTCGCGGATAACTGGTTCGACGTGCTGTTGGCGCGCTCGCCGGAGACGAAGATCGATCGCCTGCGCGAGCTTGATCAGTTCGGCGCGCTCATCCTCGACACTTATGACTGCGCCGACGAAGAGTCTGCCTACACGATACTGCGCGCCTATGCGCAACAGCACACGCTCATCCTACTCGCCGGCGATGCGCCACTCTACCAGCGCATCAAGCGCGCCAGCGCCGAGTTTCCCCGCGCGCAATTCATCGCGCGCATAGGGAGCGAGCGCGGCCCGTGGATCGAAGCGCTTACGCCGAGTTATCACTACAACGCGAGTGCGATCAGACAAGAGTGGAACGCGCTCCGCCATGCGTTGGAACAAAATAAGCTCGCCATCGCGCCGGCAGCGGCGGATGCGATCTCCGGCACGGTCGAGCAAAACAGTCTGCACATCAACCTTGCGCAAGCAACGACCGCGCGCATCCCCGTCCTACTCGCCACGACCTTTCATCCGAACTGGCAACGCGCTGACGAGCAACCCGTCTACACCGCGACTCCGTTCGCCATGCTGACCTTCGTTGCTAAGCCCGTCAGTCTTAACTACGCGCGGCGCGCACACGAGCAACTCGCGTCGCTTGCGTCAGTTGTTGCGCTGCTCGCGCTATGCGGCTTCTTAGCTTGGCCGCTACGCCAACATTTATTCTCATCCCCGCACGCTATTCGCGCGCCGCGCTTCGCAAGATGGACAACAGCAAAAAGATTCACTGGCAACTAGGGTTGCTCGCCGCGCTCGCTGTCACCCTGATCGCGCTCTACCCGCAGGCGAAATTCCAGGCTGCGCGCGGACACGATTGGCAAGGCTCTTATGCGGTTTCACAAGCCGACGAACCGCTCTATGCCGCATACCTGAACGCGCTCATCGAGGGTCGGCCCCGGCGCAACAACCCGCTCAACAATCGCGACCTGACGCCCGCAGGTCAGCCCTTGCCTGAGTCCTATTGCTCGATTCAATTTGTGCCCGCTTACCTGCTTGCGCTGCCGGCCCGCGCGCTAGGCTTGACGACCTCGCAAGTCTTCATCGCGCTCGCGCCCATCGCCGCTTTCCTCACCACGCTCGCGCTCTTCTGGCTCATCGCCACCGTGACCGGCAATGAACGACTGGCGAGCGTCGGCGCGCTCTGCGTCCTCTGCTTCGGCACGCTCGCGGCCGGAGAGGGTGCAGGGCGTCTGCTGCTCGGCCTGCGCACGTGGTATGACTGTTTTCCTTTCCTACGCCGCTACCAGCCCGCGCCCATCTTCCCGCTCTTCTTTATCTTCTGCGCTTGCGCGTGGCATGCGCTGACACGCGAGTGGCGCGCGGCGCGCTGGCACGCTTTGAGCGCCGGACTGTCGTTCGTGCTGCTCGTCTTTTCTTACTTTTACTTGTGGACGGCTGCCGCCGCATGGTTGGCGTGCCTTGCGTTGCTGTGGCTCATAGCACGGCGCGCATCTTGGCGCGAGCTAACGATGCGCCTTGCACCCATCGTGACACTCGCGCTCGCCGCGCTTGTGCCGTACGGGCTGCTCATGGCCCGGCGTGTCGCTTCAACAGATCAAGTGTTGCTGATGGAATTCACACGCGTGCCCGATCTGCTGCGTGTGCCGGAGTTCATCGGCGTGTTGGTGTTGTTAGGCCTGACGCTCGGCGTGCGGCGCGGACTCTGCGACTGGCGTACACCTAAAACGCTCTTCGCCGCGTCGTTCGCCTTGCTGCCATTCGTCGTCTTCAATCAGCAACTCGTCACGGGCCGCTCGCTCCAACCGTTGCACTACGAACAGTTCATCGCCAACTACGCCGCGCTGCTCGCAGTGGTGTTTACGCTGCCGCTCTTGGGCCGGAGACGCCCGCCCGTGCGCGCACATCACCTGCGCATCATTGCGCTGCTCGCCTGCGCTTGGGGCTTCATGGAAGTCGGCTTCACGGCGCACGCATTAAAGAACTACAACCTTGCGCACGACGATGTCGTGCTCATCGCGCGCAGCATCAAGCAACAGACAAATGCCGCGCAGCTTGACGCCGTGCCGCCGTTGGTCTTCACGCCCGACACACCGCTCGCCAACAATCTGCCCACTTACTCACAACCGATCCTGTGGGGCACGCACATCCCGAATTTCCCCGGCATCGCGCCGGAGGAATGCCGCGCACGTGCCTTCCAACAGTATTACTACTCCGGCACAAGCCCCGCGCAACTCCGCCAGTTGCTCCAACAGAATGAGTTCGACGCGGTGAACGCCATCTTCAGCCTTGAGCGCGCCGTGCCTGTCCTGACCGCGCACCCCGTCCCTTTGTCCGCCGTCGAGATCGAGCAAGCGACCGCACGTTACGCACAATACTGCGCCACCTTTTCGCGCGCCCGCGCCGCACAACTGCGCCTCGGCTACGCTGTCGTGCCGGTTGCGCAGACGATTGATCTGACAAACCTGGATCGTTGGTATGAGCGCGACGCAGGCACACGCATCGGCGCATTCACGCTCTATCGGCTGCGCCTGCGGCCCTGAAAGGCGACGCTCGTAACTCAAGCTGACGACGGACTCGGTCGCACGTCGGCAACGTGTTCAGAGATAGCGCAATGCGAACGCGGCGAAACACGCGAGACTCAAGCCGCCACCCGCCAGCGTAAACGTCCACTCGACCAGCCCGCTCTTCCGGCGCAAGAGCGCGCGCAAGATCACTATGCCGCACTTCCAACCGTCCTGTTGATAAAGCGGCAGCAGATTCGTCGTCGCCAGTAGCAGGTTCAGCAAACTGAACATTGTACCGGCCGTCGCAGCCGCCAAAATCAGATTCACGATAATGCCGGCCAACAGAACGAACACCTGTTGATCCAACGGGCGTTGTTGCAGCCGCGTCATGTCCAGTCGCACATACGCGCCAATGGGCAGCGCGTGGAGTTTGAAGCGGACGCTGCCGAGTTGCCGTTGATAAAGTTGCTTGCCCCAGCCTAGTCCCAATTCTGCGGCCGGCACATGACAAATCCGCGCCACGACCAAATGGCCCAGCTCGTGCAGCAACATGGCTAGGACGAAATAGAGAAGATAGAGAAGGAACATGAAGGCGAGGTTGTAGTTGGTCAGCTAAGAGTTGAACAGTAGTTAATTATCGCTGCGCAGTTGCAGCCCCGGCTTATGCTCATCAGATAAAAACTCGGCCACGTTGATCGCGAGCCGCTTGAGTTTTTTGTGCAACGCTTGCCGCGAGCCAAGCCCGAGCGCGACGGCCGCCCGCGCCACGTTGTAATCATGCATACGCAACGTCTCCGTGATCACCCGCCGCTCGAAGTCGTCGAGCATATTGTCCAGGTGCGCGGGTCGGTTCTCTGCGTCCGCGCCGCTCTGCGCGTCAACCGGCCGAATGCGCCGACTGATGTGTTCGACGCCGACAACCGATCCCTCGTCCGTGTAAAGCACAAGGCGTTCTATCTCCGCAGCCAATTCGCGCACGTTGCCGGGCCAAGCGTACCCTTGTAGCGCCCGTATCGCTTCACTGGTAATGCCGGCCACGGCGCGGTCGTTGCGCCGCGCATAATGCGTCAAGTAGTGCGAGATGAGCGCGGCCACGTCCTCCGCTCGCTCGCGCAGAGGCGGCACGTACAACGTGAGCGCGGCCACGCGGTAGTACAAATCTTCGCGGAAGCGATCCTCGCGCACCGCCCGCTCCAAGTCCTTATGCGTCGCTGCGACCACGCGCACATTAACCTTGCGCGGCGCCCGCTCGCCGAGCGTGTGAACTTCACCCTCCTGCAAAAAGCGCAACAGCTTGGGCTGCAACGCGAGCGGCAGATCACCGATCTCGTCGAGGAAGAGCGTGCCGCCTTCGGCTGCGCGAATGAGACCCTCGTGATCGGCGTGTGCGCCGGTGAAAGCGCCCTTGCGATGACCGAACAGCAGACTCTCGATCAACTCGGCCGGCGCGGCCGTGCAGTTGAACGGAATGAACGGCGCATGCGCCCGCCGGCTCAGCCGATGGACGGCCCGCGCAATCAACTCTTTCCCCGTGCCCGATTCGCCTGTGACGAGCACTGTCGAATCCGAATCCTTGATCCGCTCAACCGCCCGCGCCAACGCGGACATTGCGCGGCTGACGTAGATCATGCCGGGCAGGGCCGTTGCCGCCAACACCGACACGACGGCCGCGCGTGGCTGTTCTGTCGCGTCGCGCAGTTGTGCGTGCGCGTGCGCGAGTTGGGCCACGTCGGCCAAGATGCGAAGTTCTTTCGCCTGCCGCGCCGAGAGCGGACGCACACAGCGACCGTAAATGATCGCGCCCTCGCGTTGCGCCGTGGGCACGGCGAGCACCATGCAGATTGCACCGTCGCCCGCTTGCAGTTCCGGCGTAGCGCCGGGTTGCGCAAGCGTCGCGGCCACGCGCGCCTCAGCCTCCGCAAGTTCGTCTGACTCTAACCCCTCGACCCACTTGAGGTAGGGCGGCTCGCCCGCTTTCTGCGCAAAGGTCGCCAGCCCGTAGGTCTGCGCCGTGGCGTCGATCATCAACGCCAGCTTGAGCATGACATCATAGAGGATGTCCGTGCCGTCCGTGGCCGCACGGCACAGCGCACGTACCATTGCGGCAAGTGGCAGTTGAAACGCCCCCAAGTTGTCTTGCCCTAAACTATCCGCATCCAAGGCGAGCGCCCCATCGGACATAAACCTTATGTGACCCTTCTGGCAAAATACTTCATTACACCGCAGGCGGCAGCGCGTTAATTTCTATTTTATTTGGGCAAGAGTTGACGACGAGGAAAAGATCGGAGTGGCTCGCCGGGCCGAAGAGCACGCGAGGCGCTTCGACGCAAACTAATTTGAGTCTAACGAGCGGCCCGGCGACTGTCAACAGAATTAACTTTCGCCGGGCCGCACGCATACAGCTGGCGGGTGTTACGAATTCTCAGCCGGAATATTTAACTCTTGTCCGACCTGAATTTTATCCGGGTCTTTGAGTTTGTCTCGATTGGCGTAGAAGATGCGCATGTACTCGTTTGAGTCGCCATAGACCTCTTTGCTGATCTTCGAGAGCGTGTCGCCCGACTTGACCGTGTAGGACTTACCGCCCTGCCCAGCGCCGCTCTGATTTTGCGCAACACTGATTTCGGCTGTGATGTCGTCCGCATTCGGATTGACCAGTTTGATCTGATCCCAGAACTTGTTCTTCGCGTCTTCCGACGGCGCGGTGGCGCGAATGAAAAGCTTATCGTCCTGTACGTGCAGATTTTGAAACTGTAGGTGCTGTTGGTCGGCTTCGTTGAGCACCGTCTGATACTTCTGTTTCAACTGCTCAAAGCGTTGCTGCCCGTTGGGCTGTTGTTGTGCCTCAGTGGCACCATGCCCAAACATTTTGTCGAATATTCCCATGAACTGCTGCCCTCCCTTTTCTAAGCGAACTGATTTCTAACGCCTGCTGGCGCTCCTCTGCTGTCTTCGGCAATGCCTATACCGTAACCTAAACTCTCTAAAATCGTTATTGATTCCAGTATTGATCGCGTAGTTTGCCTTTCCACTGACACCCATGCATCTATTTCGATACGGTACTCACGCTTGAGCGAACCATGTACCTCAATAGACTTTTCATCTCTCGTCCTCAGTTTGCATTTGCCTACTTTTCCACACTGTGCCGGCCCGGCACTACCGCTATCTCCCTGCACAATATAGTCATATATCTTCTCTGCCCAAGCCGCGGATTTCCGTTCGCCAGCCGTTCGCCGCCACAGCCTCTTAACATAGCTTACCTCATGTAACTGTTGAACTTAGCCGCATAAACCGTTGTAAAGAAATATCTTTACATGAATAAAGGTGCATGCTAAATTCCCGCCACTTTGTCGCTAAATTGTTGCGCGACAAAGGAATGAACAGAACCAACGCGCTTTCTCTTCGGTCGATGGTCTTCATTCAGTTTCCAAAGCTCCTCGCCTTAATACGCGGGCGATCTATTTACAAATGGCAATCAAGTTCGGAACATCAGGCTGGCGTGCCATCATTGCGGACGAGTTCACGTTCGCCAACGTCCGCCGTGTAACTCAAGCCATTTGCAGATATTTACGCACGTCCGCCGTCCCCGCTGAAGCTGCGCTGGTCGTTAGCTACGACACCCGCTTTCTCGGCGAGAAGTTCGCGGCGCAGTCCGTCGCTGAAATTGCGGCGCAGGGCTACAAGGCTATTTTCTGCGATCACGCGACGCCGACGCCAACCATCTCGCACACGATTCGCGAGCGCCGCGCGGCCGGTGGCATCAACTTCACCGCTTCGCATAACCCGCCCGAATACAACGGGATGAAGTTCTCAACCGCCGACGGCGCGCCAGCTATGCCGGAAGTAACACGGCAGGTCGAACATTACATTAATGAAATCCCTGAGGGCGGCGGACAGCCCAGCCCGGCAGCGAATGCGACGTGTGTCGAAATCTATGACCCACGTCCGGCTTACATAGCCGATCTCGCGCAGAAGATTCGCTTCGACGTGATCGCACGGGCTCGGGGCAGTTACGCCTTTGATCCGCTCTGGGGCACTGGGCGCGGCTATCTCGATCAGGTCTTGCGTGACCACGGCTTAGAGGTCGAGACCATACATGACTGGCGTGATGTGCTGTTCGGCGGCCGCTCGCCGGAACCGGATGATCACCACTTGGACGAGTTGCGCGCGGCGATGAAGCAGCGCGGCTGTGTGCTTGGATTGGCTACTGATGGCGACGGCGACCGCTTCGGCGTGCTCGACGCCGACGGCACGTTCATCACGCCGAACAGGCTGATCCCTCTGCTCTTCGACTATTTGGCCGAGTCCCGCGGGTGGACGGGGGGCGTGGCCCGCTCGGTCGCAACGTCACATCTGGTTGATCGCGTGGCCGAGTCGCGCGGGCTGCCCGTTTACGAGACGCCGGTCGGGTTCAAGTTCATCGGCGAGTTGATCAATCAGGACAAGATCTTTCTCGGCGGCGAAGAATCGGCCGGTCTTTCGATTCGCGGACACTATCCGGAGAAGGACGGCATCCTCGCGTGTCTGCTCGCGGCTGAAGCAGTTGCGGCACGTGGCGCGAGTCTCCAAGAGCAGTTGGCGGAACTCTATAAACGCGTCGGCCGGCTGGAGGCTGGACGCATCGGCGTGCGCCTGACGCCTGAGGTGCAGGCGGCGCTCGCGGAGAAGTTGCAACAAGACCCGGCCGAGATCGGCGGGCGGCGCATCGCGCGCACGAACCGCCTGGACGGGGTGAAATTTATTTTCGACGATGGCTCGTGGCTGCTGTTGCGCCCGTCGGGGACAGAGCCGCTGGTGCGTATCTACGCCGAGACCGAATCGGCTCAGGATTTGGAGGTGTTACTTGAACAAGGCCGCAAATACTTATTGGACTGACACGCGACTCGTCACGCAACGACCGGTCGCACGCGCGCTGCCGCTGAC
>JBBRYU010000113.1:0-12908 GCA_038237345.1 Pyrinomonadales bacterium
CACCGACGGCCGCTTCATCGAACCGGTCGAAGTCGAGCATGGCGACCTCGTGACCGTGCTCGGCGCGGACATCAAAGACAAGTTCTTCCCCGACACGGATGCTATCGGTAAGACGATGAAGGTTGGCGGGCTGCCGATGCGTGTCATCGGCGTTGAGGAACGACGCGGGCCTATCTTCGGCGACCTCGTGGACAAGCACGTCTACATCCCGCTCAGCACGTTCGCGCGGCTCTACGGTCGCCCGCAGGACATGCAGATTCACGGCAAGGGCGCGTCGCCGGGCCAGTTTCAAATGACGATTGAGGACGCGCGCACAACCTTACGCAACTATCACAAATTGGTCGGCAGCGAAGAGGACGACTTCGGGCTGGTCAACACGGAAGAACTGCACGGCCAGATCGATCAATTCACCGGCGCGATTGCGCTCGTCGTCGTGCCGATCACGTGCATCTCGATGCTCGTCGGCGCAATCGTCGTGATGAATATCATGCTGGTGAGCGTCACCGAGCGCACGTTCGAGATCGGCTTGCGTAAAGCTTTGGGCGCGCGGCGCAAACAGATTCTCTTGCAGTTTCTGATCGAGTCGGCGTTGTTATGCGCGTTCGGCGGTGTCATCGGCCTGTTACTGGCGGCGGGCACCTCGTGGCTTGTCAGTGCGCTGACGCCGATCACAATGACGATCACGATTCTCTACGTGTTGCTGGCCATCGGGATGTCGAGCGGCGTCGGCATTATCGCCGGCATCTATCCGGCTTTTAAAGCGTCGCGCCTCGATCCGATCATCGCGCTGACGAGGAATTAGAGCATCGTGCATCGTCAATCGTGAATATAATAAATTGTCTTTCTCAATTCACGATTGACGATGCACGATGCATGAGGTTTTATCATGCGTCTGCCCGGCTTCATCACTAAAGACATTCTCGGCATGGCGTTCGATAGCATTCGCGCGCATAAGTTCCGCAGCACGCTGACCGTGCTGGGGATCGTCATCGGTGTCGGCACGGTCATCGTTGTCGCGGCGTTGTTGATGGGCTTGCGCGGCAGTCTCGTCAAGATCGTCGAAGAGTACGGCGCGAACAACATCTACGCTTTTCACCTGACCACCGGCATCACGGTCGGCGAGCGCGATCAGGGCGAGCGCGTGCGCAAACCGCTGACGGCTGAAGATGGCGAAGCGGTCAGAGAGCGGGCGAGCGCGGTCGAGGACGTGGCGTTTGAAGCGCCGAACATCGGCGGCTGGGGCAGCGGCTTCGACGACACGATCATCACCGACACAGGCAAGACTTACCGGCGCGGCAACACGCGCGGCGTCTCGCCCAACTATGCGCAGATCATCAACGTGCGGCTGAAGGAGGGTCGTTTCTTCAACGAGCAGGACGACAATTACCGGCGCAACGCGATTGTGGTCGGCGTGAACGCCGCCGAGGCGCTCTTTCCCGACCGGCCCGATAACATCATCGGCACGCACGTGAAGATGGGCGGCTCCGTGTGGGAGATCATCGGCGTGCTGGAGAAACGCAAGAGCACCTTCCTCGGCGAGAATGACGAAGACAACGCGGTGTTCGTCCCGTTCCGCACGGCGCAGCAGGTCGCGCCCGGCCGCAAATTTCTACTGCTCGTCGTGCAGGCCAAGTCAGGTCTCAGGCAGGAAGCTTACGATCAGACGGAAGAAATTCTGCGCACTCGGCGCGGCGTGAAATTCGCCGAACCGGACAACTTCGATCTCAAAACGGCTGACTCGTTCATCGGGCAGTTCGACAGCATCTTCGGCATGGTGGGCCTCATCGCCATCGCGTTCTCCGGCGTGGGCCTGCTCGTCGGCGGCATCGGTGTGATGAACATCATGCTCGTGTCCGTGACGGAGCGCACACAGGAGATCGGCGTGCGCAAGGCCATCGGCGCGCGGCGGCGCGACATCGTCAGCCAGTTCCTGTATGAGGCGATGACGTTGACGCTGTTCGGCGGTGTGGTCGGCGTGACGCTTTCGTTCGGCGTGAGCCAACTCGTCATGCTCATCTGGCCGTCGTTGCCCGCCGCCGTGCCGATGTGGGCGGTCGTCACAGGTCTTGTCGTCTCCATCGGCATCGGCCTTATCTTCGGCGTCTGGCCGGCGATGAAGGCGTCGCGGCTCGATCCGATTGAGTGTCTGCGTTACGAATAGACGAAGCTTGCGCAAACGAGCGGCGGGCGGTTGCGGGGTTTGAGACGCGAACCGCCCGCCGCCTGTTTTTACGACTTGACGAGGGTCGCGTTGCTTATCTGTTGAAGCGTGAACGATAGACACGCCGGCCCGGCGCAGTGTTGTAGCCGCGCCCGTAGTGATGACCACGATTGCGTTGATAGCGTTGCTTGAAAGCGGTGCGCTCCTGCCGCTGATGCAACTGTAGGGCTGCGTGTCGGGCGCGCTCGCGCTCGTGCAACGCACGACTGTTGCTGTAGAGACGGCGCTCCGTGCGTCGCTGCTCTTTGAACTCGCGCCGCTCGAACTTCTGATGCTCCTTCAACACGTGCTTTTCAGCTTTGCGTTGCTCGTGCCCGTTTTGCCCGTAGGCCACCGCGCCCGTGCTGTATAACAACGCCGCGCCGCAAACGAGCGTCCCCACTAAACGGTGTAAACCGTGTGTGTTAAATCTCATGCCTTGTCTCCTTCCGTATTTTGCTTGGCTGACGAACCGTGCGTAACGTGTGTCCGAGACTCGTTACAAGCGTCAGCAAGCCGAACGGGGAAAGTGGCTGCAAACTGTACAGTCTGCGGTGAATCGGTTCGGCTGAATGGTAAAGTCGCAAGCATCGTGCCAGTAAGCACAAAGCAAGTAAGCGCACCGGCGAGCAGTCGGTTGGCTTGGCAGAAAGGTCTATGCTACATTCAATGACAGGAGCAGATCGCTACCGTCTCCCGCAGACTAAACCGGACGTGTCTTTGATGACTACGTTGCCGCGACACGTACTGGCGCATGCCTCCGTTCCACGCATAAAGGGAGTCATATTTCATGTTTAGCCATCGCCTACGCTCTGGGCTGTCAACTCTGCTTGTCTTCGTTTTTTTGACGACCGTGCTTGGCTCAGCGAGCGGCGGCGCAAATGCAGCGCCGCCGCAAGCGCACGGCGAAACCACGCAAGCCAAGACCGCGCTCGCACAGGGGCAAGCACTGTTGCGCCGCAATCACGCCGATCAATCGTTGCCGCTCTTCGAGTCTGCTTTGAAGCTCTTCACCGAAGCGGGCGATCAGGTGGGCGCGGCTGCGACGCACGACGCGCTCGGCGACGTGTACATCAGACAGGGACAGTACGAACTCGCGCTGCCGCACTACCGTACGGCCGCCGATTGGTATCGCGCGCGGAACGAGTTGGCGAATGCAAACCTGATGTACGCCAAACTCGGTGAGGCTTATTACCTCGCCGGGCGGGCAGAAGAAGCCCGCGCCGCCTTCGCCCTGATTAGTCAGCAAGTCAAAGATAGTAACAGTACGGCCGGCGGTGTCGGCGTCAGTGGCAAGGGCGACGGTCGGCGCTCTAACAAGGCAGGCGGCGCGGTCACGTTTGCCGCCGTCAGCGCTGCCCTGCTGCCGGGTCTCGCCTGCGCTGCGTTCAGAGGGAGTAAGAACAGCGGGCCGCAATCGCAGCAGCAGCAGTCGCTCAATGACGGGCCGGGCAATGCAAGCGAGCCGCCGAACATGGGGCATGCGCCGAAAGGTCTCGATGGCATCGGGCGCATGGACTTGCGTGTGACCGACGACGCGGGCAATCCCGTGCAGAACGTCAAGGCGCAGCTTGCGACTGACCGGCCGAACGGCTTCCACTGCGACTGCGACAACGTGACCGACCAAACGGGTCGCGCCCTCATGAACCCGATTCACGTTGGCAAGGTACTCAAGCTAAAGGTGAAGGCGAACGGGTACGAGTCGCAGGAGATCGTCGTCGATCCGCAGGCGATGGCGCAGCCCTATCAAGTCAAGCTGCACAAGAAAGGCGGCGCACAGCCGACGAATGTGCAGCCCGCCGCCAATAATGTTAATAACATCAGCCCGCCCCGCGCCTGTTCCGATCTCTACGCGCTCTATGCGGGTTACGTCGCTGGCGAGTTTGGCCTCGGCCGCTTAGACTTCGAGCGCGGGCAACTCGACGCAGCGCAAACACATTTCGAGAACGTGCTGGCCGCGAGCGACGGCAACGCGCCGACCGCGAACCTGTTGGCCGCGCAACTCTATCGCGCTGTCGCACGCACGAGCCTCGGCGACATCGCACTCAAGCAGGGCCGCTACGCCGACGCCGCCAAGCTTTACACGCAAGCGGCCGCAGGTGCGCAGCAGGACAACCGGCTCGAACTCGCGTGGGCCGCCCAGCGTGGTCTGGGGCGCAGCAGTTGGTTGCAAGCTGACGAGGCGCGCGAACCGCAGACCGCCCTTCGCCTGCGCGATGATGCGCGCAAGGCTTATCGCACCGCGCTTGATGAGATTGAAACGCTCTTCGCCGGCAGCCTGCGCGCCGACGACGCGCGCACCAGTTTCCTCGCGCACACGAAAGATGTCTTCGACGAAGCGGCGTCGGTGTCGGCGGAGATGGCATTGACGGCCGCCGCGCAAGGGACGCCCGGCGCGGGGCGGCAGGCACTCGCGCACGCGGTCGCTCCGGCGACCATATCGTTAAGCGGCCCGGCGCTCGCTTATGCGGTCGAAGCGTTCAGGATCACGGAAGAAGGGCGCGCTCGTTCGTTGCTCGATCTATTGCGTGAATCGCACGCTGAGATCAACGCAGGCGTGCCGGCTGAACTCCTACAGCGCCGCGCGGACAATCTCGCGCGCCAGCAGGAGATCGGCGCGCAACTCACGGGCGTGAGCGCGACTAACGTCGTGCCCGATCAGTCCATCACGAAGCTTGAAGCGGAGTTGGCACGACTAGCGAGCGAAGCCGAGAGTCTGGAGAATAATATCCGGGTCGCCAGTCCGCGCTACAACGCGCTCCAGCGCACGCAACCGCTTACGCTCGCGGAAGTGCAGACGCAGGTGCTGGACAACGACACCGTGTTGCTCGAATACAGTCTCGGCACGGAGCATTCTTACCTCTGGGCCGTGACGAAGAACAACGGTTTGACGCTCTATCGTCTGCCCGCGCGGCAGAGCATCGAGCAACAGTCTGTCGCGTTGCGCGAGCAGTTGATTCCGGCGGGGCTGCGCCGCTCCATCGTTGAACTCGCCGACGGTGGGCAGCGCGGCATACGACAAGATTCAGAAAGCGCGAATGATGCTCGTGGCCTGGCGCTCGGCGGGGCGCAGACCGCGGCGCAAACCGTGCAGGCTTACGCCGCAGTCGCGAGCGCGCTTTATCAGAGCGTCGTTGCGCCGGCCGCCGCAGCCATCGCAGGCAAGCGGCTGCTCGTCGTCGCCGATGGCGCGCTCAACTACGTGCCGTTTCAAGCGCTCGTCACGCAGCCGACGGGCACGGACTTCGCCAGTTTATCGTATCTCGTGCTGACGAACGAGGTGGTCTATGCGCCATCTGCTTCGGTCGTCGCGGTCATAAGGCAGCAGGCGCGCACGCAGGGCGGGCAGGGGTTGTTGATCGTCGCCGATCCGATCTTCGACGCGAGCGATCCGCGCGCGAAGTTTGCGGCCGGCACGATGCGCAGCGGAGCCGGCCGGCTGGCCCTGACGAGTGCTATCGGCGACGTGGCGAGTTTGAAGATCGCGACGCTAAGACTCGCGCGCCTCACGGGGACGCGCACGGAAGCCCAGGAGATTGCGCAACTTGCGCGCACATCCGGCGCGACCACCGACGTGTGGCTTGATCTGGACGCGAGCGAGGGCAACATAGAGCAGCGCGACCTGAGTGGCTATCGCATGTTGCACATCGCCACGCACGGACTGCTCGACGCCGAGCGGCCGCAGTTCACCGGTCTTGCGCTTGCACCCACGGGCGGGCTGGACGCGGACGGTTTCTTGCGCGTGGGCGAAGTTTTTAATTTGCGTCTGGGTAGCCCTCTCGTGATATTGTCGGCGTGTGAGACGGGGCTGGGCAAAGAGAGACGCGGCGAAGGTGTGATTGGTCTGACGCGCGCATTTATGTACGCGGGCGCGCCCACCGTCGGCGTCAGCCTCTGGTCAGTCGCCGACCGCTCGACGGCGGAGTTGATGCCGGACTTCTACGGGCGGCTGCTCACGAGCCGGGCGACAGGCGCACCGGCGGCCTTGCGCGCCGCGCAGCAACAGATGATCGCGGGCAAACGCTATAGCGCACCCTTCTATTGGGCTCCCTTCATCCTCGTGGGCGACTGGAAATAGCTGAGCGCGGCGGGAGCGATGCATAATCTCTTTTCATCGCCACGGCATCCGGCCCATGACGCGAGTTCGTACCTTAGCCATGCCGCGCAGAGGTTACGCGGTGAAAAAAAACGGGCAGCCGGTAGACGCGATTCTTCATCAAACGCTAAGGGCCGGACATGTCCGGCGGCGGCAAGCGAAAGTTAAAGAAGCGAATTGGTTGATAACGGGCTTGGCGGCCTCACCCCTCGCGCGGACTGTTGCGACGCGCACGAAAGAGGCCGCAGTGCCCGGTTGCTGGAGAGGACATTAGATCATGGCAAAATTGTTTACCCTATCGAGTCGTTTAATCGTCGGCGCATGTTGCGCGTTGCTCTTGAGCGGCGCGGTGCCCGCGTTCTTGTGGGACGCGCCTGCGGCGCATGCGCAAAACACTAGCCCTGCCCAGGCGCAGCCGAAGAAGAAGAAACTACCGCCGGGCGCACGCGGCTTCGAGCAATACGCGGGGCGCGACGCCTCGGATAAACTCATCACGGGCGGAGCGACGCGCGGTGTGATGAGCGACACGACGGGCACAAAGCCCGACCCGGCCGCCGCCGCGATTGATCGCGGCACGTCCGCCTACATCATCGCGGATGACAAGGAGCAGAACGGACAGAAGCAAGAGGCTGAAGCGCAGTACAAACTGGCGATTGAAGCTTTCAAGCAGGCGACTGTCGCTAATCCAAACAGCTTCAAAGCCTGGTCAGGCCTTGGCTGGGTTTATGAGTCGCGAAAGATGTATAAGGAAGCCGCTGATGCCTACCGGCAGGCAGTGAAGCTCACGCCCGCGCCGCCGGGCGAGGGTGAAGAAGCGGCCGAGACACGGCTACTGATGGCCAACTTTAATCTCGGCAACTCCTTGGCCAATTCCGGCCAGCATCAAGAGTCCATCGCCACGTTCCAGCAAATCGCCAGCCTGCGGCCGAAAGCGCCCACGCCTTATTACAATATCGGGCTGTCTTACGCGGCGCTGGGAGATCAGGCGCAGGCGATCAAGTATTTCCAGCAGGCCCTGGGCCTGTTCAAAGAGCGAGTTGCGGCCAACCCGGACTATCAGAACCCGACGTTCGCGTTGACCTATTACAATCTCGGCGTCGCCTATAGTAAATCTGAACACTATGCGCAAGCGGCCGAAGCGTTCAAGCAGGCGCTCGTGCTCGCGCCCGAACACGCCGAGGCGCACTACAATCTGGGGTTGGTCTATTACATGATGGACAACCGCGCGGGCCTCGCCGGAGAGCAGAAGGCGCTGCAAACCACCAAGCCGGAACTAGCGAACGAGTTGGCCAAGCTGCCGAAGCAATAAGACTTGGGCAGCTACGTCATCACATCGGGCGCTTAGTCGTTCCGTTAAGTGGCGCACGTTCGCCGCGCAGGCGCGAACGTGCGCCGCATTATTTTTAATCCACTAGGGGAGCCGACAATGAGAGTCAATCGCCGACCGTTCGGTCGTCTACTGATGTGTGTATGCCTTGCGTTATGCGCTGTGCCCATCGGCGTTAGCGCGCGACCTAACGCACTCATACAGCAAGCGGCGCAGACGCCAGCCAAGGAGCAGCCGAAGGTGGCGGCAGACGAGATAGCCGCGGCCCGCAAGATCGAGGGCGCGATAGATGAACAGGCGCGCTTCGCGGCGGCGGGCGAGTTCCTCAAGAAGTATCCGCAGAGCACACTACGCACGCAGATAGCACAATTCGTCGCCGACAAAATCGGCCAGACGGTCAACCCTGCCCAGTTGATTACGCTCGCGGAAAGCTTCCGCACCATCTTTAATGCGTCCGGCGAAGCCGACATACTCAATCCAGACTTGCTGAGCGCCTATCTCAAAGCTAATCGCTTCGATGACGCTTTCAAACTGGCGGCGACCGCAGTTGATAAAATGCCGAACCCGGTCGGCACAATGATCGAATTGGTCGTGGCCGGCAATGATCAGGTACGGCAGCAGAACACGAAATTCGTGCCGCAGAGCGTGCAATACGCCGGGCACGCCATCGAACTCATCGAAGCGGACAAGAAGCCCGCGACGGTGGACGACGCGACTTGGGCAGATTACAAAACCAAGTGGCTGCCGCAGCTCTATCAGTTGCAGGGCTTCTTGCTGCTCGTCAACAATGACGCGGCCGGAGCTAAAGCCAAGCTAACCAAAGCCATTGCGCTGAACCCGACTGAACCACAAGCTTATTGGATACTGGGGCACGTGCGGGACAATGAATATCAGGATATGGCTGTGAAATACAAAGCAGCGACCGGGCCGGCGCAAGCTGACTTGCTCAAGCAGGCACTGGCGTTACTTGATCAGACGATTGATGATTATGCGCACGTAGTTGCCCTGACGGAAGGCAAGGCGCAGTTTCAGCAGTGGCACGATCAAGCGCTGCAAAGTTTGCAGACCTACTATCAATATCGGCACAACAACTCGGCCGACGGCCTGAAGCAGCTCATCGAGAAATACAAGCAGTCGGCTGCGCCGAAGCCGTAAGCGCACGCCGCGGATAACAAAGGGCGACGAACGAAACGACGGCGCGGTGCTTGCAATGCACCGCGCCGTCGTTTCGGAGTGTGTCAGGAATTTTGTGTAAATCAAAATCTCGGCTCAATAGAATCAAAGACTTCGCAAATCAATTACACAAAATTCCTGACACCGCCTCGTTTTCGCTCATGCGCACTTCACTTGCGCTCCGTTTATTCGCCGCCGCCTTCCGCGCCGCTCGGTTGTGCATCGCCGGTCGCAGGCTCAATACCCGCCTGCTCTTCAAGCGGCGGCAGTACGGTGGCCGTCACGCCGCTGACCAACCCTGCGGCTGCGCCGGCCAAGACCCTGCGCACGATACTCTTCTTTGCGCCGCCTTTACGCTTCGCCGCGCCCTTCTTGCCGGCCTTCTGTCCGCCGCCCTTTTTAGCTGCGCCTTGCTTTTTCACGCCGCCTTTCTTAGCTGCGCCTTTACTGCTCGCAGCTTTACCCGCGCCGCGCTTCTTGCCGGCGGCCTGTTTGCCCCCGCTCTTCTTGCTACTGCTCTTCTTGGCCGTGCCTTTCTTGGCTGCGCCTTTCTTGGCCGTAGTCTTCTTACTCGCCTTCTTCGCTGGCATGGTCTACTGTCCTCCTTGTAGTTGTACTGTCTATCTGTCGTGCATTCCTAATAAACTAATCACGTCCGGCATGCAAGAAAAACTTCACGCACGCTGGCATCACGTAGCGAAACGACGCTGGCGGAGAAAACGTTATAGCCGCGAAGCGGTTGCCCTGATAAACTCTGACCCGCAACACGCACGTACGCGCTCGACACAAACTATGCGCGGCCCTGTCCGGCTATTTTTTCGACCAAGCTGCGCCGACAAGCAAGGGGGCTAGAAAGCATCATGCAACGCAGACAGATCACGCTGCCCGATGGTCGTTACCTCATCTTCTACACGTTCGCCGAGACCGCAGCAGACGAGCCGCGCGCCGCCGATGCGCTTGAGCGCGCGGCTGAACCTGCGCCCCAACCACAAACGCAGGCGGAGGAGGAGCGTCATGTCTGAGTTGCGCTGGCATCCGCTGCTCGGCGAATGGGTGGCGACGGCGACGCACCGGCAGGAGCGCACCTTTCTGCCGCCCGCCGACTTCTGCCCCTTGTGTCCGACCAAGCCCGGCGGCTTCCCGACTGAAATTCCCGCGGCGACTTATGACATCGTCGTCTTCGAGAATCGCTTTCCCAGCCTGCGCCCCGATCCGCCTGCGCCGGCCGTCGCCGGCACGGAGCTTTATCCCGTGCGCCCCGGGCAAGGCGAGTGCGAAGTGATCGTCTATACGCCGAACCATCAGGCGACCCTCGCGACCGAGCCGGTCGAGCAGATCGATAAACTCGTGCAGGTCTGGACGGATCGCTTCGCGGAGTTGGGCGCACGCGCGTATATAGACTACGTCTTCATCTTCGAGAACAAGGGCGAAGCCATCGGCGTCACGCTCCATCATCCGCACGGCCAAATCTACGGCTACCCATTTGTCCCGCCGCGCGTCCAGCGTGAACTGGAGCAAGCGCACGCGCATCACGCGCAGACGGGCCGCTGCCTCTTGTGCGACATCATCGGCGCGGAGCAACTCGACGGCCAGCGTATCGTCGCCGCCAACGATTCGTTCGTCGCCTACATTCCTTTCTTCGCGCGCTACCCTTACGAAGTCCACATCAGTTCGACGCGCCATCTGCAAGCCTTGACCGACATGAGCAGAGACGAACAACGCGCGCTCGCCGCGATCATCAAGCAAATCATCTCCGCCTACGACCGCCTGTTCGACATCTCATTTCCCTACATGATGGTCTTGCATCAACGTCCGACCGATGGGCGCGCTTACGCTTATTATCACTTTCACATCGAGTTCTATCCGCCGCTGCGCACCCAGACCAAACTCAAATATCTCGCGGGCAGCGAGACCGGCGCAGGCATGTTCATCAACGACACGCTCGCCGAAGAGAAGGCGGCCGAGTTACGCGGGCATGTTCAGCCCGTCGTGTGGCAAGCAGAAACAGCTAATAACGGCGCAGGGCAAGGGCACGAGGGAGGCGAGCGACAGTGATTGATCGGGCACAACTGCGCCGCGCCTTTCAAGGACTTTACCGACGCGAGCCGCGTCTGTTTCGCGCGCCCGGCCGCGTCAATCTGATCGGCGAGCATACGGATTACAACGACGGCTTCGTGTTGCCGATGGCGTTGGAGCGCGAGACGGTCGTCGCCGCCGCGCCGCGCGCTGACCGGCGCGTGCGCGTCCACGCGCTCGATCTGGATGAGCAAGCGGAGTTTGATCTCGATCAGCCGGGGGCGCAGCGACGCGGCACATGGCTCGATTACGTCGAAGGCGTGGCGCAGGCGCTCATACGGCGCGGCGTACAACTCACGGGCTGTGATCTCGCGCTCAGGTCGGATGTGCCGGCCGGCGCGGGGCTATCATCTTCGGCCGCGCTCGAAGTCTCGACCGGGCTGGCGCTCGTGTCGCTGGCGGGCGCGCCGGTTGATCGCGTGCAACTCGCGCTCGCGGGGCAGGAGGCGGAGCACGTCTACGTCGGCGCAAACGTCGGCATCATGGATCAGTTCATCGCCGCGCTGGGGCAAGCCGGGCACGCGCTCTTGATCGACTGCCGCGCGCTCACCACCACGCCGATTCCGGTGGACACCGCGCGCACGCTCGTCGTCATCTGCGATACGCGCGTCAAGCACGATCTGGCCGCGTCCGAGTACAACGAGCGGCGTGCCGAGTGTGAGCAGGGCGTCGAAATTCTGCGGCGCGCGGCGTTGCCAAGCATCAGTGCCTTGCGCGATGTATCGGTTGCGGAGTTCGAGCGTTATCAAGAGTTGCTGCCGGAGATTGTGCGCCGGCGTTGTCGCCACGTCGTCACGGAGAACGCGCGCACGCTCGCCGCGGCCGCCGCGCTCAAGGCGGACGAACTCGCGCAGATGGGGCAGTTGATGTACGCGAGCCACGAATCGCTGCGGCGCGATTACGAAGTCAGTTGTGCCGAGTTGGACGCGCTCGTCGAGATCGCAGCCTCGCGCACGGACATTACGCTGGGGGCGCGCATGACCGGCGGCGGCTTCGGCGGTTGCACCGTCAATCTCGTGCGTCGCGCGGCGCTCGCAGAGTTCAGCGAAGTTGTCACAGGCGAGTATGCCCGCCGCGTCGGGCATGAACCGCATATCTATGTTTCTGAAGCGGGCGCGGGCGCGTATGAGGTTGAACCTGGAACATGAGGCGCAACGTCCGGCCGGCGCAGCGGAGATGCACAGAGAGTGATGATGAGAAAAACTTTCGCCCTTACTTGCGGGCGCACGCGCGCACGCCGGCCCTACGGTTTAACGTGCTGCTTGCTGCTCTTATCGCTCTGCGCGAGCTTGCCTTTTCCGTCGGGCCGGACAAGCGCACAACAGCCGAAGACGAATGTTAAGAACGGGCAGCGCGTACCCCGGCTCGTCATACGCAATGCCATCGTCGTGGACGGCAACGGCACGCCCGCATCCGGCCCCAAAGATATCGTCATCGAAGGCAATCGCATCGTCGCTGTAGTGCCGCTTGATCCGGTCGCGGTGCAGAGCGGGACGGCGCAGCGGCCGGCAGGCGATGCCGAGATCGACGCGACGGGCAAGTACGTGTTGCCCGGTTTGATTAACGCGCACGCGCACGTGCAGAACGAGCGTGCGGGCGTGCCGCAACCGCTCGACTATGAATTGAAACTCTGGCTCGCCTGCGGCATCACGACCGTGCGCGACCTCGCCAGCGACACGAAACTCACGCTGAAACTGCGCGCCGAGAGCAACGCCGGCACGACGCCTGCGCCGCGCATTCTCATCTATCCGAACTTCAATCAGAATCCCACGCCGCACAACGCGGAAGAGGCCCGCGCACGTGTCCGCGCGATCAAAGCCATGGGCGCGGACGGCATCAAGTTCTTCGACGTTGATCGCGATGTCATGGCCGCCATGCAGGACGAAGCGCTCAAGCTTGGTTTACGCACCGCGCACCACGCGGCCGTGGCTGAGACGAACGCATGGGACGATGCGCGCTTCGGCACGACGAGCATCGAGCACTGGTACGGTATCCCCGACGCCGCGCTGCCCGACGGCGTGCAGAATTTTCCGCCC
>JBBRYU010000114.1:0-12855 GCA_038237345.1 Pyrinomonadales bacterium
CGCCGAGCACGGTCACGAGGTCGCCATGCTCGACTTCGACCGGTTCGATGAAGCGGCCGTCGGTGATCGTCTTGTCTTCGATCTCGGCCATGTTCGCCGTCACGCCGAAGATGATGCCGCCGTAAAATGTCTGCCCGTCCTGCTCGAACTTCGTGCCGCGCCCCACCTCTGCGCCGACCGCGCTGCACGAGCGGCACTGTGCCTGCAACCACTCAAGATCGGTGAACTGCAATTTGGGGTTGCGCCGGTTACGCTTCTCCAGTTCCTCTTCCGACATCTCGCCCGCGCTGACCATGCGCGCGATCATGAAGTGGTTCGTGCCGAGCATCTTCCCGACCTTCTCTATCACGTAGGTATTCAGCCCCGAGATGGCCGCGCCGACGATCACCACCGACGCGACGCCGATGATGATCCCGATCAGCGTCAGGAATGCGCGCAGTTTGTGCGCGAGGATCGATTGCAGCGCGATGCGGAAAGATTCGGCGTAGAACGTGTAGAAATATTTCATGGCGCGATTTAGCCTAGGCGGCGTGACTGTCGGACGCTGGTCTATACGCTCAATAGACGTTTTATGTTTACGATTTATTACAGGCAATATGCGGGAAAAATTAACGGGCAGCGCGCGGCTCGATTGAGCTGCTGCGGGCGACGACTGTGCCTCAGCCGGTATTGCGCAGCCCCGAGGCGATGCCGTTGATGGTGGCTGCGAGGGCATAGTTGAGTTCAACGCTCTCTTCGCCTGCGCGCTTGCGCCGCAAGAGTTCGACCTGGATGAGGCTCATCGGATCGACGTAGGGATTGCGCAGGCGAATCGAGTGTGCGAGTACCGGGTTAGAGGCGAGCAACTCGCTGTGGCCCGTGAGGCGCAGGATCGTGCGGCGCGTGCGCTGGAACTCGGCACAGATCATGTTGAAGACGCGGTCGCGTAAATATTCATCCGCGACCAATTCGGCGTAGAGGCGGGCGATACCGAGGTCGGCCTTGGCCATGCCGATCTCGACGTTGCGGAGCAAGTCCTGAAAGAGGGGGAAGCCTGCCAGCATGTCGCGCAAGCGTTGTTCGTGTGCGGGGCTGTGGTCGGCGTAGCGCGAGATGGCGTGGCCGACGCCGAAGTAGGCGGGCACGACGTGGCGGCTCTGCATCCAGCCGAAGACCCACGGGATCGCGCGCAAATCCGCCAGCCCTCTTTTATCGCTACGCTTGGCGGGGCGCGAGCCGATGCGTGCGTGTTCCAATTCGGCCGCAGGCGTCGCCTGCTCAAAGTAGGGCACGATGTCCGGATTGTCGGCGATCTGCGCGCGGTAGCACGCGAAGGCGTCCGCCGACATCTCGTCTAGCGCGGCGCACCATTCGTCATGCCGCGCCTCGTCAATCGCGGGCGGACGGGCGAGCGCTTCGAGCGAAGCGGCGATCATCAACTCAAAGTTGCGCTCGGCCAAGATCGGGTCGGAGTACTTCCAGTTGAGCACTTCGCCCTGTTCGGTGAGTTTGAGCGAGCCAGTGAACGCGCCCGTAGGCTGCGCGAGGATCGCCTGATGCGTCGGCCCGCCGCCGCGTCCGACCGTGCCGCCGCGCCCGTGAAAGAGACGCAACCGAACGTTGCACGCGGCCGCTGTCTCGTGCAGCGCGCGATGAGCTTTGTAAATCTCCCACGTGCTCGTCAACATGCCGCCATCTTTATTCGAGTCCGAGTAGCCGAGCATGACCTCGGCCTCGCGCCCCCAGGAGTCGAGCAGCCGCGCGTAGTCCGGCGCAGACCACAACTCGCGACAGACTTCAGGACAGCGCCGCAGGTCTTCGATTGACTCGAAGAGCGGCACGGGCATCAGCCCCGGATCGCCCTCCTCCGGTGCGGCGGCGACGCGCACGCCGGACAACTCCGCGAGCCAGACGGCGGCACGTACGTCCGCAGCGGCATGCGCGCCGCTGATAACGAAACTGCGTATGCTCGCGGGCGGCAACTCGCGCTTCAGCGCGGCGACCGTGCGCAGCGTGTCGAGCAGCGTGCGCGTCCCAGCCGAAGGCAGGGCGGGGAGTGCTGCCTCGTCTCCGCGTGCCAACTCGCCGACGGCCGCCGCGTGGACGCGCGCGTGCTGGCGTACGTCGAGCGTGTGCAGGTGAAAGCCGAATGTTTCAACCTGCCGCAGCAGCGGGTCGAGCCACGCGCCCGCGACACGTACGCCGCCGTGCGCCGCGAGGCTTAAGCGCATGAGCGTCAGATCGGCCGCGAACTCCTGCGCGGCGCGGTAAGCATCTTCTTGCGGCGGCTCGGCGGCAGCGGCGCGCAACCGGTGTGCGACGCAGGCGAGGAAGCGCCGGTACAACTCGTGCGGCGCACGCGCTTCAAGCTGTGGTCTAAGACTCGTGAACCTTGCGGTGTAGTCGGCTAGCGCTTGTTGCAGTTCTGCCGAAGCTCCAACTTGCAGGGTCGAGGCGCTGAGGCGATCAAGTAGTTCGGCGACGGTGTTGACATAGTGAGCAAGGATGACGCGGCGCGCCATCAACAAGGCATCGCGCGTGCAGGTGGGTGTGACGTAAGGGTTGCCGTCGCGGTCGCCGCCGATCCACGATCCGAAGCGCACGACCGCCGGCAGATCGCGCGCGTTCAACTCGCCGCCGTAAACCTCGCGGAAATCTACGGCGAGACTTTCGTAGAGACGTGGCAACGTGTTGATTAAACAATCGGCGTAGTAGTCAAGTCCCATCTTGATCTCGTCGCGCACGGTCGGGCGCTGGCGACGTATCTCATCGGTCTGCCAGAGCGCAGTGATCTCAGCGGTGATGGCGTCGGCGCGCTCACGAGCTTCGCTGTCTGTGAGCGGCAAGCGGTCGAGCTGTTCGAGCTGCGCGGCAATGCGTTGCCGTTTGAAGAGCACCGTGCGGCGCGCGACCTCGGTCGGGTGCGCGGTGAAGACCGGGATCACTTCGATGCGGTGCAGGTACGCGAGCGCGGCGCTGGCGTCAACATCCGCGGCGCGCAGGCGACGGAGCGTGCCGAGGAACGAGCCGGGCTGCGCGGGATGCGCGGGCGCAACGAGCGCGGCGCGGCGGCGACGTTTGCGATGGTTCGTCTCGGCGAGATTCGTCAACTCGAAGTAGATGGCGAAAGCTTTGGTCAGGCGGTAAGCGGTCGTCACGTCCAGCACACTGACGATGGCGCGGGCGTGCGCCATCAACTCATGCTCGTCAGGTAAATCGTCGGAGACGGCGGATTGGCGCGCATGCAACTCGCGGTGCTGGATCGCCAGCGTGCGCAGCTCTTCAACTGCGGCGAACAGCTCAGCGCCCGCCTGCTCCTTCAACACCTCGCCGAGCAGCCGGCCGAGCGAGCGCACGTCGCGCCTGAGCGGCGCTTCCTTCAACGGCGCAGCTTGACTGATCAGCTCTGCGAGCCGCGTCGCCTGCTCTTCAACTTCCCACAAAGGATCATCCATGCCCATGTTCGTCCTGTGTCGCTACGTTGTTTGCAGCCCGTCGCTCAGACATGAGGGAATTTAATCGCCCGGATTATAACAATCAGTCGGTGTGTGTGACAGTCGCCGTAAACGCGCAAAGCTAACAATCATGGCTCGAACCGACGCGCGCCGCTCAAGTGCTCGGCGCGCGTTTTTACTATCGCACCTCGGTCGAAAGCGTTAACGGATGCGCCCGGCAGGTACTTCGTCCGCGCGGCGGCCCTTGCCACTCGGCGTGGTTCGTTGTAGGTTTATGCGCCAATTTTTAAGCGGCGACCGAATCTTATCAGGCAGTTATCAACTAGCGCAGGAACGCTCATGACCCTGCTAAATATCACAGACGCCAGCGGCCGCCAATGGCACCATCCGCTGGCGCAGCAAATGCTCTGTACAATCGGGCGTGCGCCCGACAACTCCGTGACGCTGGACGATCCGATGGTCTCGCGCTATCACGCGCACATCAAATTTACCAACAATCAGTTCGTGCTTGTGGACGGCGTGCTCGTCAACGGCGAAGTCAAGCGCAGCGTCAACAAGGTCTTAATCAACGGCCAGCCACAACTAGAACACGTCCTGACGGACGGAGACGTGGTAACCATTGGCAAGAGCCAACTGCGGTTCGAACACCCCAAGGAGGAGTTCATTGCCAGCCTGAATTACGACGATGTGCGGCTGGGGCGCACGCAGGTTGCCATCGGCGCACGCGACGTGATCCGCAAGGCGCTGACCTCAAGCGCGGACGCGCCCGCGACTAATCAGCAGCTAGCGGGGCTGCAACGCAAGGCCGACATCCTCAGCCTGCTCTACGAACTGAGCCAGACGCTCGGCTCGGTCTTCAACCTTGAAACCATCTTCAACAAAGCGACTGACATCATATTCCGCGTCACACCGGCGGATCGCGTCGTGGCGCTGCTGCGCGTCGAAGGAGACGACGCTGCGGGCGCGGAGGCGGAACTGTTGCCGATTGCCTTGCGCGCCCGCGACGGGCAGTTGCTGACCGACGCGCAGAACACGACCATCGGGCGTACCATCACGCGCAGAGTGATGCGCGAGCGCGTCGCGCTCCTGTCGCAGGACGCGTCGGCCGATGCGCAACTGGCGAACGTCAAATCGATCATGGCGCAGGGCGTGCGTTCGACGATCTGCGCGCCGCTCATCACCGAGTCGGGCGTACACGGCGCACTCTACGCCGACCGGCTTGATCCGTTCGCGCAGTTCACCCGCGACGACCTCGAACTTGTCAGCGCCATCGCCGCCCAAACCGCCGTCGCGGTCGAGACCGTGCGGGCGCACGAGCGGCTCGCCCGCGAAGAGGTCGCCCGCGCCAACTACAGTCGCTTCATGCCCGATTACGTCGTGCGGCAGATACTCGATAATCCTGAATCGTTCAAGCTGGGCGGCGTCAACCAGACGGTAACGGTACTCTTCGCAGACGTGCGCGGCTTCACCCGCCTCGCCGAGCACGCGCCGCCCGAACAGGTGGTGCAACTCCTTAATCGCTACTTCTCGGCGATGACCGAGATCATCTTCACGCACGGCGGCACGCTCGACAAATACATCGGCGACGGCTTGATGGCACTCTTCGGCGCACCCGCCGCCACGCCCGACGATGCGACCAACGCGGTGGCGGCGGCCGTAGCGATGCAGGGCCAGATCGGCGTGCTCAACGCGGAACTGCTGAGTGAGGGGCTGAGGGAGATCAGCGTCGGCATCGGGCTGCACACGGGGGTGGCGACGGTGGGCTACATCGGCTCGGAGCGGCGCACGGAGTACACGGCGATTGGCGACACAGTGAACTTGGCGGCGCGGTTAGAGCAGAACGCGGCGGGTGGGCAGATACTGCTGAGCGAGGCGGCGGCGCAGGCCGCCCGCCCGACCTACACGCTGCACGCGCGCCAGCCACTCACGGTCAAGAACCGAACGCAGCCCGTGCAAATCTTCGAGGTTGAATGGCAGCCAAAGCCTATCAGCCCGCAAAGGCGCGGCGAGACCAGCGACCTCGGTGCTTAGCGCGACGAAGACACAGATTAAATGAACGTGCTGAGTAGCGGATTGACAGGAATGAGTAGATTACCACCCCGCTCCTAATTCCGGCAGACGGAAGCGCAGATAAGGAAGGAGCCAACTTCATTTCGCTCTTTGTCAATCGCAGCTATGCCGACCGCACCGACGGGGAATGTTTTGTTGAAGTCTTCAAAAATGCCGATAGGCTGGAGTTCTCCATCTTGCCGCACCTCAACGGTAAGCTTAAAACCTTTCATAGTTACAGAGACCTCAAAGAACTTGTTTTGCTGCAAAGAGTCGGCAATGTTCCTGATGGGGTAAGTGCTTCCATAGGGCCGCCTCACGCCGTCCTTGACTACGAAGCCGCGCAACACATACGGTTGGTCGGCATTTTTTTCGCCGGTCAACTGAATCAAATAGTAATTCTGCTGATCGCGCGCGTGCAGGACGAAAGAGACGGCGACCTCATTAGCCATCTTCACATTAGCGTTCATCTGGAAATCCTGATAGTAGCGATATTTCTCTTCCTTTGGGAGCGCCATTCCATTCCCGTTCACGAGGATTTTGCGCCGGTCAATACGCCACGCGTCCGGCAAACTTAATTCTCCAGCGCTTAGGGAAAAATCTTCAGCCGTGGGGTATCTTCTCAGATCGAGCTTGTAGGTATTGCCCTGTGCGTTCGGCACGTCAATCGGGGTGCGCAGTTTCTCGTAGGCATAATCTTCCGGCTGGATTTCGATTGTGTATTTGCCGGGAAGTAGATCAGGCAGCACGGCGCGGCTGCCTTGTATCCTTACGGTGCGCGGCGGCTCGGTGCCCACTTGATAACTGACTTCGCCCGCGCTGACGTTGGTGCTAACGGTAACGGTGTGCGTGATGCGCTTCAGGTTAAGCGGCAGGCCGGCAGGTTTGTTCCTTTCGATGTTGATTTGCTTCCGGGCCGGCTCATACCCTTCGAGTTCAGCAAACACATTGTAAGCTCCCTGCATCAGCTTATCAAAAATAAAGAAGTCCTGATTTGGCGGCACAATGCCTTCAAGAGGTTTCCCGCCGCGGACAGGCTCTAAGGTGATCACCGCGTTAGGCTCCGCCGTGACCGTGAGGGTGCCGGTCGTCGCCGTGGGGCGTGCGTTTCTAGTGGCGCTGGCAACTCTTTGCACAGTGCGGCGCGCCGATCTAAGGCTTGGTGGTTCCGTGCTTTTCGGTGTCCGGCGCTCCCCCGTATCGCCTTTGGTATCCTGGGCGGGCGCAACGGGAACGACTCCGGCAGCGAACATGGCCAAGAGGAAAGTTATGGCGATCTTTTGCCTGAACATGGTTTTCATGCTGGGAACTCCCACACCCTTGAGCGGGAAAAAATAAGCGCGAGGTGCGCTGCTTGCTTGACCCAAGCATAGCACACCTCGCGCCGCGAGTGACAGATGACTCCGTCCTAGAACGAGTACTTCAACGCGAACTGGATGCGGCGGCCTGGCGTCACCGTGTCAGTCGCCTGCCCGAAGCCGGGCGCTTCGAGAAAGCGGACAGGAATGCCGAAATTCGCCCTGTCCGTCAGATTGAAGATCTCGGTGCGCACGGTCAACTTCTGCCGCTCCGTAATGGCAAAGTTCTTAACGATTGCCAGGTTGAAGAGCAACAGGTTGCTGGCCCGGAACGTGTTACGGCCGGTGCGCCCGTTCTCAAAGTCGCCGGCCAGCAAAGAAGTTGTATTGCCTGTTGTTAAGCGCAGCGGCCGTTGCCGGTCGCCGGTCCGCGCCAGCCCGTTCGTTGTGTTGAGGCGATCCGTAAAGTTACCGTCGCCGTTGACATCAAAAATACTGTTGACCGTGAAGGGCTGGGCGCTTTGATATTCCCCTGTGCTTGCGATCTCCAACCCGCCAAAGACGGCGCGGGCAGCGGCGCTGCGGTCACTGAAGGTAGGCAGGCTATAGATCAGATTGTAAGAGACGCGATGACGCACATCGAAGTTAGAGGGGCCGCGCTCCGCCTCAAGGTGTTCGCTGTCTTGCGGCAGAGCTGGCGCGCCGGCCAGATCGAACACGTCCGACACATCGTCGGTCGCTTTACTGAATGTGTAAGCTGCCTGATACTGTACCCCCCGCGCGTAACGCCCGCGCACCTGCACTTGCAGCGAGTCATACCTTGAATTTGCCGAAGTCTGAATGAGGTTCACGGCCCCAACTCCGGCAGTGCGCCGGGTGAAGGTCGGTGTATCAGGCGAGCTTGGTGAAAAGACATCCCCTATCAGCCCCGGGAAGAACCCGCTCACAGGATTGACACATGTGCTTGCACCGGTACTGGAAGTGCCACATATGACGAACCTGTTCGCAATGAGTTGTACGTTCTCGCCAGCATTAGGCGTAGTGAGGCGAAGCAGATGACGGCCTGAAGTGCCAACATATGCGGCGGAAACGACCATACTCCGGCCCAAAGGCTGCTCAACAGTGAACGAGTAGTGTTGCGCCATCGGGGTTTTGATCCGCCGCTCGGGCAGCGTGACACCGAAGCCGGCCGTTGGGAAGAATTGATTATTGATCCCGACGAAGCCCGCGAACGTACTGGCCACCGCAGGGTTGATTTGGTTTAGCGTGCCGGGTGCTCTGAAACGATCAAAAATAGAGCAGTCTGCGTTTCTACAAAAACCTACGCTAGACGGATTGAACAGATCAAGATTGGCATCGCCAAACTGACTTGACCCGCCACCGTAGTTCAAGGTCAGGAAGTTCGGGAACACATTACGCGACTGGCTGACGACAGCACCCAAGACTTGATCGTAATACATCCCGTAGCCCGCGCGGAACACCGTTTCCCGCTCGCCACCGAACAGGCGCCGCGCATAAGCCAAACCGACGCGCGGGGCAATGTTGTTGCGGTCGGGATCGAAAATTCTCGTGCGCCCGGCGAGGAATGTACGTAAGCCGGGAAGCAGCGAGAGCGAGGGACTATTGAAAGTACTCTCGATGCGTCGGTTCAGTTCGTTCGGCGGCGAATTGTATTCGTAGCGCACGCCATAAGAGAGTGTCAGGTTACGACGCACCCGCCATTCGTCTTGGCCGAAGAAGTTGTACTCGTAGTAACGCAGGTTAATCGCAGCGCTCCCCGTCGTGGAGAATGTCTGTAAAGCGCCTGAAGGAGAGCCAATCGCAGCAAAATCCACCGGCGTTAACACTGTGCTGCCACCACCCAAGCTTTGATCGCTACCGACCTGTCCGCCATAAACGAGCAGCGGGCGCGAGTTGCGCGGCAGGTCGCTGTTCAATTCGACGCGGCGAATGTCCGCACCGAACGCGAAATTGTGCGTGGCGCGATACCGCATGTTCAAGGTGTCAGCCAACTGATACGTGTTGTTGACGCGCGACTGCGGGAAGTTGAAAACGTCAACGCCCACCGGGCTGAAGCCGCCGATTTTTACCTGCCCCACCAAACCGATGGCCGATTCGCTAGTGTCACGGAATGGATCCTCAGGGCGTCTAAGGAAAGTAGGTGGCCCGCCGGGGGCAGTGATATTCGCCAGGTAGGTTGCGTTGAGGAGAAATCGCGCCTCCCGCGCGTCATTGAAAAAGGCTTGCGTCGGCATTAAGAACTCGCGATCCGGCACCTCGTCGAACACGAGTCGCGTGCGCCCGTAGGAAGCGCGCACTTCATTCGAGATAGTGTTAGTGATCTCGCTGCTCAGGAAGGTGGAGAAGTTCTGCGTCCGCACAAGTGGCCGCAAGGATGAGAAGATCGCCCCGCCAGTGACAGGAATGGTGCGGGCATCGTCGGTGAAGTTATAACGCGCTGTGATGTCTTGCCGGCGGCCGCGCACATAGAAACTGCCGTTGGTTTTGCCGGAGACAACCTTGCCGAAGCCGCTGGCGGGCAACGTACGCGTAAAAGTGTTCGCGCCGTAGACACCGTTCGGATTGTTCGGAAATGGGTAAAGGCTAAGGACGCCCGCACCTGCTCGACTTTGTAGGGGTGCCGGTCTAACCACTCCATTTACGTCGGTGAAATTAAATCCGGTCGCTCCCAGACCAAAAGCGCCGCGCTGCGCAACCGTGGGCACAACGAAACTCGCCTCTTTGTTCGCGTTCAAAAGCTGCCCTTCCGCCGAAACGAAAAAGAATAAGCTTTTTTGTGGATTTGGATTCGTCCGATCAATAGGCACCAGCGGCCCGCCCAAGACGAAACCGGCTTGCGCGAACGTCGAAGAGTCTTCGCCGCCGCTCCCGTTACGCACGGTAAGCGGGGCACTAGTAGTACCAGTTGCCCGGCGAGTTTGCAGAACCACATCCTGATTATTCGCCCTGAGCGTGGTCACCGCATTACCGTTGGTCGTATCAAAGAAGTTGCGCGCGTTCAACTGACTCGAATTGAAGAAGCCGTAGAACGTGCCGTGATACAGATTGGTACCAGATTTCGAGACGGCGTTGACCTGGGCACCGAAATTGCGGCCATATTGGGCCGGGGCCAGCAGCGTGATCACCTGGTACTCTTGAATCGACTCGATGGACTGGGGCACGAGCGTGAGGAAACCCTGGCGCCGGACGCCGATGTCCTCATCGTTGTTGTCTGAGCCGTCCATCGTGAAGTTGTTCGCGCGCGAGCGCAAGCCATTGACGGCGAACTGTCCCGCGCTGCCAACGCCCGCGCCGATGCCGGGGCCGGCCACATCGCCCTGCGTCTGCGGCGGCGTCGCGACGCCGGGCAATAAGAGGGCCAACTCATCAAACGAGCGCGTCAGTGTTACCGAGCCTAGCGGCAGGGTGGAGACCTCTTTCTCCGGGTAATTGCCGCCACGTGAGGCGTCCGTCCTGTTGATGTCGATGCTAATGTCTTCTTCTTCAACCACTGGCGAGGGGCTTGGGGACGGACCTGGCATCGGCCGCGGCCCTAGCGGCGGCTCGTTTGGCTCGGCCGGCGTCCCAGGCATCGGCGCTACCGGCGTGGGCGACGGCGCGGGTGTCAGCGTGGGTGTCAGCGTGATCGCCGGCGCGACCGCTCGGGTTTTCGTGATGAAGATGCTTACTTTCCGATTCGGGTTAAAGGAAGTGTAGCCCGACGGTACTTCAACACTAATGTCATACCGTCCGGGAGGAAGCTGCTGCCTGCTATACCGGCCGTTGGCATCTGTCTTGGCCTCATACGGGACCTGCGATTCAGTATCGACGATCTGCACCCTGACGTTGGGGATGCCGTTACCCGCGCTGTCGAGAACCTGCCCTTCCACCGCGCCGGTCACAGTGGTTTGCGCGCCCGCCGATGTCGCCAGCAGCAGACACGCGATGATTGGTAACAGGGCGGAGAAAAGATTGCGCGCGTTGAAGGTCAGTATGCACTGAAACATTTAAGCTTCCTCCTAGGGTTATGAATGCTCGATGGACGCGTCAACTCCGACGAAGAACAGAACGAGCCGCTCAGCGAGGCTCGAAGAAGAATCTTTTCAAGTTACAAACACCTATCAGAGCACTCTTGAATTATGTGACTGCCGGCGCAGAGAGGTGCGAGTGAGTGCCGGACTGGCTGTGCTGAACAGGACTGGCTGTGCTGAACAGGCCTGCGCTATGCATGTAGTTGAAAATCGCTACGGAAGAACTTGGTGAACTAGAAAACGTTAGGGACTAGCTCACTGCTATCGCACTTACGAGGGTAACAACGGCGACCAGCGTCGGTACATCAATCGGAAGCAACGGGAATATACGCTGCGGTCTACACCCTGTCAAGATGTTTGCCTGACCGAGGTCACTCAATTTCTATCAGCACGACCTTCTCATTTATAAATGACGTGGAGCGCCAAAACATTTCACCTCGGGACGCAGGCTCAGCCAACCCGCACAGTCCGCCGCCGGCAAGGCGGCTCGTGCGTGGCAGCGCGCCAAGCTGACGTAGGCAGTTAGCCATAGCAAGCGGAATGCAGCAGTCCTCGCGCGCGAACACGAGTAGTCCTCCGGACGAATGACGATCATATCATTCTTTCAGACACCGAAAGAAAATGGCTGACTTTCTGGTTTTGCCTGAAAGAACCCCAGAGCAGAATTGGTGTGTCGCTCAAGAACCGGCCCGCACGAGACGAAATCCTACATAGTTGGATTTGGTCGCTGCCGCGTAACCCTCCCGCCATGTGGCCGAGATCGCCGCCTGACCGCGATGGCCGACGTAGGTATAGCCACCTCCACGCCGGACCACCAGCCCCGGCTTTTTGGTGTTCTCCATCTCTTTATTATCTGGATAAACTGAAGGCTCGGAAGATGTCCATTCCCACACGTTGCCGATCATATCGAGTACGCCAAAAGGTGACGCATTCTGGGGAGATGATGCGACTGGCTTCGGCGCATCCGTGCGGATGTTCATGGCACCCACATTCGCATAACCATCAAGCCACTCGTTGCCCCACGGATAGAGATAGTCCTTACTACCGCCGCGGGCAGCATATTCCCATTCTTCTTCGGTCGGCAGGCGGTAAGTTACGCGGTCGCGCTTTGCGAGCCAAGCGGCAAAAGCCTTTGCGTCTTCGACGGAAACGTTTCTGACCGGCCACTGCTCCTGTCCGGCAGGCGGCTTGTTGCCCTCCCATGGCTGCCAATCCGGGCCTTCTTTACCAACCGGCGCGGGGTATCCCATCGCATCCACAAACTTTTCATACTCAGCGTTGGTTACCTCCGTTTTGTCCATGTAGAAAGATTCTACAGTCACCTCGTGCGCCGGGTACTGAAAAAGTTCATCTTTGTCCGACTTATTTACATTATCGCGTCCCATCTTGAACTTGCCGCCGGGTATGAGAACCATGTCACGGGCCACCGTTGATGCCGGCGGATTAGGTCGGTTAATGTTCGTCTGGGTCGAGCTAGGAGTTGAGCCCATCCAGAGGTATAAGCCTGCGCCGATGCTACCGACGAATAACAGCGCGAGGACAAGCCCAATGACCATCATCAGGGGGGGGCGTTGGGCCGCCGGCCGGCCGATGGTAGCGGAATCCTGAAAGGGCGGCTGTCCTTGGGTCACGCTGTCGGGAGCGATGACCGGCTGCTGCCTGAACATGCCGCCCGCCTGTTGCAGCGACTCTTCGGCCAAGCGCGTGACGGGCGGCGGGTAACTGATGACACCTACGGGTGGCTCTTGCGGCGGGCGTTCCGCATCAACCGGCGGCATCTCGGCGGCCGTGCGCTCTGCCGCCGCACGCTGTAACTGTGCCGCACGCTCCTCTTCAGCATGTCGCCGGGCTTCTTCTTCGGCCGCACGGGCCGCGGCAGCGGCAGCCAACGCGCGCGCTTCTTCTTCCTGTCGGCGCTGCTCTTCCGCGGCGCGGGCGCGGGCCGCTGCCGCAGCTTCGACCAGCCGCCGCGCCTCTTCTTCATCAGCACGGCGCTTTGCTTCTGCGGCCGCGCGCTGGCGTGCGACCTCTTCCTGGCGCTGC
>JBBRYU010000115.1:0-12801 GCA_038237345.1 Pyrinomonadales bacterium
ACGCGCCATCATGCGCTAAAACTTCATCGGCCTGTGCGGGATTGGCAAGGAAGCGCGATTGCAGCCGCGTCAAGCCGTTGCTCATCGGCAGCGCGCCCGCGTTCAACTCGTCCGTGGCAATCTCGACGCGCTCGTCCGGGTTGTTCAGCATGTAAGTGCGATCCGCCGCAAGCGCAAGTTCAAGCAGGTTGCCAGCGAAGCAACTGCCCGGTTCGATGAGCGCGAAGAAACTCTTGGCCGTCAGATCAAGCCGGCGCAGTGCGCGCGCCATGTGCAGGAGCGTCTCGCGCACGAGCCAATGATCGCGATTGGCGACGAGCGTGCGATCAACTGCAAGGACGTTGGCGGCGTCGCCGGTGGTGCGCAGACAGACGAGACCGATCTCAAGTTCGTTGAAGCGTAGATGCAACAGCGCATCGTCAAGCTCACGATAAGCTTGCAACGGCCAATAGGCGTCGCCGAGTTGCTCGATCTCTGCTGGCGTCGTCGGTAGATCGGCTTCGGGGGCGCGCACGGTCAGGTCTGCGTAACGCCCAGCGCGGTTCAACTTCACACTGACGTATTTGTACTCGCGCCTGGCCGCCGTCGCCTCGACTTGCAACGGATTGAGCTTGATGCCGGCCGCGTCGTTCGGCTTGGCATTCGCCTCAATGCCATCGCGCACGCGCGCCGCGACTGCCTGATCGAATTTGCTGGTCGGGAAGTAGTCGTCAATCAAGCCCCACTCTTTCGCGCGCTTCGCTTTCAAGCCTTCGGCGAGCGTGGAGAACACGTCGGCGCGGTCGCGGCGCACCTTGCGTTTGTCCACGAGGCGCGTGAGTCCGCCCGTGCCGGGCAGCACGCCGAGCAAGGGCACTTCGGGCAGCGAAATGGCCGAGCTGCCGTCGTCCACGAGATAAATATCGTCGCAGGCGATGGCGAGTTCGTAGCCGCCGCCGGAGGCCGTGCCGTTCAGAGCGGCGATGTAGCGTTGACCCGAATGCGCGGAGGCGTCCTCGATGGCGCAGCGCGTCTCGTTGGTGAACTTGCAGAAGTTGACTTTGAAGGCGTGGGCGGACGTGCCGAGCATATAGATGTTCGCGCCGGCACAGAAGATGCGCGGGCGCACGCTCGTAATGACGACGGCGCGCACCGCCGGATGCTCGAAGCGCAGCCGCTGGATGGCGTCGGCCAACTCTATATCCACGCCCAGATCGTACGAGTTCAACTTGAGTTTGTACCCGTCCGCCAGCGTCGCGTCTTCCTGCACGTTCATCGTCAACGTGGCGACGCGGCCATCAATCTTCAGTTGCCAGTGCTTGTACTGTGCTGGCGTGGTCGCAAAATTAATCATGCCGTTTCTGTCTTGCTCTCTCCGATAGCTTAGATGTAAATTGCTGCTCGTTCGAACGTCCGTTCGAAAAAGAATGATAGCGGGACGGACGTACATGGTCAAGCGGCGCGCGCGCACGAATGTGCCCAAGGTTTACTTACGGGCCATCGCGCCAGCGCAGGGTCTTGACAGGCCGCGCTTGCGGCGCGTAGGGTACGAAGCCTTAACCGGGAGGCGCATCCGTTCTGGTGAGCGGCGCGGTCTTCAAAACCGTTTTGTGAGCCTGTGAGAGCAGGCTCAGGTAGGTTCGATTCCTACACGCCTCCGCCAAGACAATAGAGGTCAGAGGTTAGAGGTTAGAGGTTAGTTGAAACTGATTTCCCTGACCCTTAATCTCTAGCCCTTAAACTCTGACCTCAGACCGCTAACCTCTAGCCTCTACTTTTATGCGCGACTGGATCGCTTTGAATATGACGCCGGGCGTCGGCCCGCGTGTGGCGGCGCGTCTGTTGGAACGCTTCGGCGCGGCTGAGGCGGTGTTCGGCGCGTTGCGCGCGGAGTTGGCGCAGTTGCGTCTGCGGCCCGAGACGTTGGAGAGCATCGCTTTGCGCGACCGGCACGAGGCGGCCGATGCGGAGTTGGTGCGCGTGCGCGAGTTGGGCGCGGACGTGCTTGTTCTGGACGACGGCACTTATCCGGCCTTGCTGCGCGAGATCGCCGACCCGCCGATCACGCTCTATGTCAAAGGTGCGTGGCAGGAATGTCTCGATGCGCCGTGTGTCGCCATCGTCGGCTCAAGACGCGCTTCGACCTACGGGCAGAACACGGCGACGATGTTGGCGCGCGAGTTGGCGGCGCGCGGCGTGACCATCGTGTCGGGGCTGGCGCGTGGGGTAGATGCGGCGGCGCATCGCGGCGCGCTCGAAGCGGGCGGGCGCACCGTCGCCGTCTTGGGCACGGGCGTGGACGAAATTTACCCGCGTGATCACGACAAGCTGGCGGCGGAGATACTGGCGCAGCAGGGCGCACTCGTGTCGCAGTTTCCGTTGGCGACCCCGCCGCTGCCGGAAAATTTTCCGTACCGCAACCGCATCATCAGTGGTTTGAGTCTGGGCGTGGCGCTGGTCGAGGCGGCGGAGAACAGTGGCAGCTTGATCACGGCGCGGTTAGCGATGGAGCAGAACCGCGAGGTCTTCGCCGTGCCCGGCAACATCACGTCGCGCAACTCGTTCGGCACGAACTATCTGATCAAGGCGGCGGGCGCGAAGCTGGTGCAGCAATGGCAAGACATCGCCGCCGAGTTGCCGGCGGAGATCGCCGCGCGCCTGCTCCCGCCTGAGCCAAAACGGAAGCAGGATGGCACACTGGGCGCGCTCGACGTGATTGTGCCCGCCGACTTATCGGAGCATGAGCGCACTGTCTTCGGTCTACTCTCAGCCGATGAACCCGCGCACATTGACGCGCTCGCGGGCGCGGCGCAATTGTCATTGCCGGAGTTGACGGGCGCGTTACTTGGATTAGAAATGCGCGAGTTGGTGCGGCAACTGCCCGGCAAGTGTTTCGTGCGCAAGTTGTGAAAGAGCGCGTGGGCGAAAGAGTAGCGACAGATGATCTGGCGTGGCGTGGCGCGGGTTGGTGAAAGCAAACGCGGGCGGAGCGATAAGTTGCTCCGCCCGCGTTCGGTTATGTGGTTAAGGTTAGAAGTTGAATCTGATGACGAACTGCACCTGACGACCGCCGGGATCGTTCGTCGTCGAGATGTCCTGATAAGCAGAGATCGTCTGCCCGAATGCGCCGGAACTGAAGTTCGTTACGGCGGCGGCGTCAACCGACGCGCTGCCGCCGACGAAGAAGTTCTGGTTGTTGATCGCGTTCAGGAACTCGCCGCGCAGTTCCAGATTCGTCGTCTCCGTGAACCTGATCCGCTTGATTACGCTCATGTCCACGCGGACGAAGCGCGGCCCGTGCAGCACGAGATCGCTGAAGCCGCACTGCCCGACGAAGCGCTGCACGCAACCACCGTAGCCAGCGGGCGCGATGAAGCGGCCCGTGGGCGGCGTGGCATAGCCGCCACTCGCAATCGTCGTCGCGTTCGACGCCGACGAGAAGGTGAACGCGCGCTGCGTGTTCTGGATGATGTCGGCCGGCAGGAAGAAGACGAGACCGCGCGGATCTTTGCGAATCTCAATCGCCTTCTGCAAGTCCTGCTTCGTCAAGCCGACGAGTTGCACGTTGCCGAGCCGGAACGCGCGTCCCGACTGCACCCGCGCCGTGCCATGCACCTCCCAACCGCCGAGCACACGATCAACTAATCCGTTCGCATCACCGAGCAACTGACGCCCACGCCCGACCGGCAACTCGTAAATCCAGTTGACCTTGAAGGCGTGGCGTTGATCGTAGGGCGAGAGCCGCTTGCTCAAGCTCAGGTCGCGCAGCGTCACATAGCTGTTCAGGTTCGTCTGGCTCGAAGCGAAGAAGTTGGTCTGCGATTTCGAGAAGGTGTAGTTGGCTTGCAACAGCAGCCCCTGTGCCAGACGGCGGCGCACCTCGACGGTCAGCCCGTCGTACCACGTGCGCTGTCCGTTGTCCGTGAGCGCTGCGTTCGTCAGGATTGCATCCGGATTGACGACGAAAAAGTTCGCCGGCAGTCCGGCCGCGATACCGTTGTTGAAGAAGAAGTCGCCGGTGGTCGGCGAGCCGCCGCCGCCGCTGCTGAGCGTGGTCGCAAAGCCGATCACGTTGTTGTTGTTCGGCAACAGATTGGTGATGAACCCGGTGTTGGCGAAACTGCTCGACCCATAAGCCGCCGGATTGGCGGCCCCGGCCGTGGCCGGCCGGCCCGTGAAGAACGAGAACAGAATTGGCAGCGGGTTGGTGCCAGTGCCCGCGCCGAAGTAGCGGAAGTTGTTGCCGCGCCCCGCCGCGCGATTGGCGAGCAGGTTTTGCTGCGCCAGCAGGAACTCGCTGGCGAAGCCGTTCTCGCTGGTGTTCACTTCGTTCAAGGCGTAGCGCCGCGCCAACTTGATGCCGCGCGTGCCGACGTAGCGCACCTCGAAGACCGTGTCCTTCGTCAACTCGCGTTGGAAGCCGCCCGTCCACGATGCGACGTAGCCCGTCTTGAGATTGGGATCGAAGGCCGAAGGCGTCGCTGCGTCGAACACGTTGCCCGTGATCGGATAGTTCGGTGATGTCGGGACGACGGCCGCCGGTAGGCTGGCGCGATCACGGAACAGCGTGCCGGGCGCGAAGTCTATGCCCGCGTTAAGGCTGGCATCGGCAGTGCCGCCGGGAAGTCCCTGGATTGGCTGGGTGACGAGTGAGAGACCCTCGCGCACATAGGCGATGGAGAAGCCACCGCGCAACACACTCTGGCCCGTGTTGCCGAAGACACGGCGCATGAGTCCGCTCTTGAAGTCGGGCTGATAGGCGAAACCGGCCGAGGGCGCGAAGTTATTCGAGTCGGTCGCATAGAGTTTTTCGCCCGGACGCAAAGCCGTGTACTGCGCGGGGCGTGCGCCGGATTGGACGCCGGGCTGGAACAGGCGACCCACACCGGAGACGCCGAACACGCCGGCCACGTCTGTCTTAGCGAAGACGTTGTTCTGCGAGGTCGGAGCCTCTTGCGGCTCCCAGCGCAGGCCATAAGTCAGGGTCAGATTCGGGCGGAAGCGCCACGCGTCCTGCGCGAAGAGACCATACTGCCGCTGCCGGAAGCGCGACGTCCGCTGCCCCTGCAACGAGTACTTACCATTCTCGTCGAAGAAAGCCGTCCGGGTCAGGTTGGTGATGCGCCCGGTCAGGAGCGCGTAAATCTGTGCGGCCTCGTTCAGTTGGTTGGCATTCGCGCCGGGGAAGGCAGTCGCCGCGTCGTCGCCGAAGAAGAGGTCTTCCGCCGGATCGCCGCCCTGTATGCCGAAGAAGGCCGTCGGCGCGACCAACGCTCGGCCGGTCTGGAAAGACTTGATGATCGTGTAGTCGCCGCCGAAGTTGAAACTGTGTTTGCCCTTGACCCACGTCAGGCTGTCGGTGAAAGTCGTGAAGGGCGTGTTGCGCCGGCTCGACTGGTTGCCGAACGCGCCCAAGCCGGCTTGGTTCGGGAAGTTGTTGGCGGTCACATCGCTGAGGACGACGCTCTGATTGACGCTATCGCTGAAGGCGAGATCGAAGCCGCCCTGATTGGCGAACTGCGTCGGCGGCACGGAGCTGAAACTGTTGCCGCCCTCGAAGCCGAGCCGCGCCTCGTTCACGATACTCGCCGACAGTGTGGAGCGTAGCGCGGTCGTGTTCGTGAAGCGGTTCGAGTCCTGTCCGGCGGTGTTCGTGAAGCCGGGGAACGACGGGTCGAGATTGTTCAGGAAGTCCACCGGGCTGCGGAACTGCTGATAGTTCCAGATGTTCTCAATGTGATGGTTCTTCGTCAGGTTGAAGTCGAGCCGCACGGTCGGGAACTTGCGCTTCTGCAAGTTGGTGGCGACGAAACCGAAGCGTTGGAAGTTCGGCTGACCCGTGATCGCCTGCAAGCCGCCCTGACCGGTGGTGGCGCGGATCGCGCCGAGCAGACTGCTGATGGTCGGATCGAGCGTGCTCGTCAGCCCGCGCGCGGCCGCAACCGCGAGCAGGTTTACGGTCTGCGTGCCGGCGGCCGTGGTGTATTGGAAGTTGCCCGGCGTCGCGCCGCCGATGATGTTCGAGTTGAAGATGTTGCGATTGCGCAACTGTTGTTCGGGCAGACGATATTCTTCGTAGTTGACGAAGAAGAATGCCTTGTCGTGTCCGTCAAATAATTTGGGGACGACAATGGGGCCGCCGGTGCGGAAGCCGAATTGGTTCAGCAGCACGCGCAGACGCGGGGCTTTGCCGGTCCTGGGATCGGCCGGCTGGAGATTCTGGAACCAGTAATTCGCCGAGAGCGTCGGCTCGCGGTGATACCAGTAGATCGAGCCGCGCAGATCGTTCGTGCCCCCGCGCGTGACGAACTTGATCTGCACCGCGCCATCGGACGCGCTCTCCGCGCCGGGCGTCGCGGTCGAGATCGACACCTCGGCAACCGTGTCCACGCGCGGGCGGACGAAGGTGAAGAAGCCGTCCTGCGACTTGATCAAATTGTCCTGCACGTTAACGCCGTCAATCGTGATGTTGATCGCGCCCTTCGGCAAGCCGTTCACCGAGGACTGGCGCGGCCGACCCGTGTTCTGCACGCCGGGCAGCAGCGTCACGAGGTCGAGCGCGTCGCGCGACGACTGCGGCTGTTCGACGATCTGCCGGCCCGTGATGGTCGAGCCGACGGTCGCGGTCTGCGTGTTCAGCAACTCGCCGCCCGCCGCCGCCACCGTCACCGTCTCGCTAACCGCGCCGATTTCGAGCGTGACATCAATGGTCGAAGGCGAACCCACGTCTACCTTGACCTTCTGCACCACGGCCTGTTTGAAACTTGGCGCAGTCACCGTCACGGTATACAAACCGCTCGCCAGCGCGGGCACGCGGTAAGTGCCGTTGTCGGTCGTCTGCGTGGTGAACTCTTGGCCGGTAGCATTGCTGCGCACGACGATGTTCGCCCCGGAGACGCTGGCCCCGGACGGGTCTGTGACCGTGCCGGCGAGCGACCCGGCGGTCGTCTGCGCGTTAATACTCAAAGGGCCGGTCGCGAGCAATAACAGCAGCGCGACGAACCCGACTCTCAAGTGCTTCATCTTCTTCCTCCTGAAATGTTGTGCCCCACTGCTCGCCCGATTACTAAAGGCATGGCGCGGGCGCGGCTGACAGCGCAAACGGGGAGACATAACGACCCTGCGTCCTAGTGCGTTGTCGCCTGCCGCTGGGTCGGTTGCAGCGAACGGGGCAAGGAGCATGCCGGGTGCGTGGGCGATGAAGTTAAATGAAGTGGGTGATTAAGTTTTGGGCGGGCGCGGGCGTTTGCACAGCCCACGACATCGGAAAAAACAGCAACGACTGCTTAAACAATAACGAGTTTCGGATGGAGATGACGGGCGCGAACTGCGCTATGCCTGCGCGCGGAAAGCTATGTGGAGCACGCTGCGCCGCGCGCACTCTGTGTCCGCGCACGCATGGATGACGGCGACGTGATCGGGCGGCGCAGCAGCATGATTGTAATGAGTGGTGACAGGCGGCTGACTAGCGGTGACGGGCGGTTGGATAATGATCCATTTTGCTGTTGTTGCCGTTCAGTGCTGACAACGGGCCGCGCAACATCTGTCATCGAAGCAGCGTTGTCTCTAACTAATCGGGTGCGTCGGCGCTGGGGCCTGCCGGCGCATAAACGGCGCGAACGGTGCAATGAACAATCTGCTCGTGCCGACAGCGTCTATCCGCCCCGTCGCTCAAGTATCATCGGGCGCGGCTCAGAACTTATCAAAGTTTCTCAACGCCATGATGGAAGAACGCAGGCTCATCGGGTATGAATTCGGCCCCTTCCGGTTGCTGCCCTCGGAGCGTCTGTTATTAAAAGACGGTAAGCCCGTAGCGGTGACACCGAAAGTCTTCGACACGCTGCTCGTCTTCGTGCAGCATCACGACCGGCTGCTCAGTAAGGACGAACTGATCGGGTTGATCTGGCACGGCGGCATCGTCGAAGAAGGCAACCTGACGCAGAACATTTTCGTGCTGCGCAAAGTGATGGGCGAAAGCCCGAACGATCACCGCTACCTCGTGACTGTGCCGATGCAGGGCTATCGCTTCGTCGCCAAAGTCAGAGAGGTCTATGACGAGAGCGCGCAAGGCTCCGGTCAGCGGCCCGGCGCAAGCGGCGGGCAGACGCCGCTCTTGCTCGCCGTGCTTCCATTCACCCTGCTCAATCCGCCCGGTGGTGAGCACTTCGGCGGCCTCGGCATCACCGACACGCTGATCACTAATTTAACCAAACTCAAACAACTCGCCGTGCGCCCCACCAACGCGATCCTGCGTTACATGGACGCGCCCCGCGATCTGCCGGCCGTCGGGCGCGAGTTGGGCGTCGAGGCCGTCCTCGACGGCACAATTCAACACTTGGGCGAGCGCGTGCGCGTCAATGTGCAACTCATCCGCGTGGACGGCGACAGCACGATCTGGGCGGATCACTTCGACGAGACTTTCATTGATGCCTTCGCCGTGCAGGACGCGATCTCCGAACGCATCACACAGGCGCTCCGGCTTGAACTCGGCGGGCCGCCCAGCGGCCAGACGCTGCCGCAATACGGCCACGACCTCGAAGCCTATCAACTGTATGTCAAGGGGCGCTACTTCTGGAACATGCGCACGGAGAAGGGCCTCCGCACCTCTATCGGTTATGCGCAACAGATCGTCGCCACGTATCCGGACAATGCTTTGGGCTATGTCGGCCTCGCCGATTCGTACCTGATGCTCGGCGAATATCTCTACCTCGCGCCGGACGAAGCCTTCCCCAAGGCCAAGGTTTATGCGCTGAAGGCGTGCGAACTGGACGAAGGTTTTGCGCGCCCGTGGGCTTCGCTCGCCGAGGTGGCGATGTATTACGAGTGGGACTGGGACGCAGCCGAGCGCAACTACAAGCGCGCCATTGATGCCGATCCGAATTACGCCACCGTGCTGCACTGGTACGGTTGGTGCTTGATGCTGCGGGCGCGCTTCGACGAGGCGTTGGAATATTTCAAACACGCGCAGACGCTTGATGCCAGTTCGCTCCTGCACGGCACGGACTTGGGGCTGCCGTTCTATTTCGGTCGCCAGTACGACCGCGCCGCCGCGCAGTTCAGACACATCTTAGAATTGAATCCGGACTTCTCGCCGGCCCAATACTATCTGGGCGCGGCCCTGACGCACGCCGGCCGGCACGATGAAGCGATTGCGGAGTTGACGCAGACGCCGCTCGGCGAGCATAAGCAACAGACCACCGCGCTCATCGCATTCAACTACGCGGTGTCGGGCCGCAAAGAGCAGGCGCGCGAACTGTTGCGCGAACTGCAAGAGTCAGCCCGGCGGCGTTACATCTCGCCATATCTTGAGGCTTTGGTTTACGCGGGACTGGGTGAGCGGGAGCAAGCCTTCGCGCGCCTCGATGCGGCCTACAAGGGGCGCGATCCGTGGTTGCTCGATGCTAAGGTCGATCCCTTTCTCGATAGCTTGCGCGCCGACCCGCGCTTTCGGGAGGTGCTCAGCCGCGTGGGACTTGCGCCCTGACGCGCGGTCGTAACGGTCCCGGCGGTCTGCCGGGTGCGACCCGCAAACAGTCAAGCAACCTGCACCGCGCGGCCGTTGACGGCCCGCGCATGGCAACGTCGCGAAGTTTCAACGCTGCGCCGCCGTTGAGCGTGTGCGGGCCGCATTGCGGAAACCTTGCAACGCCCGCAGCACTTTCACGCCGCCGGCCCACGTCAACTCTGCGCCCCGGTAAGTACACTGAAAAGATTGCAGCGCGGCAGGCAGGGGCAGCGACTCTTCGTGCAGCAGCAACAGGCGACCGTCGAAGCAGACGAACGCCGCGCCGATCTCATTTAGCACCCGCTCGTCGAGCGGGCCGTCGGCCGTCGCCGCAACGTCGCCGAAATCTTCTGGTCTGAGCACGATGATGCCGATGTCGCACGCACGCATCGCCGCGAGCACATGCGCGCCCGGCAATTCGTGCCCCGTTGCGCCGCGCTCCCCCAGACAATATGTGACGCCGACCAGATTCAGTGTCTCCAATAATTGCGCGATGACGGTTGCGCCGTGCGGGTGCGAGACATACACGCGCAAACTCGTGGCCGCCGGTGTTGCGTCAAACTCCGCGCGCGGTGGAACAGGCTCTGTGGTTTGCGCCCGCGCAGCCATCGGATCGTTGGCGGTCTGTGTGGGCGGGGCATCATGTATATCGGCCGGGCCGGCCTCCAGATAGCGTTTCAACTCCGGGCGCAGCAGGCGCAGGCGCGTCGGTTGGCCGCGTTTGCCCAGCGTCACCGTGCCCAACTCGGCCGCCTGACAGAGATGGAAGAAGCAGACCACACCGGCCCGTAGCGTCGGCAACTCGGTGTCGTAAACCGCGTGCGGGAAATGTGCGCGCCAGCACGCGAGCACTTCCTCGTGCGTGACCACGCTCAGCCCCTGCGCATAGAGTTGCTGGAGAACTGCACGATAGGCGGCCGTCGCGTCGAGCAGCGCGCGATAAGCTATGGCTTCAGGTTCAATTCTCCGCGCGAACTCCCAACCAAATTGCGTCAGGGTCAACCGCTCGCCGACGCGCGTGATCAGGCCCCAATACTCATACGCCGCGATCTTAGGCGGGAAGAAGACGCGTTTGCGGATCGGTTGCGCGATCTCGGACAGGTCTATCCCGTGCGGCTGCTTTTTCAAATACTGCACCAACTCACGAACATCGTTCGCGGTGGCGAGGACGGGCAGCCTCGCGGCCCCTGCGCGGTCCGTCGCAATCGGCGCAGCGGTTGCACTGTTTACGCCCGCGTGTGCCGCAGTGACTAAGGTCAGGGAAGTCATAATCGCCTTTAAGGTATGAGCGCCGGCAGGCTGAATTAAGCGGCGCGCAAGTCGCGTTGCTTAACTCTGTATGTCGAGCCGCTTGATCTTGGCATTGAGCGTCGTGGGTTTGATGCCGAGCATCCGCGCCGCGCGCAACTGATGATTGCCGGTGAGCCGGAGGGCGAGGCGGATCAACTCCGTCTCGTAGCGGCGCACCTCAGCTTTGAAGTTGATGCCGTCCGCGAGATTCAACTCGGTCAATTCGCCGATCCCTTTGATCTCCGTGAGCAGGGTCTTAGCCAAATCCTGCACCGCCGCCATGCGTATGAACTGCGGCACCAATCCGATAACGGTTTGTGCGTTGACCGACGCTACCCCATGGTCAGTCTTCATGTTCGTTTCCACCTCTTTCGCGAAATACATCTGCCGTAAGATAAATAGATTCTGCTCAACAAGGTTGCGGAATGTGACTAACGCTCCGCCCCTGACGTCGAGCGGCCGTAAAGTGATGGCGAAAGTGCGTAACTGAAATTGCCCCGTAGCCTGCTTGCCTCGGCGCGCTTTCCGCAGCCCGCCAGATTGTTCATCTTGCCCATCCAATTCTCTGCACGCCTAATACACGAACATGTAGATCATGCAACGACGGCGGATTAAAAATCTTCGCCGGGCAATCAAAGTTTATTAAGGCCGGTCACACCTTTATTCAGGCCGGTCGCACCAACGTCAGCCGGCGCAGACCCGACGCTTCATGCCTTGTGCCGACCCTGCCGCATTCACGTCTCATTAAATAATAAGCAGTTCTTCAGCGAAGTTTTGCTTAACTGCGCCGGGCCGCGCACTCGCGTTCCGTTTAAATCATCGCCGCACAACACATTGCGTGTACGCCCAAACGGCGGCACAGACGTTGCCCAACTCTTAGCGAGTCGTAGATGTTGGCCTGATCGCACAAGGCGATAGGTCAACCTCTGCATCGACACAACGAAGAGGGAGGCAGACAAATGAACACGAGTTTGACTTCGAGACAGTGGCCGCAGACGCAAGGCGCGGCGCAACTGGCAATCCTGTGCGAGCGCAGGTTTAATTCATCCCCCGGGCGCATTCATCATATAACCCGCGCGCTCATGCTGGCTTTGGTAGTGTTGTTGTGCGCAGCCGCGACTGTGGCGCAAGTGACGACCGGCAATGTGCGCGGTGTCGTCAAGGATCAGAACGGCGCGGTCGTGCCCGGCGCACGGATCACCATCACGAACAAGGCCACCAACAGCGCGCAGACCGCGCAGACGACAAACGAAGGAGTGTATGAGTTCAACAACCTGCTCGCGGGCGAGTACGCGATCACGGTTGAGGCGGCGAACTTCAAGGCGCTCACGCTCGCCGACGTGCGGGTGCAACTTAATCAGACGACGGACGTGCCGGCGGAACTGCAAGTCGGGCTGCAAGGCGAGACCGTGGACGTATCAGCCGGCGGCGCAGAGTTGGTGGATACGACGACCACGAATCTCTCTAAAGGTTTCAACGAGCGACAGGTGGTCGAGTTGGCGCAATCGGCTGTGCCGGCCAATACGAGTCTCGGCGTTTATAACTTGGGCTTGGTTGCGCCGAATGTGTCGAGTTCAGGCGGCGTCGGCGTCGGCTCCGGCGGTTCGGTTGGTGGGCAACGCCCGCGCAACAACAACTTCGTCGTGGACGGCGTGGACAACAACGACAAGGTCAACACGGGGCCGAAGATTTACGTCTCGCCCGAAACCGTCTCCGAGTTCTCGCTCTTGGCCAATCAATACTCGGCTGAGTTCGGCCACTCGACCGGCGGGCAGTTCATCCTTGCCACCAAGAGCGGCACGAATCAATTTCACGGCACGGCCTACGGCTTCTTCAACAACCGTTATCTGAACGCCATCGACGTGCAGAACAAGCAACCGGGTTCGAGTTTCACACGCGAGAAAAGTCGCGTCGATCCGGCGAACGGCGTGAGCTTCATCCCGCGCGCGGACTTCGACCGCTATGGCGGCAACGTCGGCGGCCCGCTCATCAAGAACCGCCTGTTCTTCTTCACGTCTTACGAAGGC
>JBBRYU010000116.1:0-12793 GCA_038237345.1 Pyrinomonadales bacterium
CATGATGTTGAAGCCGCAATCTACGTGGATGACTTCGCCGGTGACGGCGGTGGAGAGGGGGCCGCAGAGGAAAAGGGCGACGTTGCCGACCTCGCGCGCTTCGACGTTGCGGCGCAAGGGCGAGTGTTCGGCGTGGTGCTTGAGCATCGCGCTCATGTTGCCGACGCCACGCGCGGCGAGCGTGTTGAGCGGGCCGGCGCTGATCGCGTTGACGCGAATGTTGTCCTTGCCCAAGTCCCACGCGAGATAGCGCGTCGAAGCTTCGAGCGCGGCCTTGGCTACACCCATCACGTTGTAATTCGGCACGACCTTCTCCGCGCCGTAATAGGTCATCGAGACGATGCTGCCGCCTTCGGTCATCAAGGGACGCGCGGCGCGGGCCAACTCCGTCAACGAATGCGCGCTGATGTCGAGCGTGGTCGCGAACGCCTCGCGCGACGTGGCGGCGTACTCGCCTTCGAGCGCCTCGCGCGGCGCAAACGCGAGACTGTGGATGAGAAAATCCAACCGGCCATAACGCTCGCCCACGCGCCGGAACGTCTCCGCCACCTCTTCGGGCTTCTGCACGTCGCACTGCACGAGCAGCGGTTCGCCGCTCAACTCGCCCGTCAAGCCCTCCACGTTCTCGCGCAAACGCTCGCTCTGATACGTGAACGCCAACTGCGCGCCTGCCTCCGCCAACGCCAACGCCGACGCCCACGCAATCGAACGCTTGTTCGCCACACCAAAGACAATACCGATTTTGTTCTCAAGCATAAACTCAAAGTTGAAGGACGGGCACGACCTGCTTCGTGCGTCGGTCTCGGATAGAAAGAGGTTACTATTTCTCTGCTGCCTCGCGGAGCTTGGTCGCTGCGCGCTCATACTCTGCCGCACGTAGTTCAATGTAAGAGGCGCGCAAAAGCGAGCGGGCGAGGTCGCGTTCAGTCGTGCTGATCGCATCAATGTGTACCCCATCAGATACAGGTAGATTCACCAGATATTTGACATCGACGCGGTAAGGGAAGCGTTCCATGTTGCCACCGTTATAAACCTCACTCATAGCCTCGGCGAGCGCGAACACGTGCTTGCTTCCACCGCAGGCATTGAGGACGAGATGATCACCACGATGGATGCGGCGCGGTCGTCGGTTCCTCGCAAAATCGACGTAGTTTAATTTGTACGTTCCGGTCATGGGACTTTCAGTCATGCCGATCATCTTCAGCCAAACACCGCGCATGATTTCTCCTTATGCTGCCGCGCTCGCAGCCTCGCCGTTGATCAGACGCCCGTATCGCCGCTTTCCGCCATTTGAGAATCTCGGAGACGCGAGCTTATGTCGCCGTGGTCAGCAAGGCTTTCGCGGCTTCGGGGGGTAAGTCAACAAAGACGAAACAGGCGGCCGGATAAAGGTAGTCCTCGCCAGTCTCATCTACGACTCGGAGATAGTTGCTGCGGGCCGCTGATTCGTCGGGCAGAACTTGATAGACAGTTCTGACTTTCAGATCGTCAGGATAGCTGGCGTTATTAACGCAGATGGCGAAACGCGGTTGTGTGTCTTGGCCTGTCATGACGAACTCAGTCGAGATAGCGTTTGATCTTCATGCGCACCTTGCCGATGCCATGCGCTTCGTACCAGTGAACCTCCGCCAGCCGTATCGTACCATCGGAGAGGCGCACATTGGCAACCCCTTTCCGCTTGCGCCAACGACCGCGCCCATACCGCGTGTGCAACTGAGGCACTTCCCGGATCGAGCTGCCGATGGCGATTGTCTCAACTGCGGAAATCGGGCCGACAAGCTCGAAACCTTTATCCACATCCACAGTGCTTAAGCTGCGGCGCTCGCAGCCTCGCCGTTGATCAGACGCCCGTACTCGCCGCTCTCCGTCCATTTGAGAATCTCGGAGACGCGCCAGACGGGGAAGGGGTGCGACAGCCCCGACGTGATGATGTCGGCCCAGAAGCGGTCGAGCGCCTTGTCGTCGTAGTTCTTCTGGAAATCGCGCGCTTGCAATAGAAACTGATCGTAGTCCACCTTCGACGCGAACGTGCCGCCGCAGAGTTTCATCATCGTGCGCCCGATCACGTCCGCGTCTTGCGTGACGAGTAGCGCGGCGCGGTCGCACGAAAGTTCCGCGCGGCGTGCCCACGCGAGCAGGGCAGCGCGCATCGTGCCGGAGAGAATCTGCGCGACGAGACTGGCAACGGGTGCGGCGGCGAGGGCGACGTTGGCGAGGGCTTCGAGCAGATGCGCGACCGTCAAGTACAGCACGTGCTCGGCGTGTATGTGCCCGACTTCGTGGGCGACGACGGCGAGCACCTCTTCGTCGGTCAGACGCTCAAGCAGCCCTGAGTACAACACGATGACGGGCCGTTCGACACCGCCCGTGAAGGCATTGACGATAGGCGACTGCTGCACGTAAAGCTCCGGCATGTCCACGCCGAGCGTGGTGCAGGCGACTTGCAGCTTGGCGTGCAGGTCGGGGCACTGCTGCGGCGTGACGCGCACCGCGCTCGCCATGAAGATGACGCGGATAGCGGACTCGCCCGTGACCGCGAGCAGTTTCTTCACCGCCGTATCAATGCCGGGAATCGCGCGCAACGCCGAGAGCGCGCGGCTGTCGGCCGGGTGTATGTACTCGTGCTTGCTCAGGTCAGCGAACTTCTTATGCGGTTCTTCCGACAGAGGCAGGCGGCAGCGTCCGCACTTCGCCGCGCCGTTCACCTCAGCGCGGGTCTGGTTCAACTGCCCGCAGTAGCGGCAACGTATTTGCTCGCCGTTTGGCGCAGCATCATTCGGCACAAGGTTGGACACGTTATCATCTGGCATGAATTGATCCCCTCAACAGCAACAAATCCGCGCGCCGCCTGCGGAAGACTTGTAGAGGCATGCGCGCGAGCGCAAGTATCAACGATGGACGGGCGCAAGAGCAAGCGAGCAGAGCAGAGGGCAGAGGTTAGATGTTAGAGGTTAGTGAAAGCTAAAAACTGACCTCTGACCTCTCACCTCTCGGCCCTCTGCGCTAATGCTTGAAATGCCGCACGCCGGTGAATACCATTGCAAGCTTGTGTTCGTCTGCGGCTGCTATCACCGCAGCATCGCGGACTGAGCCGCCGGGCTGGATGATGGCGGTGATGCCGTGCTTGGCGGCTTCATCTATGCCGTCGCGGAAAGGGAAGAAGGCGTCGGAGGCCAACACCGAGCCATTGACGGGCAACTGCGCACGCAGCGCGCCGAGGCGCACGGAGTCAACGCGCGACATCTGCCCTGCGCCCACGCCGATTGTCTGTCCCGCCCGCGCGTACACGATGGCGTTCGACTTCGCATGCTTGCAGACCGTCCACGCGAACAGCAACGCCGCGATCTCCTCTTCGCTCGGCGCGCGTTTGCTCACGACCTTGAGCGCGTCGCGCGTCAGTCGGTGCGTGTCGCGCGTCTGCACCAGCATGCCGCCGGAGATGCGCCTGTAGTCGAGGCTCTCGTAGCTTGCATTGCGGTCATAAATATTCGTGCGGAGCAAACGCAGGTTCTTCTTCTTTTGCAGCGTCGCCAGCGCGGCTTCGTCGAAGTCGGGCGCGATGAGCACTTCAGTGAAAACTTCGGTCACCGCTTGCGCCGCCGCCTCGTCAACTTTGCGATTGAAGGCTACGATGCTGCCGAACGCCGAGACCGGATCAGTAGCGAGCGCGCGGCGATACGCATCAACGAGGACGTCAGCGCTGCCGACGCCCGCCGGGTTCATGTGCTTAATGATCGCGCAAGCCGGCTCGTCAAAATCGCAGACGAGTTGCCACGCTGCGTCAGCATCAACATAATTGTTGAAAGACATCTCTTTGCCCGACAGTAACTCGGCGTGCGCCACGCCAAATTTCTCCTCCCCATTATTGGGCGGGGCAAACTCGTACAACGCGCCGAACTGATGCGGGTTTTCGCCGTAACGTAAATCGCGAATCTTTCCCAGCTTAAAATCATGAAGCGGATAAATGGAATTATGGGGCGCTTCAACTGAGGCTGCGCATCCTTCGCCTGCGTCAAGTACGCGCTGCGGGTTGCCTATTTCCGCCCCCAAAAAGCTGGAGATCCGCATGTCGTACTCAGCCGTGCGCTGGTAAGCCTGCCACGCCAACCGCCCCCGCGTCGGGAGCGAGAGCGCGCCGCCGTTGTGATTCAACTCAGTAGTCAATTCGGCGTAAACATCTGGCGAAACAACCACCGCCACATCCGTGTAATTCTTTGCCGCCGAACGGATCATGGCCGGGCCGCCGATGTCGATCTGTTCGATGGCTTCTGCGAGCGTGACATCGTCGCGCGCGATGGTCTGCTCGAAGGGATAGAGGTTGATGACGACGAGATCAATCGGCTCGATGTCGTGCGCTGTAAGCGCCGCCGTGTGTTCGACGTTGTCGCGAATGGCCAGCAGTCCGCCGTGTATGCGTGGATGTAGAGTCTTGACGCGCCCATCGAGCATTTCGGGGAAGCCGGTTACATCCGCTACATCGCGCACTTCAAGCCCGGCTTCGCGCAAGGCACGCGCCGTCCCGCCCGTGCTAAGCAACTTAATGTCGAAGGAGCGGAGCGTCTGCGCGAACTCAATCAAGCCCGTCTTATCCGATACGCTCAACAACGCGCGCCGAATGCGGCGCAAACCTTTGTCATTGTGTTCAGTCATAATGTGATGAATCGTAAATCGTAGCTCATAAAAGGAGCAAAGGCAGTTCTGTCTATTCACGATTGAGGCTTCACTATTTATTGACCGTGTAACCGACGCGTAGTTGCCGCACGCGCAGTTTGCGCCCGGCTGGTGAACTCAGATCAATCTCGACGCGATGCTCGCCAATGCGCGCGTGCGGTGGTGGATAAAGTCCTATTACGTACTGGCTCTGAAGGTCTGCGGCGATGGCGCTGAAGATGGGCGCGAGATCAGCGGCGGCGTGCGGATTGAGCGCGATACGGGCGTCGCCGACGAGAAAATATTTGCCGCCGGTTCGTTCGCCCAACTCACGGAAACCGCGCGCGGGGCGGCGAACGACCAGCGCGCCGGCGGCGGGCGTGAAGAGCGGCAGATGAATCACGTAGAACGTGACGCCGCGTGTGTTCGCTTCATCAATCACGGCCGCAGGACGCGCAAGACTCGCCGTGTCCAGTCCATCGCTGATGAGCACGACGATGAGCCGGTCTGTACCGGGCGGCTTGCCGGAATCAAAGGCGCGCACGGCAAAGAGTGCCGCGTCGAAGATCGCTGTGTGCTGATCGGGTTGCTCATTGGTTTGGAAGGCTGCGCGAATCTGCTGAACGTCAGTCGAGAAGGGCAGCGCCATGCGCGGCTTCTCGGCGAACGTTAGCACCGCGATGCTTGAGTTGCTACCGAAGCGCGCGAAGAGCGCGAGCGCCGTCTCGCGTTGGCGGGCGATGTTGGCGGCGATGCTGCCGGAGGCATCGAGCGCAAAGAGCAGGGCGACGCGCGTTGTGCCGGATGCGAAATAGCTGAGCGGGACTGGTTGACCGTCAATCCGGGCCGCGAAGTCTGCCTGGGCGAGACCGGGCACGCGCGCGCCATGAGTGTCAGTTACGAAGAAAGGCACGTTGACGAAATCCGTGCGAACAGTGAGCAGCTCATCACTGTCTGTTGGCGTCTGTGCCGGCGTCCGGATGCAGAAAATGAAGAGGAGAATTAAGCAACCACAAATGACAGAGGTGGAGCGACGGACGCGCGACGGAGGCGTGCGGCGGGGCAGCGCTAGGGCGCAGGTGCGGATCACGGCTGCGCGCGGGCTAAAACAAGAACCGCCCGAAGAACAGGATGCTCAGGATGACGGCGATGGTGATGATGATGACTTTGACGAGACTCACGGTTAGTTCCTCTGAACGAACGACGGACACCAGCAACCCCAAACGCGCGAGCGCATTCTATCGGCGCGCCGTGATAACTGTCAACGGTTTGGGGATAAGCGGTCGTTGGCGCGTGTCGAACGGATAGACGCGCGCCGGCTAAGCTTTGTTCCAAAAAAAACGACCGGCGACGAGCAGCTTGGGCTGTCTGCTATACGTCGCCGGTCGGACTTTTGCCGTGTCTTTATTTGAACCGGAGCGCTAGCCGGCCGCTGATCAGGCGTGGGTTGCCGACATGCGTGCCGCTAAAGACCGACTCGAAGTTGTAGAGAAAGAGCTTGTCCGTCAGGTTCTGCACGTCGAATTGCACATTCAAAGCTGTGCGCTCTTTCTGTAGTAGGTCTGCCCCGACCGAGAAGTTAAGAATGGTGCGCGGCCGGACACGCCCGCGTGCGAAGTCGATCTTGTCAAAGAAGCGCGGGTCGAAGCCGGCGGCGATGAAGTCGGCGCGTGTCGTGCCGGGTTCAACGTCAACCGGATAACCGGAGTCGTAGCGGCCGCCGAAGGTGGCGTAGACGCCGCTGCGATGGTTGTAGCTCAATTGGAACTGCAAAGAGTTGCGCTGATCATGATCGTTCGCAAACTTGAACCCGGCCGTACGCAGAGCGCCGGGGTCGTCGCCAAGAAAAAGCCCGCCGTTGATCGGTGTGACACCATAAGCGCGTGAGTTAGCGTAAGAGGCGAAGGTGCGGAAGCCATGTATGTCGATTGACTCAACGCGCAACTCTTCGCCGGTCACGCGCCCGCTTGCGATAGTGATGGGGAAGATGACGCCGGTCTCGAAGAATTGATCTTTGTCGGAGAAGTTCTTGATGCGCTTTTGATAAGCCGTCAGATTCAGCCGGAAGTAGCGCGCCAATGCTTGCTGCGCGCCGACCTCGAACACGTTCTCCTTGTCCGGCCGGATCGGCTGCACCGTCGTGATGCCTTGCAGCACGGCGACAGGCGAGATGGCGGCCGCCGCGGCCGAACTGGCGAGTAATAGGTTCTCGACCGGCGGCGGTTGGAAGAAGCGATTGTAGGAGGCGCGCAAGGTGGTCTGCGTGCGGGGAATAAAATAGGCGACGCCGATGCGCGGGCTGAACGCGGCGTCGTGGATGACGAACCGGTAATTGTCGTAGCGCAGCCCGGCATCAATCGTGAAGTTGCGGAACGGCGAGAAGCGATCCTGCGCGTAGGCGCTGAGCGTGCGGCCTGTCTTGCGGCCGTTGAAAACGAACGGGTTGGCGACGGCGAAAGCGTTGATCGGGTTCGGCACTGTGTTGCCGTTCTCGTCCGTCAAATCGGCAAAAGACACGGTCGGGTAAAAGCTGAACTGCTCATCCGCCGGCGTGATCGTGAATTGCCCGCCGAACTTGATATTGTGCGGTCCGCGCGTGAGCGAAATAGCCGCGATGCCGCCGGTGTTATCAAGCGTACGATCTTGAAAGGCGGCGATGGGTGTCGAGGCCGGATTGCTCGTCAGCCGCGCGGTGCTGCCGCGATGGAAGAAAGAGAACTGCCCCAGCGCCTGCGCCGAGAAGATGTGCTCGAAGGTAATGAACTCGGAGTTGTCGCGTAGCTTTTGTTTTTGCTCCTGTCCGGCGATTTCCTGTGCGAGCCGGTTGGGCACTTGGAAGTTTGAGCCGCCGAGGAGGAACGTGCCGCGCAGAGAGTTGTTCTGGTTGAACTGATAGTCGAGCCGGAAGAAGCCCTTGCCCGTACGGCCGAAGTTGTGGAAGTTCTCGATGTTTGGCGGATCGAGGAAACGCTGTGAGGTGGTCGCCGACAGACTCGTCAGGAAACCGAATTTCTTTGTATGCGTCGAAAAATCTGCGCCGATCTCGCCGGTCGAGAAACTGCCGCCAGAAAAGCTCACGCCGCCCTGCGTCGGCGTCTCAAGCCCGGAGCGTGTATTGACGTTGACGACGCCCGCCAGTTTATCGCCGAACTCGGCGGCGATGCCGCCGGTCAGGACTTCGACCGTGCGTAGTGTGCGCGCATCGAGGCTGGTCGAAAAGATCGCGGAGAGATTGTCCGTGATCGGCACGCCGTCAACGACGTATTGCACCTGCGACTCAGAACCGCGTGGGTGCAGGCGGCCGTTGTCGTCCGGAGCAAAGCCGGGCGCAGACGCGACGATGGCTTCGATGCCGCGCGAAGGCACTGCGCCGAGGGGTCGTTCCAGCAGCGTCTGCGAAATGCCGGTATCGGATGAGGTCTTATCAACCTCGACTACTTGATTCTCGGAGGTGACGGTGACAGTCTCATTCGTCGCGCCGACCGCGAGTGTGAGATCGACATCGAGCGGCAGCGCGGTCTCCAAGTCGATTGATTTATCGGTTGCCTGGAAGCCTGCTGCTTCCGTGTGCAGCGTGTAAATGTGAAAGGGCACGTTGACAAGCTTGAACTCGCCCTGTTCGTTCGCCTGCGTCGTCTGCTTATAACCGGTGGTGTTCTCCGTGATGGTGATCGCGGCGTTGGGCACGAGCGCGCCATTCGGGTCGCGTACAGTGCCCTGAATTGTGCCCACGTGTGACTGTGCGAAGGCCGCGCCGCACAGAGCGAGCGCAATAATGAGACTAGAGATGAACCTCATAATGCTTCTCCTGAATCATGCCGAAACTATCGTACATGTCGTCGTCGAATGTTAATGAATAGTGTTGACGCCAGTCGGCGTGCCGCAGCGTTCGCGAACGCTAGTCGCACGCGCCGTGGCCGGCGTGAACGCTCGACTGGCGCACCGCAGTTGAGTTAACGCCTGCAGGTGCGGGAGCGTGACGGTTTAAGCGAGAGAAGCAGCAGGTGGGGCACGTCCGCGCGGTGCGGAGTTTGATTGATAGTGATATCGACTTGATAAAGTGCTGCGCGGCGGCACCGCCGTAAGCGGACGGAAAGCAAAACGCGGCGCTTGGATGATTCCGTGCGCGAGTTGTTGTTGAAACTGGCAGAGCAGGCAGACGCTGCCGGCCACTGCGAGTCGCGCATTGGTGTCGGCCGCCTGTGGATGACCGAAAGATGTAGCGGTCGTGGCGCTAGGCGGCAGTTGCTGTCCGTGGCGATGCACCAATTCTGCTGTGACGTTGTAAGTCACGAGCAGCAGGAGGATGCAGCCCACGCCACGCCGGAAACGATTCGCGCGTGGGCGCAGAGTCGCCTCGAGCAATCTGGTCGTTCGCGTGCGCGCTATGTTAGAGTCTGAAGACAAATCGATAACGAAAACTATAGACGCTTGTCCGCAATCCTGTCAAAGCAACGTTCGCGCGTGGTCACGGCTAAACAACTGCGCAGCAACAAGCCCCCATCGCCTCGCATGACTAACATGAACCTTTGGCCCCTTCGCGTTGCGGCGCTACACGGTCGCTACAAAAGGATGATCTGCCGAATCGCGCTGCGGGTCAGTTACGTGTTGCTATGCCTGCTTGCGACCGTTGCTGCACGAGCGCAGGGCACTGAAGTTCAGCTGCGCGTTGTTTCGCTCTCGCCCCCGCGCCTCAGCGTCGAAGGTACGCGCGCTCAAGCCATGACGAGTTGGTCGTTTCGTACTACGTATGCCGGTCTGCTTGGACTCGGCGCGCGAGTCGAGCGACTGTCTCTTGCCGACGCGCAGGGCGTGTCCGTCGCCATGCGCCAACTCGCGCCGGGCGAGTACGAAGCGGCACGACCGGCGAGTAGTTTTCGCTACGAAGTGAAACTCGACCCGCCCACGGCCGACGCAGACACCGCGCACGTTTCATGGTTGACCGAAGAGCGCGGGATTTTGATGCCCGGCGACTTGCTGCCGCTGCCAGCCGCGAGCGCAAAATTGCGCCTGACACTTCCGGCAGGCTGGGAAAGCATCACGCTGGAGGAGAAAAGCGCGGACGGTCTTTACGAGATCGCGCAGGCTGAGTCGAGCGTACTGCTCATCGGGCGCGCTCTGCATCGTGAGCAAGGACGCGCAGGCGCGTTGACTTTTACGTTAGCCTCGGTTGGCGAATGGGCATTTCAGGATCAAGATGCGGCGCACATTGTACAGGAGATTCTGCAAGAGCATGCGCGGACGACTGACACAGTGCCACGCCGCCGCGCGCTCGTGATCATCGCGCCGTTTCCGCGCGCTGTGCCCGCGCATGTCTGGAGCGCAGAGACGCGCGGTGGCACGGTGCTGATGTTGACGGGGCGCGCGGCCGGAAAAAATGCCGCGCTCGCACAGTTGACTATACCGCTCGTACATGAGTTGTTCCACCTGTGGGTGCCGAATGGCTTAACGCTGGCAGGCGAATACGATTGGTTCTTTGAAGGCTTCACCTTATATCAATCGGTGCGCGCAGGCGTCCGTCTGGGTTACTTACCATTTCAAAGCTATCTGGACACCTTCGCGCGGGTATTTGATCAGACGAAGAACGCGCGGGAGACCGGAGGATTATCATTACTCGACGCCGCGCGGCGACGTTGGAGCGACCCCTCCGCAGCCGTTTATCATAGGGGGCTGTTGGCCGCGTACCTCTACGACTTAAGCGTGCGCCAACAAACGGGCGGCAAGCGTGCGCTCGATGACGTATATCGCGCGCTCTTTCATCGACAACGGACGGCCGGTGCGGAACGGGACGGTAACGCGATCGTGCTGGAGATCATGAATGCTGTCGCAGGCGGGCCGGGGCTAACCGAGCGCTATATCAAACATGGCGGCGCGATTGATCTAGCACTCGCCATCCAACCCTGCGGCTTGGAGGTCACAACTGAGAGCACCCGCACGCGCATCTTCGTTGCGGCGCAACTCAGTCGCGCGCAACGCGATTTATTAAAGCAGATCGGTTACAATGGGGTCTCTGGCGCGGGGCACAAGAAGTCGCGCCTCTAGCTCGAATGTAATAAGCATCATAGACGGTTTACCTTTAGACCCAAATCCAGCCTACATGTCGATGACCTCCAGCACGCGCCGCCTTTCAAATCCCATTGCCTGCGGTTCGCAGAATATGCAGCTTCATCGTCAATTGCTGAGTCATGGCAAATTGCTCTTGCTGCTTCTCGTCACACTCGGCGTGAGTGCTTGCACTACGATTGCCGGCAAAGAAAATACGGGCGTTATCATCGCGCGGCGAGCGCAGGTACGCAGTTCGATTGCCGTGGTCGCCGCGGACTTGACTGAAGTTCTGCGCGGCGATGTTGTCGATATTTTAGATACGGCGGCGGCGGAGAACGGCGAGCGTTGGTTGCGCGTCCGTGCGCATGACGCGGAGCGCACGGAAGGCTGGATCGAGGGGCGCAACGTTATGCCGCAGGAACTGCTGGAACGTTCGCGCAAATTGGCCGACGAAGACAAGGACTCGCCCGCGCAAGCGTCTGGACAGATTCGCGCCAGCACGAACCTGCGCTCTACGCCTGACCGTAGCGGCAACGATAACATTCTACTCAAATTGGAAAGTGGTTCGGTCTTTGACATCGTTGGTTGGAAGCGCGTGCCGAGACCTAAATCGCTAGAGACGGCGGCGAGCGACGACGCGCCGAAAGCCGGTGCGGCACAGCAAGGCGCAGCCCGAAGGAAGGCTGAAAGCGAAGCGCCGAAGTTGCCGGAGGAGACGAATGAGTTTTGGTATAAAGTGCGCCTTGACCATGCGATCTCGCCCGCACCAGCCGGCTGGGTTTATGGCAAACAGGTAGAACTGACCGTGCCCAGCGATATTATTTTCTATCGTACAGGTCGTGAGTTTGTCGCATGGCGCAGGCTAGACGAGGTTAGCACCGGAGATGCGTCGGCCACGAAAGATAAGAACGCCGGGCGCGAGGCGCAGCCGGGCAGTTGGGTGATCCTTGAAAAGAGCAACACGGATGAGCCGAAGCCGGAAGAACCTGATTTTGATCGCATCTATGTGCTTGGCTACGATAAGAGCAGGCAAGAGCACTACACAGCCTATCGCAGTCCTGATCTCAACGGGCGGCTGCCATTGAAGGTAAGCAGTGGTGGAGAAGATAAGTTCTTCACTGTAGAAGCCGATGAAGGCGGGCAAGTGAAGGAGTTGAAATATAAGATTTATCGGGATGCTAGAGGGATTTTACGCGTAGACCCGCAAAGCGAAGCGGCGCACGCAGGACGACGAAAATAGCGAACGCAATCAAGCTGCTTGATGGACAGCAATTAACGTCGGAATTCCAGCCGTTTCACGTCTGAAAGTTTTTTCGTCTGCGGTGTTGACAAATCTTCGAGAATCCCTATAATGCCCATTCGCCTGAAACACGGCGTGTTGACATTCAAGCTTACAACCGATTGCGTTGGTCGAACCGCTTCTCTTTTAGAGCTGTTAAGAAAAGGGAGCGGTCGTTTTATCCGCGAACATATTGCGGCACTAAGGCAACGGGAACGATGAGCGGCAAGTCTTAAGCTGACCGCGCTTGACATAGTCAAGCGCAATCGTTTAAGGTTGCGTTTTGCTTGCAGCGACAAATTATCGTCTATCAAGCAACCGGACTAAATCCCGGTGCAACTAAGTCTGGATTCACTAAAGAACGCGATCTTTGAAAACTAGATAGAGCGTGTCCAAGAAAAGACCTTTGAGAGCAACCGTGGGCGATAAAGCCCGCGGCCAAAACTCGAGAAGAGTCATTATCGGATACTTTAACCAGTACGATAATGTTCCAGAGACAAATTCTTAACGAGAGTTTGATCCTGGCTCAGAATCAACGCTGGCGGCGTGCCTCAGACATGCAAGTCGAACGCTGCTGTTTGCCTTCGGGTGAGCAGCGGAGTGGCGCACGGGTGAGTAACACGTAGGTAATCTACCTTTGGGTGGGGAATAACAGCCGGAAACGGCTGCTAATACCGCATAATGCAGCGGCACCACATGGTGACAGTTGTTAAAGCGGGGGATCGTAAGACCTCGCGCCTAAAGAGGAGCCTGCGGCAGATTAGCTAGTTGGTAGGGTAATGGCCTACCAAGGCTACGATCTGTAACCGGCCTGAGAGG
>JBBRYU010000117.1:0-12792 GCA_038237345.1 Pyrinomonadales bacterium
CCGCCCGCTACCGCAGGCGGGTCTGAATTTTATGGCTTAAGGATGTGCCGATTAATAGATCAAGTCAATTATTTTTTTACTGCGTGAGCCAATCGGCTGCCGGTTGTCGCACTAGATTTATGCAGGCAAGAAATTAAACCCGTCTCGCACAAAGCGACACGTTGAGCAGTTCCATCTTGAACTGCATCTCCCGAAATGCTCTTTGGCCCGGCAAGGCCGGAGAAACATTTCAAGACACAGATGGAGGAAAACATGAAGACCAGCACCTCAATCCAAACATTCGTCCTCGCATTGGCGATGGTGTTTACGCTGACAATCGGCTCGTCTGTAGCTTTCGGTCAGGACAGAACCGACAAACAATCTGCCGACTCGCTCACAGTAAAACAAAGTAAAACTGTGGACAGTGAAGAACAAGGTAACGCTCTGGTAGGCGTTTGGGAAGAGGTTGACGTGCCTGCCGAAAATGATTGTATAACCGGCTCGCCCGTTCCCGGAACTCCAATCATCAGAGCGTTGTATTCGTTTAATCAAGGCGGAACGATGTACGTCGAAGATAACGCTCCGTTCGATGGTCCGTACCGTTCCACCGGCGCGGGCCTTTGGAAACGCACTTCGGGTCGAAATTACACCTACCTCAATTTGCATTATTCATTCGACCCGGACAAAACTTTTCTTTTTACCATCAAGCAAAGAGCAAATCTAACGCTCAGTCGAGATGGAAATTCGTTCACCGAAAACGGCACGTTTGAAGGTATCGCCCCGAACGGCAACGTGCTCTTTGCGGGCTGCTACGTCGCTACGGCGACCCGCCTGACATTCTAGGCAAGGCAAGCGTGAGTTAGACGTTTTAAGTTTGGACAACTTTGCTACGTCTAACTCACGCTCTGCGAAACCTACGGTTATCCACATCTGCACAAGCCGCCGAACTATTCTTCACTAACCTCTGACCTCTAAAATGAGAGCGGCGCGGAAGGCGCGGGGGGAGAGTCCGGTGGACTGACGAAAGGCTTTGGCGAAGTGGCTAGAACTGGTGTAACCGACCCGTGCGCCGACCTCCGTTACTGAAAGATCGGTGGTGGCCAGTAACGTCTGTGCGCGCTCAAGGCGTAGGGCGGCGAGGTAGGCGTGGGGCGACATGCCGGTGGCTTTTTTGAAGAGTCGTGCGAAGTGAAAGGGCGACAAGTAAGCGGCGGCGGCCATCTCTTCGAGCGGCACATCCTCGTGTAGTTGGGCGTACATTAATTCAACCGCGCGACGCACGCGCCGGTCAACCAATCCGACGCGCGATAGTTCCAACTCGTCCGCGCGGCTGATGTTCACGTGGCGGCGTAGCAGTTGGACGGTGAGTTGCTCGATCAGCGCGGCCACGACCACGGCTTGGCCAACTTCAGCAGCGTGCAACTCGGCGACGAGATCGTTTGCGAGTTGGGCGAGCCGCGCGTCGCGGGTGACGGCGTGTGTGGTGAACGCGATGCGCGCGTCGGCGCGGGTAAGGCGGCCGCGCACGGCACAATCGAGTAAGTATGCGGGCGCGAGCGAAACGAGCAGATAAGAGACGTGCGCGCCGCTTGCGCTGACGATCTCGCCCGGCGCGGCAAGCAACGCGGCGGGGGCGCGTAGTTCGTCCGTGCCGGCCTCGTCTGTCTTTTGTAACGTGCCGCGCAAGAGCAAGAGCGCGGTGTAAGTGGGGCGCGCTTCGCTCGACCACTGCATACTCCGGCTCTGCCGCAGATGCAGCGTGAACTGCTCTCCGACAAGAACTCTGTCGGTGGCCGGGGCAGGATTGTTCATGGGCGCAGAGAGGATACCAGACCGGGCGCAAATTATTCGCGCGCACACCGCGCCGCAGACATGCGCGCCGGATCATTCGTGATAACGGCCCGCACGCCCAATTCACGCAAGCGGCGCAAGCGCGCGGGGTTGTCCACTGTCCAGACGACGATGGGGAAACCGGCGGCCTGCGCTGCATGGATAATGCGCGACGTGGCGAGCGTGTGTTGCAGCGCGATCTCGTCCGCGCCGCAAGCGCAGGCGCGGGTGAGCAGTGAGCGAGCGGTGGGCAGCGGATGCGTAAGCCGGCGTTCAAACAATGCAGCGGTGCGCAAGTGCGGCACAAGGCGTTTGCTCTCCGCGAGCGCGGCGAGGGTAAAGCTCTCAATCACTATCTGTTGGTGCGCGCCATGCGTCTGCAATGTCTCGACGACGCGCGCCGCCAGTTGATGCGCGTCGGCAGGGGCACATTTCATTTCAACATACAACACGCCGCCCAGCGGTTCGGTCAATGCCAGCGTCTGTGCGAGTGTCGGCACGCGCGCAAGGGCATACTCGGCGCGGGCGCGGGCGGGAAAGCGGCGATTAAACCATGAGCCGGCATCGGTCGCGCCTAACTCGGCCGCTGACAGCGCGGCGACGAAGCCCGTGCGCGCGGTCGTGCGTCTGAGGCTCGCGTCATGAATGACGACGGGCACGCCGTCGCGTGCGAGACGTACGTCGAACTCGATGCCGTCCGCGCCGTCTTGGTAGGCGCGGGCGAACGAGATGAGCGTGTTCTCCGGCGCGACGGCCGCCGCGCCGCGATGGCCGATAATGAGGGGCAGGGTTGGCGCGTTCATGTCGCGGCGTAAATGCGATAATCGAGTTCGGGAAAGATGTTGTCGCGCGCTTCGTAATCGGCCAGTTGCGTCTGGTCAATCGGGCCGCGCTCAATGTTGTCGGCGAGCGCGTTGAAGCGGCGGATATGCGCGCGGAAGCGGCGCGCGGCGTAGGTGACGGTTGTGCCCTGATAGATTTGAAACGCCCAATCGCTAGACTGCGCGAGTAGCAGTTCGCGCGCGGCTTGATTGAGCGTGCGCCGGAGCAATTCATCATCGGCCGCGCGATGTCTGGTGGCGAGTGAGGTCATGCGCGTCTCCGCCGCGTGCTGATGCGGATACATCCATGCGTTGCCTTCGTTGAGCCAGACTTTGTAGTAGCCATCCGCGCCCCACGAAGAGAGCGAGAGGCGCTGTGTTTGCAAACGCGCGTGCGCGTCGAGATAGTCGCCCGGTGTGAGGGTTACAAGTTCGCGTTGGCGCTCGTGCAATTCTTGAAAAACGTAGTCGAGAAACTGTACGCCCTCGAACCACCAATGACCGAACAACTCCGCGTCGTAGGGCGAGACGATGAGCGGTTGTTGCCCGCCTAAAGTTTCGCGCAGGCGCGCGGCCTGTCTGATGCGCTCGCGCACAAAATGTTCGGCGTGGACACGTGCGCGCCCGCGTGCGTGCGCAGGCACATAAGGCTGCTTGTGCTCAAGCGGCACTTCGCGACCCGTGACGCGAAAATACTTGAGACCGAGCGGCCGCCGCGCGCCGTCGGCATGCAAGTGCGGGCGCAGATACTCGTGCGGCGCGTCCCAACCCACGTCGCGGTAAAACTCGCGGTAATCGGGATCGCCCGGATAGCCGATGAGCGAACTCCACACCTGTTGACTGGTTTCGAGATCGCGCGCAAAGACGGCGACGCCGTTCGGGCAGCGCACCGGCGCGAAGACGCCATAACGCGGCCGCGGCGTGCCGTAGAGGATCGCGTGCGTATCGGCGACGAAGTATTCAAGTCCGGCGGCGGCGAGCAGTTGTTCCAGCCCTTCGGCGTAGGCGCATTCGGGCAGCCAGATGCCGCGCGGCCGGCGACCGAAATGTTTCTGATAGTTGGCGACGGCGATCTCGATCTGTGCGCGGCGCGCTGATTGAGTCGAGATGAGCGGGAGGAAGCCGTGCGTCGCGCCGCACGTGATAAGTTCGACGACACCCGCATCTTGCAGTCCACGAAAAGCGCGGACGAGGTCGTGCCGATAGACTTCGTGCCACAGACGCCCGGTCGCGCGCAAGTTGTCGGCATACATGCGCGCGGTCTGATGAAACTGCGGCAGGTGGCGCAACGTGCGGTCGAGTTCCTGCTCGGCGAGCGCGGAGAGGTTAGTGAGATGGCGCGTGTAGCGCGCTTGCAGCAACCCGTCAGACAACATCTCGCAGAGCGTCGGCGAGACGTTAATGGTGAGACGTGGGCGCACGCCCTCGTTGTACAGGCGCGTGAGCGTGGCCAGCAGCGGCAGATAGACTTCCGTGATGGCTTCGTAGAGCCAGTCTTCCTCTAGGAATTCGGCATGCTCCGGGTGGCGCACGAACGGTAGGTGCGCATGCAGGATGAGACTGAAGAATCCGGTGGGCATAGGAAATGCGGAAGGCGGATTGCGGATTAAAAGACAGAGGACATTTCTTCAATCCGCAATCCGAAATCCGCAATCAAAAGCGCCAACGCAGAAGTGGTTGCTGCTGGCGCACGCTCATGCTCGGCAACCATTCATGCGAACCGCCGAAGGAGGATGGTTGGGCTGAGCGCAATGGCGGCAGCGCGCTGCGACCCGGTGTCATGCTTGGTAGCCAGACGCGCACGCGCCGTTCGGGTTGGCGCACCGCGCTCGCGCTCCACGCGAAACTCGTCGGGCGCAACGTCGCCGCCTGTGCCTCTTCGTCGATCTCTAACTCGAAGCCGAACAACTCGCGCAACAGTTCGAGCAGGCGCGGTTGATCAAGCTGCGTGCCCTGCGCCGCGAGCAGCGCGTCGAGCCAACGCGCGAGCGGCGGCGACAGTTGCGCGCGGATAAGCGGCAACGGCTCGGCAAAGACGAGCGCGACGATGAGCGTGCGCAGTTCAGCCAACGCGGCCGGGCCGAGCGCGGGCAAGACTGCTGCGACCAGCGCGTGCGCCAGAGTCAAAGTGCTTTCGTATTGCGTGGCCTCGTCCGCCGCTTCGAGCGCGACGGCGAGCGCATCGGCTGCATAGCCCGTCTCGTTCACGACCTGCGCGAACTCGTGTGTGCGTGCTCCAAACTCCGGCATCTCGTCGCGCTCCGGCGCGATGCCGACCGTGGGTGTACGCGCGTCGGCGGATGCCAGCAGACGCACGAACGGCTTGCCCGCGGCCGCGAAGCCGACCTCGGCGCGGTAAGCGCGCCCGGGTTGCACATCGAACCAATAGTTGCGTGCGGGCGAGGCTGCGGCGCTCTCCGTGTGGCCGGTCTCTAGGTCGATTAAGCGCACGGCGAGATGATAACCGTCGGCGGCTGCGCCGAACGCGCGGTGGAGCGTGGCATGCGGCTCGTGTGCGTGCTGCCAGTAAGCGTAGAGCCTGTGGGGCGATTGCACGAGCAGTTGCATGTCGTCGCGCTCGTAAAGTTCGGGGAGCGATTCGTCGTCTTCCGGCAGGAGCGCGGCACGGCTGTCCGGCCCGCTGTTCGGGGACATCGTGTCAGCGGCGGCGACACCGGCCGAGGCCGGTGCTTGCTCGGAACTGCCCGGAAAGCGCAGGGTCATCATGTGACGTGTGCTGCGCCGGCAGGCGTTAAAGCGCACTGGCGGCGCGAACTGAAATGTTTATAAAAGCGAGCGGGTTACTTGTAAGTGATTAGCGCAGGTGGTGTCAACACGAAGTGAGACAAGCATTAAATAGGCCCGACAGGGGCGTAAGAATGTAGCCCACGGCGTTAGCCGTGGGATCATATAAAGCGAAAACGATTAAGCCCCGTAGGGGCGAAAGAAATCCGAGCTACGTTTCTATCGCCCCTACGGGACTTGCTATCGTTATGCTGCTTGCCCACGGCTGACGCCGTGGGCTACATTCTGCCGCCCTTAACAGGGCTAATAACAGTGCATGCTTACTTCACTACGCCAACTTTTTTCAGTTTGATATTGAGTTCGCCCACGTCCGTGTTGAGGCGGGCGCAGACGGGTATGCGCCGAGCGTCGTCTGTGAGCCAGAGCGACATGGTGCCGGTGCGATCCTGAATCAGACGTTGCTGGCCGAATAGTTCTATATCCACGCGCAGGGTCTGCACCTTGCCGAGCACGGTCTTCATGCGTTTACGCTCGACCACGCCGACCGGAATGCGAAAGACCTCGCCGGAATCGCTCATCACGAGTTCGAGTCTTTGCCCAAGTACGAGCGGTTGCGTGCGCAAATAATAGATAGCGGACAGGAAATCAAACGCGGCATTGTCGAGCGCGTGCTTGACGACGCGCGGCTGGCTCGCGGGATCGTTCGGGTTACGCTCCGTCCAAGTGATCTGCTGTGTGCTGCGGTCAAAGACGGCTTCGCTTGCGCGGGCGCGCTTGCCCTGTTCATCCAACTTGGCCGTGTGCAGGATCGTGAACGTGTCCGGCTCGACGACCGACTCTATGTTGAAATGAAAATCTATGCCGAAGAGCTTGCGAAACCAGCCCTTCGCATCGGCGTTGCCTTTAAAGATGAGATTGGTAACGGGCACATCGTCGCGCACTTCCGTCGGGGTCGCGTTGACAGCCGCGCGCGTGGCGGTGAAACGAAATTCCGCGATCTGCACGCCACGTAGCAACAATTTGGAGAATTCGCCCTCGTAAACGAGTTCTTCTTTCGGCTCGAACGGCAGAGGCGTCGGGCGCGTGGCGGCGGGCCGGTCGTTGCCATGAGTCCGCGCAGCCGCGAACGGCGACGCGAGCGGCGCGCTTAGCGCGCACAATGAAAGCAGAAACAATCGCCGCAACATCGTCATCACTTCAACAGCCAAGCCTTACACGCCAGCACGCCCAGGGCGATGAGCAACCCCAGCGCGGCGCGATATTCGCGATAACGCAGATACAAACTGGCGTCGAACTTCGCGCCCGTGTGCGCGCCTTCGCGGTACGGCGTCAGGCGCGGCAGAAAGAGCGGAACGCGGCGGGCGTAAAGTTCGTAATCCGCGCCGAACAGCCCCGCCAACGTCTGCGCTTCGACGCGCATCACGGGCAAATAGATGCCTAAGAAGAGCGCCACGAAGACACAGCCCAGCAGCCATCCGCGCCACGCCGCCATGGTGAAGCCAAGACCTCCCGCCGCGACGGTGAAACCGAGACCGAGTATGAAACTGCCGAGGTAGAGCGGATTGCGCGTATGTGCGTAAGGGCCGGAAGTGGCCAGCCGGTCGTTCTTGCGTATGTGTCCCGCCGCCCACGCGCGCACGAGCAGCCCGCACAGAGCAACCACGCCGCCGATGAGCAAGGTCAAAGGTTGCGGGCGGGCGAGAAAAATAAATAGCGCCGCGCAGACGAAGCCGAGCGGCACGCGCCAACGCTGCATCCATGTGCCGCCCCTACGCATGCGCTATCCCCTCGGCGGCGCAATGCGACCGGCGCGCATTAGCAGCGCATATTAAATGGTTGTGGGAAATATAAAGGAAGTCGAAGGGCGCGGCGCATGACCGTTGTAACTGCTGACGCGGTGCCAGCAGCGTCTCCCCAGACACCAGCCAGCGCCTGCGCGCCTTCGTGTGGACTTCGATGAGACGATTCACGAGCGGGTTGTCCTTCTTAAAAACAGTGACGAGTGGCAAGTGACGAGTGACGAATGGCGCAGGCAAATCTTAGCCTGTTACTCGTTGCTCGGCACTTTCCGATTCAGTTGCACGACCATCTGCGACGACGAATGGTCTTTGGGGTCGCCGACAATCGCCACACGCCCGCCATATGCGCGCACCACCTCGCGCTCCGGCACGGTCTCTTCCGTATAATCCGTGCCTTTCGCGTGTATGTCCGGGCGGAGTACCGTCAGCAGCGCCGTGACCGTCGGCTCGGCGAAGATGATGACGAGATCGACGGCGCGTAAACTAGCGATCACTTCGGCCCGCTCGCGCTCGGAGACGAACGGCCGGCCCGGCCCTTTCAGTTGGCGCACCTGCTCATCCGCGTTGATGCCGACCACCAACAGATCGCCGAGCGCGCGAGCCGCTTCCAGATAGCGCACGTGCCCGACGTGCAGGATGTCGAAGCAGCCGTTGGCGAACACGATGCGCGCGCCGTGCTTGCGCGCAATCGCCACGCGCGCGATCAAACGGTTGCGATCAAGTATGCGCGCGGTCGTGGCCCGTTGTTGTTCGTCGGTGGAATGCATGCGCCCGTCCGGTTAAGTTAGCATGAGCGAACAATGAACGATGAATGCGGAGCAGTGTACAAAAGCTGAGTCTAGCTCGTTTCACGAGCAGCATTCATCGTTCATCATCTTTCGTTGTTGTCTCCAAAATAGATGCCAGCAACTCTTGCGGTTCGGCCGTGGCCGTGCCGCGCTTCATGACGACGAGACCGCCGGCGTGATTGGCGAGCAGCGCGGCGTCGGCGAAGCTTGCGCCGCGTGCAAGCGCGAGCGTGTAGGCGGCGATGACCGTGTCGCCCGCGCCGGTCACGTCCACCGCCGCGCGCGAACTGATCGTCGCGAGATGCACCGGCGCGCGATCTGCTTCCTGCAACAACATACCGTCTGCCCCGCGCGTGACGAGTAGCGCCTGATAGCCGAGCTGCGCGCAGAGATCGGCGGCGGCTTCGTCGAGCATCGCCGTGTCAGTCAGTTTGCGGCCCAGCACGTGCTCGACCTCGTCCTCGTTCGGCGTGCCCGACGTGAAGCCCGCGAACTCGTGCAAACGGAAGCGTGAATCAACCAGCACGGGCACTGCGGCCCGCTCGCGCAGAGATGCGCGTATCGCCGCGATCACTTCCGGGCACGCCACGCCATAGTTGTAATCGGAGATGATGACCGCATCGGCCGTCGCACACGCCGCGCGCACGCGCTCAATGAGCTGCGCTTTGATCTCGTCGTCCGCGAGCGGCTCGCCTTCGTAGTCAACCCGTATGACCTGCTGGCGCGGCGAGTGGGCCTGCCCGGCGAGGATGCGGACTTTGGTCACGGTCGAAAGCGCCGGCGAACTGACGATGCCGCCGCAATCAACGCCGCGCGCGTTCAGTTTAGCGAGCAGCGCGCGGCCGGCTTCGTCTGTGCCGACGCCGCCGACGAGCGCAGCCTGCGCGCCGAGCGCGGCCAGATTCGCCGCGCAATTGGCCGCGCAGCCCGGCACGGTCTCCGTCCGCTCGTGTCGCAGGATCAGCACCGGCGCTTCGCGCGAGACGCGGTTGATCTCGCCATACAAAAACTGATCGGCGACCACATCGCCCACGACCAACACGCGGCACTGCGGAAACTCGCGCACCAGACGCGCCAGACGTTCTTGCAATGGAGACAACGTCATAAAAATTGACTCATTGACTCATAGAACAAATGAATCAATCATCCTCGATTATCTTGCGCACGGCGGCGAGCAGATCGTCTGCGATCAAGTCGGGTTCATGTTGCCATGCGGTGCGCTGGTATTCCCACTCGCCGCGGCCGTAGCCGCTCAGTACGAACGCCGAGCGCAGCCCGGCGTTGCGCGCCAGTTCCATGTCGCCATAGCGATCACCGACCATCCAACTCTGGGCGAGATCAATGTCAAACTCGTGCGCAGCGCGTTGGATCAAACCGGGGCGCGGTTTTCGACAATCGCAATCGAGGCGGTAGGGCGGTGCGCCGACTGATGGGTGATGCGGGCAATAGTAGATCGCGTTGAGCCGCGCCCCACCACTCAATAGCTCCTGTCGTAGCTGATCATGCACCATCGTAATGAGGTCTTCGCTGAAGTAGCCGCGCGCCACGCCCGCTTGATTGGTGACGAGGATGGCGAGCCAGCCTGCGTCGTTGAGCGTTTTAATCGCTTGCGCCGCGTAGGGAAAGACGCGATAGCGCGTCGGATGATTGACGTAGCCGACCTCTTCGGAGATCGTCCCGTCGCGGTCAATGAAGACGGCGCGCCGCTTCATCCGGCGACCTCCGCGTGGGCGGGGCACGTGGCGCAAGCGAGCAGCGCGGTGGCGCGGATGAAGACTGCCGCCGGGGTGATTGCGGTCATGCAGCGATGATCAATCGGGCAGTCGCGCAGCATGCAGGGCGCGCAGTCGGGCGGCTCGCGCATAATCTCCGCGTTGGGCGCGAACGGGCGCGTCGTGAGCGGGTTGGTCGGGCCGAAGATGACGAGCGTCGGGCGTTCGAGCGCGGCGGCGAGATGCGCGGGGCCCGTGTCGTTCGTCACGAGCAGATCGGCGATGCTCAACACGGCGGCAGTTTCCGCGAGACTCGTCGCGCCGGTCAGCACGACTGGCTGATGTCGCATGCGTGCGCGCACTCCTTCGCTCACGGCCAACTCCGCGCGTGCGCCGATGAGCAGCACCGTTGCGCCGGCCTTGCCGATCAAGTGATCGGCGAGCGCGGCGTAGCTCTCGACGGGCCAGCGTTTCGCGCGACTGTTCGTCGAGCCGGGACAGAGCGCGACGAGCGGGCGATCAAATGAGACGCCATGTGTGCGCAATAGCTCGCGCGCTTGCGCCTGTCGCGCGGCGGGCACGGAGAGAGCGAACTGCGGCTCGCTGATAATCACGGTCTGCGTGCCGGTTAGCGCGTGCTCAAGCGCGGCGACGAGATAGAGGTAATAAAAAACTTCATGCCGCTCGCTGCGCCAATCAGGCTGTGGGAGCGCGTGCGTGAGCAGACGCGCGCGTGCGTCCGTCTCATAGCCGAAGCGCAACGGCACGCGCGCGGCGGCGGCGACGAGCGCGGGCGCGAAGGCGTTAGGGAAGAGCAACGCGAGATCGAAACGGCGCGCGTGCCATGCGCTCGTCTGGCGCAAGAAGGAGCGCAAGCCGCGCGGCTGGTCGGCAATCAACAACAGATCGTCAATGAAATCGGCGTCGGCGAAGATGCCTTCAGCCCACGGGCGCGTGGCGAGCGTGATGTGCGCGTGCGGCAGCAGTTGGCGCAGCGCGCGCAAGGCCGGCACGGTCATGACCGCATCGCCGACCCAGTTCGCGCCGCGCACGACGACGCGCTCGATCTGTGCTGCTTTGAGTTCGTGGGTCATCAGCCGGAAAGAAATATCGCACGCAAAGGCGCAAAGACGCAAAGAAAGGCGCAAAGCGGTTGGAAGGTCGGTTGCGTCCGTGCTTTGCGTCTTTGCGTATGGCTTAAATGCGCGCCATAGCATTCGCCTCGACTTGAACCGAACGGTTCACAACAAGTAGCGCAATCCTTCATCCACGCCAATCGTCGGTTGCCAGCCGAGTTCGCTGCGGACAAGCGACAGATCGGAGACGTAGTTGAACGGCACGGGGCGCGGCCCGCTCGCTTCGTCAAGCTGCGGGACAAGCTCGATCATGCGCCCGACACGCTCGACCAACTCGCGCAGGGAGATAGCATTCGCGCGCCCGCCGCCAAGGTTGTACAGCCCGCGCGTGCGGCGCGAATCAATGAAGGCGCGACAGGCGCGGGCGAAGTCGTCCACATGCAGGATGTCGCGCACGGGCGCACCGTTCGCCGGGAGTTTGAGCGACCAGCCGCGTTTGACCGCTTCGACGTAGTGCGTGACGAAGCCCGCCTCGTTGCCTTCGGTCGGGCGCGCATAGACGGTTGAGAGACGAAAGATGCAGGCGCGTAAAGATCGCGCGGCCGCGTAATAGTCAACATAGCGCTCGGCGATGAACTGCGACCATTCGAGCGGCGATTGCCCGCAGTAAGCGGTCGCACAGCTTTCCGGCACGTCCGCGTAATCATCTGCGTGTGCGCCGTAGACATCTTTCGTTGAGGCGTAGATAAAGACAGCGGCGGGACGCATGTGGCGTAAAAGATTCGCCGTGCCCTCGGCATTAGTGCGGAAGCAATCTTCGGCGGCGGCGGGACTTTTATCGAGGTGCGCGGCGAGGTGGATCACTACGTCGTAATCGGCCAGCCGCGCCGCATCGTCCATGCTGAGTATATTGAACCCCGCGCGCCGCGAAAAGTCGTCCGCCCCAAAGAAGCGACGCACGTGCGTGCCGAGATAACCGCTGCCGCCTGTGATGATTATGTTCAAAGTTCAAAGTTCAAAGTTCAAAGTTCAAAGTAGGAAGTTCAAATTATAACCTTGAACCTTAATCCTCGAACCTTGAACTATTTCTTAGCATTTGCCTGCGCCTTGAGTTGGGCGAGCGCGTCGGTGCGACCGATGGCGATGAGCAGGTCGCCGGCTTCGATGAAGGCGTCGCCGGAGGGGTTGTAGATCATCTCGCCGGCGCGCCGCCGGACGGCGACGATGACCACGTCCAACTCGGCGCGGATATTGGTGAAGCGCAGGCGGCGGCCGACGTAAAGACTGTCAGACGCGACCTCGACCTCCTCGAAGTTCAGGTCGAGCGCCTCGGCCGTGATCGTGGCCATGAAGTCTTCGACCGCCGGCTTGGTCAGCGCCTGCATGATGCGTTGGCTACCAATGATCGTCGGCGCGATGACGCGGTTCGCGCCCGCGCGGATCAGTTTCGGCTCGGCCTGTTCCTCTGTCGCGCGGGCCACGATGTGCAAGCCCGGATTCAGTTCGCGCGCCGTCAGCACGACGTAGACGTTGTCGGCGTCCGTGGGCAGACAGGTAGCGAGTCCGCGTGCGTGCTCGACGCCGGCCTCGTGCAGCGTGCCTTCGAGCGTCGCATCGCGCACAAGGAGCGGCACGCCTTGTTCGAGCCAAGTGCCGACGATCTCGGCCTCGCGCTCGATGATGACGAACATCTCACCCTTACGTTGCAACTCGCGGATCACGCGCGAGCCGACGCGCCCCGCACCGCAGATGATGAAGTGGTTGCGCAGTTTGCTTACCTCACGCAAACGCCGCCGCTGCCCGAAGCCGGCGACGATCTCGGACTGAACGATCTCGACGAGCGCACGCGACAAAACGAAGCCGACCGTGCCGACGCCGACGAAAATAAAGCCGATGGCGAAAATCCGCCCGCCCGTGCTGGTCGGGTGCAAATCGCCATAGCCGACCGTGGCAATCGTCGTGACCGTGAAATAGAGGCTATCGAGCAGCGACCAGCCTTCGATCAAATGAAAGCCCAGCGTGCCGAGCGCGACGACCGCGCC
>JBBRYU010000118.1:0-12777 GCA_038237345.1 Pyrinomonadales bacterium
GAAGCCGCCTACCTCGAAATCATGGCCGCGCTCGCGCCGCACGAACGAGTTAATCTACTCGTGGACGACGAAGCGACCGAACAGGCGGTGCGTGCGCGCTGCAACTTCCCGAAGGCAGAGAACGTCAACTTCATTCGCCTGCCCACCGTTGATTCGTGGATCAGAGACTACGGGCCGAACTTTCTCATCAACGATGCGGGCGCGTCTGCCTACAACGATTGGGAGTTCAATGCGTGGGGCAACAAGTATGAAGAGTTGAAGCGCGACAGTGCGGTCCCGGCGCAGTTGGAATCTATGCTGAACCTGCCGCGCTTCGTGCCGGGCATCGTCATGGAGGGCGGCGCAATTGACGTGAACGGCGCGGGCGTCGTGCTGACGACCGAACAGTGTCTGCTCAATCCGAACCGCAATCCACATCTCGACCGCGCACAGATCGAAGCATATCTCAACGATTATTTAGGCACACAGAAAGTTCTCTGGCTTGGCGAGGGCATCGTCGGCGACGACACCGACGGGCACATAGATGACCTCGCGCGCTTCGTCGCGCCCGACGTGATCGTCTGCGCGCTCGAAGATGATCCGGTGGATGCGAACTACAAACTCTTGCGCGACAACTACGAACGCTTGCAACACGCGACCGACGCGCACGAGCGTCCCTTCGAGATCGTCACGCTACCGATGCCCGGCGCAATCGGCGGACGCGCTGATCGGCTGCCGGCCAGTTATGCCAACTTCTACATCGCCAACGGCCTCGTGCTCGCGCCGGTCTTTGGTCACCCAAACGACGCCCGCGCCATCGCGACGCTGCAACGTCTCTTCGCTGCTCGCCGTATCATCCCCGTCAACGCCGCGGCGCTCATCTGGGGCATGGGCACGATCCATTGTCTGTCGCAGCAACAACCGGCGGCGGAAGAAGCGGCAGGCAGAAACCAAAGGGCATAATCACGAAAGCACACGAACGGGCACGAAAGGAACGGATGCTACTACTGCCTGCTTCCGTGCTGTTTCGTGTGCTTTCGTGGTTCAGTTGTCGGCCGCAGGCATTGAGGGGTGAAGCATGAATGCAGGTCGAACAGAGTTACTGGTCATCGCCGCTGCGATGTTCATCTTCCTGTTGATTTGCGTGACGGCGATGGTGTTGTTCTTCCGCCAACTGCGCAAAGAGCGCGCCGACAAACGTAAGCGGCAGGAGCGCGAACGGCGCTTCTGAACTTCCGCCCCGTAGTTCCGCGCTGCGGCTCGTCATTCCCATTTCTTCAGCTTCTGAAACTTCTTCTTAACGATGTCGCGCTTGAGCGGCGTCAGGCGATAGAGGAAGAGCGTGCCGTCGCAGTGATCCGTCTCATGACGGAAGCAGCGCGCCGCCAAGCCTTCGGCCGTGCGCTCATACCACGCGCCCTGCTCATCTTGCGCGCGCAGCGTCACCCGCAACGGGCGCTTCAACGCCGCACCAATGCGCCCGACGGACAGACAGCCTTCGTCGCCCGTCTGCTCGCCCTCTTCGGCGACGATCTCCGGGTTCGCGGCAACCAACTTGATCCCCTCGCAGTCCATCACGAACAGACGCAGACTGAGGCCCACCTGCGCCGCCGCTAAGCCGACCCCCTCGGCCGCGTACATCGTCTCGAACATGTCTTCGACCAAGCGCGCAAGGTCATCGTCGAACTGCTCAACCGGCGCGCCCACTTCGGCCAGCACCGCCGCCGGATATTCCGTAATCTGCAACACGGTCATCAGTTTTCTTTCGTCCCGACAGGTGTGTAAGATGCACTGCGCAAGCAGCGCAGCCCTTAGATTCTAGCGAATATGCAACAGTATCACGACCTGCTCAAGTCCATCCTCGCGCACGGCACGGCACACGCCGACCGCACCGGCGTCGGCACGCTCGCGCACTTCGGTTATCAAACACGCTTCGACCTGCGCGCCGGCTTCCCTATCGTCACGACCAAGAAGATTCCCTTTCGTTGGGTGGCGGAGGAATTATTTTGGTTTCTCTCCGGCAGCACGGACGAGCGCGAGCTGCGCGCACGCGGCGTGGACATCTGGCAGGAGTGGGCCGACCTTGAGCACACGAGCCGCTTCGGGCGCGCGGCGGGCGACCTCGGCCCCGTCTATGGTTATCTCTGGCGCTCGTTCGGCGGACATTACCCGAAGCAGGACGGTGTCGATCAGATCGCGCGCTTGCTTGATCAAATCGCGCACAACCCAAACTCCCGTCGCTTGCTCGTTACGGGCTGGGACCCGCGCGTCGCCGATGAAGTCGATCTGCCGCCCTGCCACACGCTGTTCCAGTTCAAGGTCGAAGCGGAGCGCGTGTTGCACTGTCAACTTTATCAACGCTCGGCGGATGCCTTTCTCGGCGTGCCCTTCAACATCAGTTCCTACGCGCTGCTGACGCATATGCTCGCGCACGTGTGCGAACTTGAGGTAGGCGAGTTCGTCTACACGCTCGGCGATTATCATATTTACCAAAATCACTTGGCACAGGTGCATGAGCTGTTGGCGCGTGCGCCGTTGCCGTTGCCGCGGCTGGAGATTGTCGAGACGGGCACACAACTGCGCGGGCGGGCCGGCTTGCTCGGCATGCGCTACGAGCATCTGAAGTTGCTCAACTATCAAGCGCACGGCAAGCTCGCAGCTCCGGTCGCGGTCTGAAGATACGAGTACACACTCTCTATGGCCATCATCGGCATCGTCGCGATTGACCGACACGGCGCGATTGGGCGCAATGGTGCGATCCCGTGGCATCACTCGGCCGACTTGAAGTTTTTCAAAGCGCAGACGACCGGGCAAGCTTGCGTCATGGGTTGGCGCACGTGGCAGGCAATAGGCCGCCCGCTGCCCCGCCGGCTGAACATCGTGCTGAGTCGCAAGGCGGAACTGGCCGCGCAGACGGGTGTGTTGCTGCTACGCGACAAGACAGCCGTGCTGACGCTCCAATCTTATCTCGCGTGCGATCTCTTCATTATCGGTGGTGCGCAAATCTACCGCGCGTTCCTGCCTGAGATCACGCGCTGGCTCGTGACCGAAGTGCCGGAGACCGTCGCCAGCGCAGATACTTATATGCCCGCCAACTTCCTGCAAGGTTTTACGCCGACTGAGACCCGCCAATTGAACGCCGATCTCAAGGTCAGCTTTTACGACAAAGTTTTGTGACTTAAAGCCGCCCGCCAGCTATTAATTTCCGCGCTTACACGCTTTCGTTCGCCCATGCCCGATATGGTTGCCTGCGATTTGCGCACGACCGAACGATTACGATTTAACCGTCGTTCACGGGTCGTCACAGTGGCACTGTGTTTGCAGTAATGTCGGACATGATTGCAGACGCTACATCCATCCCACTCTGGCAAAGCGCCGGACGTGTCGCCAATGAAACTCAAGCAGCGGCTCCCGCCAGCGACCATTCGTTAGCGCAGATGTCAGCCGCAGGGGATATGGCAAGCTTCGAGCAGTTGTACGAGCGTCATCACCGGCGCGTCTATTCCTTGTGCCTGCGCATGACCGGCAACATCGCCGAGGCGGAAGACTTGGCGCAGGAAGCGTTCATCCAACTCTATCGCAAGATCGGCTCATTTCGCGGCGAGTCGGCCTTCACCACCTGGCTGCACCGGCTGACCGTCAATCAGGTCCTGATGCACTTCCGGAAAAGGAACGTCCGCATGGAGCAGACGACCGACGACGGCGATGTGCCCGTGCAAGTGGTGCTGGGCACGGAGCGGCCCAATCAGATGCCGGTGATAGACCGCATCGCGCTGGATCGGGCAATCGCGAAATTGCCGCCGGGTTATAAGGCTGTATTCTTATTGCACGACGTGGAGGGGCACGAGCACGAAGAGATCGCGAAACTGCTGGGCTGCTCAGTCGGCACGAGCAAATCGCAACTGCACAAGGCGCGGATGAAACTGCGCGGACTGCTCAAGCAACGGCGACTGCGCTAACGCATAGGCAAAGAATTAATCACCAAGCCACGAAGGGCACAAAGATGAGCTTAGCTTTCTTTGTGCCCTTCGTGGCTTGGCGGTTATTTGCCGCGCCGTCTCAAGCCAGATCGAACAACAGTATCTCGGCCGGTTGGCTGCCGGTGATCGTCAAACTCGACTCGTCGCTTACGGCTGCGCCGTCGCCTTGCGCGAGCGGCTGCCCGTTCAACTCAATTGCGCCGCGCGCCACCTGCACCCACGCATGCCGCCCCGTCTGTAGTTCGTGCCGCACCTCTGCGCCCGACTCAAGCAGCGCGGCATAGATGCTCGCGTCCTGTTGTACGGTAACAGAGCCGGCGCGCCCGTCGGCCGACGCGATCAGGCGTAATTGAGCGCGCTTCTCCTCGGCGGCGAAAAACTTTTGCTCGTAGCCCGGCGCGCTACCCGTTTTGTCCGGCATGAGCCAGATTTGCAGCAAGTGTACGATCTCGTCCTGCGCATGATTGTGCTCGCTGTGGCGCACGCCCGTGCCCGCGCTCATGCGTTGCACCTCGCCGGGGCGGATGACCGACCCGTTGCCCATGCTGTCCTTGTGTGCCAACCCGCCGCGCAGCACGTAGGTGATGATCTCCATGTCGCGATGGCCGTGTGTGGGAAAGCCGTGCGCGGGCTGCACGCGATCCTCGTTGATCACGCGCAGGCTGCGGAATCCCATGAAGCGCGGATCGTAATAGTCGCCGAACGAGAATGTGTGATAGGTGTCGAGCCAGCCAAAATCGAAATGGCCGCGCTCGGCCGCCTTACGAACTGTAATCATTTTCCCCACTCCTTTTGTAATTCTAGCGCCACGTTTGCGCTGCGAACGAGCTACCAAACGGCCCGCCTGCGCGGTCAGTGTGTGGCATTTTTCGTCACTTTGATAGGTCAGCCCGATGACTCGACATGGCGCTGGAAACTCCTCTTCGTTTATAACTCCGCCGTTTTCTGCCCTTATGTCTAAGTTTTCACGGCCACACGGTTTATTGTAACAACTGGCACAGCGTTTGAAGCTATAGCGGCACGCGCGCCTGTCGCGCCTGAACGCATGCTGCCCCACACGTTGTTGACCACGCCTTACGCATCCCTGTTCGCCGGAGCCGCAAGCTATGAGCAACGACCTCGCGCCAACGATCTGGCCCACACCTACACAAACGAACACAGCCACGGCCGGGCCGGGCGCGCCAGCCAACCAAGCGCCTATGTCCGCGCCCTTGGCCGCGCTCGTAGCGCGGCTCGCCATGCACCCGCGCCACGAGATGATGGGGCGCATCTTCAGCGACCTGACGCGCCTGCTCGGCTATCTGAGCCTGATCGAGAATAAAGTCCGGCAAGAGCGTCTGCTGGTGGCCACGATGTCCGTCTTCCTGCGTCTGCACTCGGAGGCGCGCACGCTCGTCACGTATCTTGAGGGCGACGCATGGCGGCAGGCGCGCAGCGACGAACTGCTGGCGGGCGCGCTCGAAGGCGTCAGCTACGCCATCGGCCACGAACTGCGCCGTGTCTTCGAGCTGGAACTGGCGGGGCTGGATGAACTGCCGACGCCTTCGGCCGTGCGGGCGCGGCTGGAGCACGCGCACGGGCTACTGCGCAACGCCATGCAGCAATCGCTGATCGTGCTGGCGCAGGTGTTCGAGCCGGAGGTCACCGGCGAAGAACTCTTCGACGACTTCGCCGCCCGCCGGCAACAGTCGCTCAAACTCTATCGCGAGTTGGAGCAACTGCTCCAACTCGCGCACCACGTCGAAGCGACCGGCGAGCAGCGCGCCATCTCGCTCCTGCTCGCGCGCCTCACGCTCTTCCGCGAAGAGAGCATGTGCCATCTGATGTATCGCGACTGGGACGAGTACGAAAGTTTCATCACCGAGTTGCGCGCATGGCAGAACCAGTTCGAACTGGCGACCGTGCTCAACAGTCTCACCTGCTATCTGGAAACCCTGCTCAACCAAGTCCGCATGCGCAGCGCACTCGCCGACTGCAACCTCGACGAAATGCTGCCTGTCGGGGTCTGAGAGTGAGAACGATGAGCGCGGAACGCTGAATGAACGGCTTTTACTTCAGCGTTCCGCGTTCCGCGTTCATCATTTTCTTGTGATTAATCTTTCTCACCCTCGCACCGCATTGATAAAATCGGCCAGCAGACCATAGGCGGTACTCTTCAAATTCGGCTGCTCTGCCATGAGCACCAGCCCCGGCAGCACGTCCAAGTTGAACTGCACCAGCAGCGACGTGCCGCGCGCCAGCGCGAGCGGATCGTCCGCCGCGATCTGTTCGGGCCGCACACGCGCGCTCAATTGCCCGTCCGTACCGCGCTCGACGCTGCCGATCAACTTGAATGGCCGCCCCGCCGCTTGCGCCGTCTGCACTGTCGCTGCGTCCAACCCGCGTATCCCCTCACGCTCGATCTCAGCCGGCTTGAGCGGCGCGTGCATCAACACAGTTGTCAGCGCGCAGACTTTCACCGCCGCATCCCACCCATCTACGTCATAACCAGGATCAGTCTCCGCGACGCCTAACGCTTGCGCCCGCCGCACGCCTTCGGCAAACGTCTGACCGGCCGCTAAGGCGTCAAGAATTATGTTAGTCGTTGAATTCAAGACGCCGCGAAAGCCCAGCACGCGCGCGGTGGGGAGCGTCTCGCGGAAGAGCGAGAAGACGGGCAGACAGTCGGCCACAGTCGCCTCGAACATGAAGCGGCGGTCATGCGCGCGGGCCAACTCCATCAGTTCCGCGTAAGCGTGTACGACCGGCCCCTTGTTCGCCGTGATTGCGTGCGCGTTTGCTTCAAGCGCCGCGCGGATATGGTCAATTGCGGGCTGCCCCGTGTGCGGCGCAAGCCCCGTCGTCTCAAACAGCACGTCGCACCGCGCCGCGCGCAACCACGTGCGCACGTCTGCGCACGATGAAGCCTGCGCGCCAAATTCAGCATTCAACAACGCGCCCGGCGCAAATCCTTCCGGCGCGCCGAGCCAGCCCAACCGCCGTGTCGCCACGCCCGTGATGCGCCACTCGATGCCGTACTCAGCCCGCAACTCATCAGCCTTCTCTTGCAGCAACGCGACGAGCGCACGCCCGACGTTGCCATAGCCGAGCAGGCACAGATTGAAAATTGTCATGCCTGATTGTAACGCGGGTCGCAGGTCTGCGATTAGGGGCAGATGGGGCAGAGGCTCCGGCCCTTAAGCCAACGCGAACGGGCGCACCGCCAGATCGCGCAGCGTCAACGTAAAACTCTGCCGCGCGCCCGTGGCGACGAACGCCGCGACCATCTCGCAGACGACCGCGACCGTCAACAGCACAAGGTTGCGCGCCAACGGATAATCGCACACGTCATCCTGCGCCGCCGACGGCACGCGGTAAACCTCATTCCAGATCACTTCCGCATAATCGCCCGCCAGCCCCGCGTGCAGACACGGCACACCCGCGCCCGCGCAATAATCCCGCACGGCTTGCCGCGCCGCGCTGTTGTCGAACACATCAACCACGAGCGCGCTGCCCTTAAGCAACTTGCCTGCGTTCGCCGTCGTCAACTCATCCGTGCGCGCGTCCACTTCAACGCCAAGCGCGCGATAGATCATGTTGCCGAGCATACGCGCCTTCAGCGCGCCCACGTCCGCGCGCACGTAAGGCTGCGTTGATAGGTTGCGCTCCTCCACGCGGTCGCGATCAATCACACGCAACCGCGTGAAGCCCTGCCGCGCGAGACTCTCCACGATGTTCGCGCCGAGCGCGCCCGCACCGCACACCGCCACGGGCAGCACACGCGCCCGCGCCATCGCGTCGCTTGCGCGATAAAGTTGTTCGTGCAAAAAGACGGACATAAAACTTCAGCTTAACGGGTGACACTTAAATTGATGCCGAATAGAACTCGCAGCAAGGTTGGCGCATTAGCGAGCAGCATCGTTCCCCAAGCCGCCGGGCGATGGATGTCGTCCGCCAGATAAAAGATGCGCGGCGGAAAGTAGAGCAACAAGGCGATGAAGCAAAGCACGAACAACCGGCCGGCAAAATCTTCGACGCCCGCAACTCTCGTAGCCGGGCCGGAGATGAGCAAGCCCCACAAGATTTGAAACAGAATCATATTCAAGTAGATACATATATCACCGAGCAACTCGCTGCGCGGGTCACGCCAAAACGCGCCGGCCGGAGCTTTCCGCGGGCGTGAAAAATAGCGATAGACTAACCACGTCTGCACGATACTCAACAGCAGCACGCCGAAGATGAGCGACAAAAAGATCGCGGCCTTATCACCAAAATCTTCGCCGAACACCCGTTCGCATAAGATGACACCCGCCGTCATTGACAAACAAAGTGAGACGACGAAATAAACGATGGGATGAAACAGACAACCCGCCAACCCGGCGCCGAGCGGCGCGCCCAACTGCTTCCGAAAATGAGTTCGTTGGTGATAATGCCAACGCTTCAACACCGCGCCGGCCGCAGGCAGCATGAAAGTCCCGGCGAAGAACAGACCGAGCGCAATCTTAGCGAACGCCTCGTCGGCCGATGCGCGCCGCACAAGCTCGATAAAATAGCGCGCCAACAGTCTGATTAAGATCAGTTGCAGCACGAATACCACGACATCCAACAGGATGCCGCGATTATTTGCGGCAAAGATGTTTTTGACGGGCGCTGGCATCAGATCATCTGGATTGCTTCGCGGTGAGATGACTTACTTGCGTAAATCATGCTGTGAAGTGTGAATCACGGCCAGCACGTCGATCTGCTCCGGCTTGATGTGATAGATGATCCGGTACGAGCCTTCGATCACTTCACGCACTTGATCAATCTCGTATTCGGGGACGACGCGGCCGGACAACGGGAACGCGGCGATCTGTTTGGAGCGGCGCGTTAGTCGATCAATCAAACGACGGCCGTACTCCGGCGAAGTTTGCGCGACGTATTCACGAATCGCCGTCAGATGATTGATCGCCGTCTCTGTCCAATTGACATTCACTGCGATAGCCCGAACTCGGCGCGCACCTGATCCACATCCTTGACGCGCCCCGCCTCGCTATCCGCCAGCCCCGCCTCAATCGCCTGTCGCACGTAAATCTCGTGCATCAGGTCATCCCACGTCACATCATCCGGCAACTTTTCAATCAAGCGCCGCGCTTCTTCCTTGACGTTTGCTGTACTCATAAGATTCTCCTTCCAAGCTAACTAGGGCGTTGATAACGCAGCACCATCGTTTTGCGCACGTCTCGTCCTGTTAAAGAGCGAATGATAGCGGTAGAAGTAAACTGCGCTAATGAGTACCCTTGCCATAACTCTCCTGGGTGCTTCTCAACTCCCTTATAGCGTTCATTGATGTCAGGGTAGCAGCCTAATTCAGAGCGAATTGCATGTAACTCTAATTGAGGAGCAATTTCCAAACATCTATCCACTGCCTTAATTAGGTTATGCCCAATCTTATCTTTCACATCTTTCTCAGCCCATCCCGCTTTAATGACTAGAAATGCTTTTAGAAACATTTCAGTCGTCATACGTGCGGATTCCATAGCTTTTGAATTAGGTTGTTCCTCATGAAGTAAAGTAATGGTTGCTCTAAGTTGCTGATCTCCGCTCCTGATAAGCTCTTCTCCAAAATTATTTGCACTTCCTCGCCCGGCACACCTATCCACACCCAAGGCATAGTCCAAACAATCAGCCCAAAGAGCAGCATAAGAACTGACGACCTTATTATCGACCATCAGTCGCGTTTTTGTTTTATCAGGAATTGTCTTTAATGCCTCGAATGCATCAAACCGTTCTCTCCCTAAAACAACCTCAATGAACACGGGCCAGAAGTGCGAATCGTAATAAAATGCACCTACAAACAGCGGGCGAATAAATTGACTACCAACTGAGGTATTTTCCTCGAACCAGTCAAATATCTTCTTAACATTATCGTCATCCATAGACACAGAAAGCCCTGTGTGCCTTCCCCATTCCATCCAAGCAAGCCAAGGTCGCTGTTTATAAGTTATGCCCTCCTGACTGAATTTGTGATTTATTTTTTCGAGCCACTGCTCAGTCACTTCGTACATATTCGTTTCCTCTCCATAAACCACAAATAGCGGGAATGCCATAACATATTGGCTATCATTCCCGCCCAGTATACTTCTATTCCCACTGCCGCTCGACTACACCGACGAGTGATTGTAGATCGAAGTCGCGGTCTTGGCCCGACAGGCAGATGCCGGCGCTCATGACGGTCAGGTCGTGCTTGGCGACGGCGGAGGTGTGCTGTTCGCCGTCGCGCGTGCGCCAGTCGAGCTGATAGTAGTCGCCGTGATCCGCATAGTCGTAGAGCGTGCCGCCGCCGAGGGCGAGCGCGGCGCGCAGGCGTGCTTGCGCGGCCTCGTGGCGACGATAACCGGCGAACTCCGGCGCGCGGCGTGTGGCGTGCGCGTAAGCTGTGCTAGCCTCCGGCGTGAGACCGGGCACGTTGAGTTGGGCCGGCGGCACGCACGCGCGCAGTTGTGCGCGCAGACGTTCGGCCGTGCGCGGGTCGGCGCGTGTGTCTACGTCGTCGAACCAACAGAGCGCGCCATCGTAGCGCGCGATGATCTGCTCGAACTGCCGCGCCTCTTCCACCAGCCGCACCGCGACCGGCTCGACGCGCTGCCCACGCTGCCGCGCGTTTGCTTCGTTCACCGGATACGCAAGCCAGGTGCTACCGCGTAGACGTGCGACGAGATACAACCGCACCGCCGCGAACAATTTCAGATACGCATCAGTCTGCGCGCGGCTCGCGGGCGCGACGAGCGCGGCCGTCTGCGCGTCGCGCGGTTGGAAGATGCCCCAGCCGGCAAAGCGGCGCGGAGCGGGGCGGAACGCATAGACTAAGCCCGACACACGCACGCGCACACGCAAGCCCGGCGCGCACGGTGCGATGAAGCGCGTGTGCCGTAAACCATCTTCGGCTGCCGCCAGCTTGTCGATCAACTCGCGTACATTCGTCATAGCGCAACCGTCCGTTTAGTATCTCGCGCGGCCAAATGGCACGGCGACGATCTGCCAATCATCTTCGTAGACGATATAGCCGGGTCTATCCGTCTTGAGCATTCGTATCCAGACGCCGTTATCTTCCAACAACGCGACCATTTCCCAGATGCGGGCCAGATGTGTGCGCGCTGACTCGCGAAACCAGCAGACGCCGGGACTGGCATATCTGTTCCGCGTGTTGCGCGCAAATCTGTTCGGCGCGGGCAGGTGCTCGTTGAACCAATCCGCCAGCGCCCACAGTTGATCGAGTTCGTGGTCTGATTGGGGCAGCTCATCGCGCATGAAGCGAGCAGCAGTGAAGATGCCCGCCCATACGTGCGAGGTCGGATCGATGTCCATACTCACGAAGCGTAAATACATAACCTGTACCAGACATCTTCCAGCCTCTCCGTTATGACAGCGTCGCCTGACAAGCGCGGGGCGATGAACCAAACTCATTCATCACCCCACGCTCATCAGTCACCCCTGCCGTGCGGGCAACGGCGTGTCCAGAATCTCAAGCAGCAACTCAAGCCTTGACGGGCGGCTCAGGAGCGGCACGAGGTTCGGGAGCGAGTAGTAGTCGCCCGCGAAGGTGTACGTCTCGCAGGCGACGCGCGCCTGTTGCAACTGCCGCTCGATCAGGTCGCAGCACGTGCCGACCTTCACGATGACGACCTGCGGCGCAACCTTCAGTTCGGCGCAGTAACGCGCGTACACCTGTGTGAAGTACGGCGCGGCGTTCTCGCCCTCGTCCGTGACGATGACGATCTGCTCGCACGTCTGCCGCTTGAGCCGCATCACTTCGAGCGCCGCGCCGATGGACGTGCCGCCCTCCGCGACGAAGCGGCGGAACGCGCGCTCCCAATCGCTCAACTCGCGCGCCTCGCCTTCGGGCACGACCGCCTGCGCCATCGTGTCGAAGAGATAGACGTACAGCGCGGCCTCCGTCACACCGGAGATGAGCGCGGCGCACTGCTTACCGACCTTGAGCGCCTCGGTCATGCTGCCGCTCTTGTCCACGAATAGCGCCGTCGTCTTCGTGATCCGGCCGCGCCGCTTGACCTGCTCGTGCAGCACACGCTCAAGCTGCGCATTCACGCCCGCGTCCGCGCCCGCGACCTCCGCCGCCTTCTGCGCCTTGTACGCGGAAACGCGGCTCGCGCCCGTCGCCTGTTGCAGCTTCGCTTCCACGAGCGCACGCACCTCCGCGTGCGCCAACGCGCCGCGTGCCTTCAGCGACTTGAGGTTATTGATCGTCTCCTGCGGCGTCATTCCATCAATGAGCGCGACCAGTACGGCGGGCGTCAACTGCCGCACCGCGCCGACCGCGATCACGTAAGGGATGCGCTCCGCGACGATCAACTGCGCCTGCTCCGCAGCCGTCGCCAACTTCGCCAGCCGCTTCAATGCGGAGGCGAGGCTGTCGGACGGCGGCGTGTCCTTGAAGAGGATCGCGTCCGCCCGCGCATCCGGCTTGATGTGCAGACCGGCATAGAGCCGCTTCATGCTCTTGCGCGCACGCAGCGCCGCCTTGTCGAAAAAGACAGGCTGTGCCTCGCGCTCGCGCAAGTAGCGCGTCACGGCCGTGCGCGCCGAACGCGGCACGTTGCCGCGCTGCCGCTTGACGAAGTCCACGACGCGCGCCACCTGATACGGCGGCAACTCCTGCAACAGCACGAAGCCCGCGCCGCGATGCCCCGCGACACTGCTCGTCAACAGATTGCCGACGAACACTTCCTTGTGATCGCGCACCTCACCCTGCCGCTGATACCACACGGCCAAGTGCCCGTAGAACACGGGATCGCGCGCCACCATCCCCCGGTGCAACTCGGCCACTTGCTCAAGTTGC
>JBBRYU010000119.1:0-12593 GCA_038237345.1 Pyrinomonadales bacterium
CGCGTCGTCCACCGTGAAGCCGCGCACGCGCATCAAGCCGTGCAGCGTGCCGGACAACTCCGCGCGATAGACCGTGCCCATCTCGCCGTAACGTTGCGGCAAGTCGCGATAGCTGCGCTGCTGCGATTTGTAGATGCCGATGTGGAACGGGCAGTTCATCGGCTTCAAACGAAACTCCGCGTCTTCCAATTTCGTCGGCGCGAACATCGAGTCGCCGTAGTTCTGCTCGTGCCCGCTCAACTGCCACAACTCGCGGCGCGCGATGTGCGGCGTATAGACGAGACTGTAGTTGCGCTTGAACAACTCTTCATACAGATAGTCTTCCATCTGCTTCCGAATGATCGCGCCTTTCGGATGCCAGAAGATCAAGCCCTGCCCGTACTGCTCCTGTATCGAGAACAGATCAAGCTCGCGCCCCAGACGCCGGTGGTCGCGCCGCTCCGCCTCTTCGCGCTGCTGCTGCCACGCGGCAAGTTCTTCGGGCGTGAAGAAGGCCGTGCCGTAGATGCGCTGCATCTGCGGTTGCTCGGCATCGCCCATCCAGTACGCGCCGGAGAGCGAGAGCAGCTTGAACGCTTTCAGCCGGTTCGTGTTCGGCACGTGCGGGCCGAGACAAAAGTCTATGAACGGCGAGCCGTCAATGTAATAGACGCTGACCATCGCGCCGCCCTTGGCGTCAACAAGTTGACACTTCAAAGGCTCGTCGCGCTCCGTGAAGATGCGCAAGGCTTCGGCCTTCGTGATCTCTTCGCGCCGGTAACTCTGGTTACGCTTGGCGATGTCGCGCATGCGCTTCTCGATCACGGGCAGGTCTTCGTCCGTCAGCGTGCGCGGCGCAATCACGTCGTAGAAGAAACCGTAGCGCGGATCATCTAAGAGCGCAGGCCCGATGCCGAGCTTCGTGCCGGGAAAGAGATCGAGCACGGCCGCGGCGAGCAGATGCGCCGTCGAATGGCGCAACACTTCCAGCCCCGCGCGCGTCTGCGGCAGCACCGGCTCAATCTCAAACGCCGCGCCATCGCCGTTCGCGCCGACCGCTTCGAGCGTGCGCGCGAGATCGACCTCGTGGCCATTGACCCGCGCGGCAAGCGCCTGCTTCGCGGCGTCGCGGTCAAGCTGTTTCAAAGCTTCGCCGACGCTCGCGCCCGCCGGCACTTGCGCCGCCGGCCCGTCCTTCAGTTGTACGTTTACTTCACTCATCGCATGTCGTCTCCCGTCCGCTGAAAAACTAGCGATCAAGACCCGTGCGGACAATGCCACACGAGGTCTGTCCCACGCTCCCTAACGAGCGGCGCGGACGGAAACGGCGTCAACCGGATGCTGAATTTTCGCGTTCGTTCGTGGGAACGAACCTCATCAAGATCGGATTCGACAGAAGCGCCTTCGCCGCGCGCCCGCATATTAGAAGCGGACTGCGTTGACTTAAAATCGAAACGGCGTTCGAGTTCGCGTCATTGTCTTACTCAAGCCGGCCAAGGTCTTCCGGAGCTTTTGTCGAAACATTGAATGGTAGGCACGCGCGGATTTGAACCGCGGACCCCTACCGTGTCAAGGTAGTGCTCTACCCCTGAGCTACGTGCCTACAAGGCTACAAACAACTACACGCTTCAAACGATACCTCTGGAAGCGGAAAGCTAAGGTAACAAGCGGCTTGCGTAGGTGTCAAGCAGGGAGGGTTGACGCTAAAACAGTGTTACTTTGTAGTCACTAGGCAGAGAGTTGGAAAAGTAAGACATCCGCTCTATTGCTCGCCAAGATACGAAATGGCTATAGCATCATCTTATTTATAGTAAAGTTGGCCTTGCTTGACTACGAACTTGAGAGGAACCTTGGGATTGTTTATATCTTTCCCTCCACTGGCGTGCCACTTCTTCTCCCAAGCGGGAAAGTAGGGTTCCAAATCACTAGGGGTAAGTCTATAAATTGCTTGTAGCTCAATGCCTGTATATATAGCGAAGAACCAATCAACCTTCGACCCTGGTGATAACGTTTTGGACATCTTCGCCGGTTCAAATACCACTGGTTATGTTGCCGAGAATGAAGGGCGAAGGTGGATAGCTTTCGAGGAACGACTGGATTATCTAGCGTCTTCTACGTTCAGATTTTGTTCAAAAGATGATGCTATAGCGGAGATGGTATCTGTTCATAACCGTATAATGGCTGCTGAAACAGTCGAGCTTAAAAAGCACGCAAGTAAGTCTCTAAATCACACTGGGAAACTATTTGTTAAGCCCCAACCATGAAAAGTCTTTTTAACCAAACGAACAAAGCAGAAATCCTGCAACGCTTGCAGCAGCTCCGGCCCGACAGTCAGCGCCAGTGGGGACGGATGACGCCGCATCAGGCGGTCTGTCATTTGAGCGACGCTTTCCGGACGACGATGGGCGAAAAGAAGACCGGCGAGCGGCCCACCCCTAAGCTGCTCAACCGCACCGTGGTGAAATGGCTCGCGCTGCAAGCGCCGCTGCCGTGGCCGAAGGGAGTCAAGACGCGACCGGAAGTTGATCAGGAGTTTGGCGGGACGCAGCCCATCGAGTTCGCGCGTGACGTGCAGGCGCTTGCGACGCTGATCGAGCGGTTCACACGCGCGCAGAAGGATTTTCAGTTTCCGCTGCACCCGATCTTCGGTGCGATGTCCGAGCAGGAGTGGTCGCGCTGGGGCTACCTGCATATGGATCATCACCTGCGCCAGTTCGGCCTCTGAAAGTTAATCTGCCCGCGCCAACGCTCGCGCCCATCAGCGGCCCAAACCGTTATTGGCGCGCCCCTTCGTTTGCGTCTATAATCCGCCTACAATGCGCTGGCGGGCCGCGCCGGCACGCTTTTTAACTGCTCCGGCTAACGCAGTTTCGGCTGCGCCTCCTCTGCTGAGCGTGCGCCCCGTGCGCGCTACCACAGACATGTTCGAGGGTCAGGTCATCGGTCATTATCGCCTTCTCGCCAGACTCGGCGCGGGTGGGATGGGCGTCGTCTATAAGGCCGAGGACACGCGCCTGGGGCGGCTCGTCGCGCTCAAGTTTCCCGGTCAGGGCGCGGACAGACAGGCATTCCGCGCACGCTTCCTGCACGAAGCGCGGGCCATCTCCGCGCTCAACCATCCGCACATTGCCACCGTCCACGATTTCGGCGAGACGGACGAAGGCGATCCCTTCATCGTGATGGAATTGGTCGGCGGGCAAGACCTGAGCGATCTGCTGCGCGGCGGCACGCTCACGCTTGGCGCGGCGGTGCGCATCATCGCGGCGGTGGCCGGCGCGCTCGCCGCCGCACACAGGCACGGCATCGTGCATCGCGACGTGAAGCCGTCGAACGTGCGCATCAACGATGCCGCGCAAGTGAAGGTGCTCGACTTCGGCCTGTCGAAACAGTTGGACAACTTCAAACCGCACACGGATACTTCGACGCTGCACGTGGATGCGCTGACCAGCCCCGGCATGATCGTCGGCACGCCGCATTATCTCTCGCCCGAACAGGCGAAGTCCGCGCCCGTGGATGCGCGCAGCGACATCTTCGCGCTCGGCGCGTTGCTCTACGAATGCATCACCCGCCGGCCCGCCTTTGCCGGTGGCAGCGTGATCGAAATCGGCGCGCAAGTGCTTCATGTCGATCCGCCGCCGCCCTCTGATTTCAATCCGCACATCCCGCCGGAGCTTGATCAAGTCACGCTCAAGGCTTTGGCCAAAGACCCGACCGAACGCTATCAGACAGCGGCGGAGATGCAAGCCGACCTAGAAGCCGTCGCGGCCGAGTTAGGCGACGCCGCCGCCGAGGTCATCATGCCGTCGGAGTGGCCGACCGTCGTGCCGGCGCAAAGCAATGCCTCCGCCCGGCGGACGATGAAGCGGCGGCGACAGCGTACACGCGTGTGGCCGGTGCTCATAGCGATCATGCTCGCGGCCGTGTGTGCGCTCGGCGCGTTCGTTTATCTGCGCCGCGATACGGGCGCGCTCAATGCTCTGGCCGTGCTGCCGTTCACTAATGCGGATAGTAATCCCGACACGAAGTATCTCTCAGACGGCATCACGGAGAGTTTGATCAATAGCCTGTCGCAGTTGCTCCCGATCAAAGTGATGTCTCGCAACGCCGTGTTTCGTTATGAGGGGCGGCAGGTCGAGCCGCAGCAGATCGGGCGCGAGTTGGGCGTGGGCGCGGTGCTGACGGGCAGCGTCGAGGCGCACGACGACGCGCTCTCCGTCAGCGTCGAGTTGATCGACGCGCGCGACAGCACACACATCTGGGGCGAGCATTACACGCGCCGCATGGCGGACTTGCTCGCGGTGCAGGAAGAGATCGCGCGGGCGGTCAACGAACGGCTGCAACAGCGTCTGCGGCCCGGCACGAATGCGCCGCAAGCCATTACTGCGCCGAAACGCTATACGGAAGACACGGCCGCCTATCAAGCGTATCTGCGCGGGCGTTACTTCTGGAATCGGCGCAACGAAGAGGGCTTCCGCAAAGCGATTGAGGCTTTCAACGAAGCCATCCGCCACGATCCGAATTACGCGCTCGCCTACGCCGGTATCGCCGACTGCTATGCCCTGTTGAGCGACCACAGCATCCTGCCGCCGCGCGACGCGATGCCGAAGGCGAAGGCCGCGGCCACACGCGCGCTTGAGCTTGATCCGCAACTGGCCGAAGGCTTGACCTCATTGGCCTTCGTCGAGATGGCCTACGACTGGCGCTGGGCGGATGCCGAGCAAAAGTATCGGCGCGCGATTGCGCTCAATCCTAACTACGCGACAGCGCATCAGTGGTACGCATCATGTCTGGTGCAGATGAACCGCTTCCCCGCCGCGCTCGGCGAGATCAGACGCGCGCAAGAGCTTGACCCGCTCTCGCTCATCATCAACGCCAACTCTGGTCTCTACCTTTTCTACTCCGGCCCTGAACATTATGAAGAGGCGCGGCGCGAGGTGAACAAAGCGCTCGAAGTCGATCAGACCTTCGGCGTGGCGCACCTCTATCTCGGCTACATCTACGAGCAGCAGCCCGCACGCCGCGTTGATGCCATCGCCGAACTGCAACGGGCCGGCGCGCTGATGGGCGACGACGCCGAAACGCACGCCGCGCTCGGCCACGCTTACGCCGTCGCCGGCAAAACGGCCGACGCGCGCAAGATACTCGACCGGCTGCAAACGCCGCGCGCCGACAGCTACGTCTCGCCCTACTTCGTCGCACTCGTCTACACCGGTCTCAATGAGCGCGAACGCGCGCTCGCCGCGCTCTATCAAGCCTACAAAGATCGCCAGCCCGGCATGATCTTCATGCGCATCGACCCGCGCTTCGCCCCGCTCCGCACAGACCCGCGCTTCGCCGCGCTGCTCACACACGTCGAGCAAGCCTCTTGGGACACGATTCCAAGTCTGGAAGAATTACTGCGTCGTGTTCCCACCGGCCGCTGAAGCCGCGTAATGAAACGCTAGCGCGGGCCGGCGGATGAAGTTAGAATCGCCCGGCAATTGCAACACCTATTCTCCGCGCGCACAACGACGAAAGGCCGGGCCTCATGATCGGGCAGACCATCTCTCACTACCGCATTCTCGCCCGCCTCGGCGAAGGTGGCATGGGCGAGGTGTTTGTGGCCGAAGACACGCTCCTCAGTCGGCGCGTCGCCATCAAGTTCGCCAACGTCCATCCCAACGAGCACCCTTATCAAGCGCGGTTCCTGCGCGAGGCGCGGGCCCTCTCCGCGCTCAATCATCCGCACATCGCGGCCGTCTATGATTACGGCGAAACCGCCCCCGGCCAGCCTTACATCGTGATGGAGTTAATCGCCGGGCGGGACTTAGGGAAGATACTCCAGACCGACGGCTTGACCATCGCGCGCACGCTCAACATCGGGGCGGACGTAGCCGACGCACTTGCGGAAGCGCACCAACACGGCATCATCCACCGAGACATCAAGCCCGCGAATATCATGTTGGACGACCGTGGCCGGGTGAAGATACTCGACTTCGGTCTGGCCAAGTTGCTGGACCCGCCGGCGGGCGTGGCGGCCGATCAGGAAGCGCAAACATTGCTGGCCACGCGGACGAGTAGTGGTGTGGTGGTCGGCACACCGCTCTATCTGTCGCCGGAACAGGCGGGCGGTATGCCCGTCGATGGGCGCAGCGATCTGTTCGCCCTGGCCGCCGTGCTGTACGAGTGCGTGACGGGCCGCCCCGCCTTCATCGGCACGAACGTCATTGAGATTTGCGCCGCCGTCCTGCACGTCGATCCGCCGCCACCTTCGCAAATCAATCCGCACGTGCCCCCTGAGCTTGATCAAATCATTCTCAAGGGACTGGCCAAAAAACCGGAGGCGCGGCAGCAGACGGCCGCTGACTTAAGCGCCGACCTGCGCGCCGTCATGCGCCACCTCAAGCAGGGCGCGAGCCAGATGCCGACGCAGCAGATTAATGCCGCTGACACGCCCTTCAGCAGAGCGCGCGGCACGCTCTCAGCCACGTTGCGCCAGCCGCGCTTCAGCCCGGTCTTCCTCATCCTCTTGTTGCTCACTCTCGGCAGCGCTTGGTTCGGCGTCCGTTGGCTGCTGCGCACCACGCCGCACACGCCCACGCCCGAAGCGCTACGCTGGTATCAGACGGGCGAGACCGCTCTGCGCGATGGTACTTACAACACGGCGAGCAAGGCGCTGGAAAACGCTGTCGCCGCCGATGCGCAGTTCGCGCTGGCACACGCGCGCCTCGCCGAAGCGTGGGCCGAGTTGGACTATTCGGACAAGGCGAAGGACGAGCTTCTGACCGTGAAATCCCTCGTCCCCGATCCGGCTGTTCTGCCCGGCACGCAAGCCCTCTATCTGGAGGCTATCACCAACACGGTGCTGCGCAATTTCCCGCGCGCCATCGAAAATTACAACGAGATCGTCCGGCAAGCGCCGCAGCCGGAACAGTCTTATGCCTACGTCGATCTCGGCCGCGCCTACGAGAAGAACGAACAGATCGAGCAAGCCATAGAGAGTTACGTGCAGGCGACAACACGCGACCCGCAAGCCGCCGCCGCTTTCCTCCACCTTGGTATCCTGCATGGGCGAAAGCAAGAATTGGCGAGTGCCCTCGCCCAATTCGAGCAAGCCGAAAAGCTCTACCGCTCGCTGAGCAACTTCGAAGGCGTAGCGGAAGTCCTTTACCAGCGCGGGCTGCTCTACAACAAGCTGGGGCAGATCGCGGAGGCCCATGCGCAATTGCAACAGGCGCTGGCCATGACGCAGGTGACTAGTAATCAGGATCAACACATTAACGTCCTATTGCAGTTGAGCATCAGCTCTTACACCGAAGGCAACACGACACAGGCGAAACAGCAGGCGACCGAAGCCATGGATTTGGCGGAGCGGGAGGGCATTGAGAATCTGGCTACGTTGGGACTCATTGATCTCGGTAGGACTTTCTATGTGCGGCGGGAGTATGCAGAGGCTGAACAGTCATTCCGCCGGGCGCTTGAATTCGCACAGCGTGCTAAGGGGCAGCGCAACAAAGCGCTGGCGCTCCTGGCGCTTGGTAGGTTATTTATCCAGCAGGAAAAGAATATAGACGAAGGTTTAGGCTACATTGAGCAGGCGCTCGCCTTTTTCCAGCAGGGCGGTTACGGCAAGGAGATAGCTGAAGCGCGCCTCCTACGTGCCCGCGCCAAACTCCAGAATGGTGATCGTGCTGCGGCCCTGCAAGAATTCAATCAGCAACTTCAGTTAGCCGAACAGGTTAACGATCCATCACAGTTAGCTCGCTCACACTTATTAATCGGCAGCTTACTTGCCGACCAAGAAATATACCCAGAGGCACTTCATCACTTTGAAGCAAGTTATACCATCAGCAGATCGCTCAACAGCCAATTAGAACTAGGATATTGCCTGCTCGACCGCAGCGATATGTTGTGGCGGCTAGGCCATTATGAACCAGCACGTGAACTACTCAACGACGTTCCGTCTGTAGCTGCCCATCTCGACAGCGAATACAAACAGGTACTGCTGGCGAGGAGCCATTTGATCTATGCTCAGATGGCACTTAGCGAGCGGCACTTTTCCGCAGCCAGACTCGAGGCGGGACAGGCCCTCTTATTGGCCGGCACACAGATTAAACGGACTGGCATTGAGGCCAAATACACGCTCGGCTTGGCACAGGCTTTATCCGGTGCGGGGCAGCAAGGAATTCGAACGTGCAGGGAAGCTGTTGATCTGGCGATGCAACAAAGTGATCCGCGTGTTCTATCCATTGCGCTGCTTACGTTAGCTGAAGCTTTACTCGCAACCAACGCCGCTCCCGACGCACTGGCTACCGCGCACCAAGCAATCGAACGTTTCGCACATGCTAATCAACAAGAATCCGAGGCCCGCGCGCACGTGATCGCTGGCTACGCCAGCCAGCGCATGAAAGATCAAGAGACAGCACGTAAACATTTGACCCGCGCAAATGAATTATTTATTGCCCTCCGGGAGCAGTGGGGCGCGGACGCCTTTGCGGGCTATCTTGCGAGAGCGGATTTGCAGTTCTACCTCAAACAATCAGGCCAAGCACCCATTACGCCACAGTAATTCCTTGCTGGCCTCAACCCAAAGGAGAGCAGATATGAAAAAGAACTCATCAGGCACGACGAAGCATTCCCGCCGCGACTTTGCGAAATCAATTGCCGCCGGGCTTGTCACCATACCATTTATGCCTTCTCTAGTGGGCGCGCAGGAACGTGCGGGCAACCAGGGGAAAGCTGTATCGGGATGCGAACCCAGGGGGCCGGTTATCCGCACGGATCACATTCCACCAGTCGGCGTCCTCGGCGGCTCTTTCTTGTTAGAAGCCAAACATGAACTTTCGCCCCAATCCGATCAATCGGGGCCACGGCCGAAAATTCATATCGCCTCGACCGTCGCGGCTCAGCAGTATGGCCGCATGGCCATGGTGCAGATCGTGACGGAATTGTTGGAAGAGTTTACTTATTATCGCTACACTTTCTACGCGGGGGTAGACCCGCGGCTGCGAATTTGGTTGCGCGAGTCAATCACTAATCCCGCAGACCCACCGCCCTTCAGCACCCCACCAGAAATATTGATCAAAGGTAATTTTCTGAGTGGCACGCTACGCACCATGTATGTTGAGAGCGATAAGGCCTTGCCACGTGAGGCTAGCCTGAAACGCCATCGCCCCAATAGACACAGGCGGGCGCACAATGCCGGCTTTCGCATTCATGGTTGGCAGATTTCCAGTAGTGACGGCAACACCCCGCTCCTTGATGGAGATGGATTTCCCATGCAGGATTATGGGAACGAGGCATATACTTTTATGATTGATTTCTTCGATCCGCGGGTCATACCCTAAATCCATAGATCGCACGGCAGGCACGCTCAGCTACGACTGTCCTTCCGTTCGCGTCGTGCTCAGCCTGTTTTCGTAGCAGTCTGTTCCCACTCGCCGTAGAGTGCGCTTAGGCGTTCGTCTGCTTGCCTGTATTCGTCGTTGAGCACACGGACACGTGCCGCGTCGCGAGCCGCTTCGGGGCGGGATAGCTCTGTGGAGAGCGCGGCGAGACGCTGCTCGGCGGCGGCGATCTCTTGCTCGATCAACTCCGGTGAGCGCGCCGCCGCTTTCTGCTTACCCTTGTCCTTCGTCGTTTTCTGTTTGTGCGCCTGCTCCGGTTGCGGCGCGGGCGTGGGTGCCTGTCGCTCCTGCTCCGCTTTGCGGGCCGTCGCTTGGGTGCGTTGCGCCGCCTTCCAGTCGTGGTACTCGGTGTAGTCGCCGTCGTAATGCTCTGCGTTGCCCTGCCCGTCGAGGGCGAGGATTTGCGTGGCCATGCGGTCGAGGAAGTAGCGGTCGTGGCTGATGGTGATGATCGTGCCGTCGTATGCGCCGAGCGCCTCTTCGAGCGCCTCGCGCGAAGCGATGTCGAGATGATTCGTCGGCTCGTCCAGCACCAGCACGTTGACGCGCGAGTAGATCAACTTCGCGAGCGCGAGCCGCCCCTTCTCGCCGCCAGAGAGATCGATGACGTGCTTGTACACATCGTCGCCGGTGAAGAGAAATTGCGCGAGGAAATTGCGTAACTCGCCCGCCGTCACCGTTGAGGGCGCGACGCGGCGCAGTTCCATGATGATCTCGTTGCGGTCATCGAGGTCGTCCAACTGCTGCGCGTAGTAGCCGACCTGCACCTTCGTGCCCCAACGCGCCTCGCCCGCGATGGGCACGAGTTTATTCAACAGCGTCTTGATGAACGTCGTCTTGCCCGAACCGTTCGGGCCGATGATACCGAGCGCCTCACCGCGTGAGAGCGTGAAGGTGATGTCGCGCGCCAGCGTCTTGTCGGGATAACCGACCGCGAGGTCTTTCACGATGAGCGCCTGATTGCCCGTGCGCTCAACGCCTTTCATTTGAAAATTTCCCGCCGACTGATCGACGCGCACAGCTTCGACGCGATCAAGTTTTTCGAGCATCTTGCGCCGCGACTTCGCCTGCTTCGTCTTCTGCCCGGCCAGATTGCGGCGGATGAAATCTTCGGTCTTGGCGATGAGTTGTTGTTGGTTCTCGTAAGCGCGCCGTTGCGCTTCGCGCCGCTCATCGCGCTCGACGAGGAAGGCCGAATAGTTGCCGGTGTAGCTGACGGCGCGGCCGTTCTCGATCTCGACGATGCGGCGGCAGGTGCGGTCGAGAAAATAACGGTCGTGCGAGATGATCACATAAGCCGATGTGTAGGCGGCCAGAAACTCTTCGAGCCATTCGACACCGGCGACATCGAGATGATTGGTCGGCTCGTCGAGCAGCAGCACGTCCGGTTCAGCTAAGAGCAGCCGCGCGAGACCAAGCCGGTTCTGTTGCCCGCCGGAAAGTTTCTCGACTGCCAGCGGCCACAGCTCGCGCTCGAAGCCCAAGCCTTGCAGGATTGCCTCGGCGCGGGCCGCATACTCGAAGCCGCCCGCGCGCTCGAACTCGTGTTGTAGATCGCTGTAGCGCTCAAGCACCGCGTTCAGATCATCGGGCGCTTCGGCCATGCGATGCTCAAGCTCGTGCATCTCGTGCTCGATTTGTTGCAGGCGGCCGAAGGCGGCGAGCGCGGCTTCGTGCACGGTCACGCCCGGCTCGAAATGTACGTGCTGCGCGAGCAGCCCCAGCCGCATGCCGCGCGCCCGCACCACGTCGCCCTCATCCGCCGTCTCTTCGCCGCTGATCAGACGGAAGAGCGTCGTCTTGCCCGCGCCGTTGCGTCCGACCAGTCCGACGTGCTCGCCCGGATTGATCTGCAACGACGTCCCACGCAGCACATCCTGCGCGCTGTAAGCCTTGTAAACGTCTGAGAGCCGAAACAACATAAGCGGAATAAGATTCAGTGCAACACACGAAGCGGGCGCAGGCGCGCGAACTCAAGTGCCGCGCCTGCGCCCATCGTTTTAATTACTGTTGGCAACCGCGCGTCCGGCGCGCCAACGCTGCCCGACGAAGAACTACTTATTGCTATTGCCTGCCGGCGTCGCCCTTGTCGCGGGCGTGGCCGTTGCCTTCGCAGCCGGCGTCGTTCGGGGCGTGGGGCTGCTCGTTGCTTTAGCCGCAGGGCTGCCCGTCGCGGCAGGCGCGGCGGAGGCGGCCGGACTGGCGGTCGCAGCCGGCGGCGGTGTGGCTGACCCGGCCGGGCGCAGACTGCTCAGGGTGCTGGCGTTGGCCATCATGTCCTGCGCCAGTTTGTTCTCAACCTTCGATTCGCTCATCGCCACGGTGAGCAGCGCGGCATTCATCAACTGCTTGCGCTGATTGTTGATCGTGTCGGTGATGTCCTTGCGCACTTCCTGCGTGTCGAGCGTCAGATTCTCTGTTTGGAGACGCTTCGCCGTCAGTTTGAAAACCTCCCAACGCCCGTCCGAGCTTTTGACTGGCGCAGTGACATCGCCATTCTGCATCGACCCGAAGAACTTCGCGATCAAGTCGGCCGGGAATTTGGCCTGCTTCAATTCATCCTCGCCGAAGAAGCCTATGTCGCCGCCGTTGCGCACCGACTGGGCGTCTTCGCTCTGCTCGCGGGCGACGGTGGCGAAATCCGCGCCGCTCTTCAGCCGCTGGTAGATGATATCGATCTTATTCTTCGCCTCGGTGTCGCCCTTCGCGTCGTTGGTCGCGCCGTTATCGTCCGGATCGACGATGATGGCGGCCAGCCCCACACCGCGCGCACTGACATAACGCGCGCGGTTGTTGTCGTAGAAGTCCGAGACTTCCTTTTCGCTCGGCGTGCCGACCTTGCTGCCCGTGCGCTCCAGCAGTTTGTTGATCGCCAACTGCTTGCGCGCGATGCCACGCAACTCCTGTTCACTCTGCCCGGTCTCCTTGAGCATCTGCTGGTACTGGTCTTGGGTCATGCCGTTCTGTTGCTTCTGCGTCTCGATGGTCTGCGTGACCTCTTCATCGGACGGCAACAGGTTCTCTTTCTCAGCGCGCTGGAAGAGCACTTCCTGCTTGATCAGATCCTCCAAAACTTGCAACCGGCCCGAGGCCAGTTCGAGCGGCGACATCCGCGCAGTCTCCGTCTGCTGTGCCTTAGCCTGTTGGTTAAGGATCGTATCCACTTCGCGCAGCGTGATGTTCTTGCCGTTGACCGTGGCTGCGACAGCCGTGTCGTTACTCCCGCCA
>JBBRYU010000120.1:0-12452 GCA_038237345.1 Pyrinomonadales bacterium
AGGACTACGGACGCCGCTGCGCAGCCTGTTGATTGGGCGATCACCGGCCCCATGGGCGGCGACGTGCGCTCGCTCGCCATCGATCCGCGCGACCCGCAGCACCTCTTCTTCGGCACGATTGACGGCCAGATTTACACCTCGCGCGACGGCGCGGCCCACTGGACACGTGTGGTCAGCTTTAATCATCCGGGTCTTTATATTGATAACCTGATTGCTGATCCGCGCGACTCGAACACGCTCTACGCCGCCGCGCACAGACACAAAGAGCCGGGCGGCTTCTTTAAGACGACCGATGGCGGGCAGACGTGGCGCGAGGCCGTCGAGTTAAAAACCGAATCCGTCTTCGCGCTCATGCAAGCGCGGTCTGACCCGAATATACTCGTCGCCGGTACGCACCACGGCGTCTTCCGTTCGCAGGACGCAGGCGACACCTGGGAACAGTTACCCACCGCCGCCTACGCGGAAATTCGCGACGTAGAGTCCGTCGGCATCGATCCGCGCAACCCGGCCCACATCTACGCGGGCACGTGGCATTTGCCGTGGAAGACTGAGGACGGCGGGCAAACGTGGAAGCCGGTCAAGGACGGCATCATTGACGATTCGGACGTGTTCGCCATCGAGATCGATCAGCGTAATCCCGATCACCTGTTTATGTCCGCGTGCAGCGGCATCTACGAGTCGAAGAACGCGGGCGCGCTCTTTCGCAAGGTACAGGGCATCCCGTCGCAATCGCGCCGCACGCGCGACATCCTGCAAAACCCCGCGCAACCGAACGCCATCTATGCCGGCACGACCGAAGGTCTCTGGCGCACGCTGAACGGCGGCGACTCGTGGATGCTCACCACCTCGCGCAAGTTGGAGATCAACGCCATCGCCGTCCACCCGAACACGCCGCAGACGATCTACATCGGCACGAACAACTACGGCTTGATGGTCTCGCGCGACGGCGGCAAGACATTCCTGCCGAGCAATCAGGGCTACTCGGGCCGGCGCGCTTACTTCATCTTGGCCGACCGCGAGCAGATGGGCCGCGTCTATGCCTCGACCATCAACACCGCGACCGGCGGCGGTTTCTTCTTCGTCAGTAATGACAGCGGCGAGACGTGGCAGCCCTCGACGCGCAACATGCCGGATCGCTTGATCACCTATGCGATGCTGCAAGACCGGCGCGACGCCAACATCATCTATCTCGGCACGAATCTGGGTCTGTACCGCTCGACTGATCGCGGCACATCGTGGGCACCCATCGGCGCGCCCAGCGTAGACGCACCGAAGGCGAAGCCGACCAGAAGACGCGCTACAACCGTTGCTGCACGCAGGCGCGCGGCTGCGCGACGTGCGACAACGACGGCCGCGACGAATGCGCAACCGACCGCGCCGCCCGTGCCCAGCACCGACAGCAGCGAGCCTGCGCAGATGAAAGCAGCGCAAGCGGCGCTCGCAGTTGCGGGCTACGATGTGGGCACGCCCGACGGCGTCGCGGGGCCGCGCACGGTCGCTGCACTCCGCAAGTTGCAAACCGACAAGCAACTGCCCGTGACGGGCACGCTCGACGAAACGACGCTCATCGCACTCGGTCTCGGCGGCGGCAAGCAGACGCTCGGCCTCTCGCAAGGTATGCAGACCGCGCCCATCGGTCTCACCGAGACGATCAACGCACTCGCCTACATGGACGAAGGGACGGAGCCGGTCGTGCTTGCCGCGACGAACAACGGCCTCTATCGCAGCGCCGATCCCGTGAAGGGTTGGACGAAACTGCCTTTCGGCGCAGGCCTTGACGCGCGCACGCTCTGCGTCTCGACCTCCACGCAGATGCCGCAAACCATCTGGGTCGGCACATCGAAGTCGGGCGTGCTCGTCTCGCGCGACGCCGGGCAGACGTGGGAGCAAGTTGTGGGGATCACACCGGCCGCGCCCATCAACGTGATCGTGCAAGACCCGCAACGTCCCGCCTACATCTACGTCGGCACGACGCAACAACTGCTCCTCTCGCACGATGGCGGCGAGCGTTGGCAGCGGCGCGGCGGCAACCTGCCTTACGGCAGCTACACCGCGATCCTGATCAATCCGACCAACACTGACGAGATGTTCGTCGGCAGCGCCTACGAGCGCGAGGAAGGGAACGGCGTCTTCCACTCGACCGACGCCGGCATGACGTGGAAGCGGATCGATCCCGAACTGCCGAGCCGGCGCGTCTGGGCGCTCGCCTTCGATCAGCACGACCCGAATCGCATCCTCGTCGGCTCACACTCTGCCGGCATTTACGTCGCCAACCGCGCACTCAACACCGCGACCACCGTCACCGCCAAATGAATGGGCAGCGCTGGCAAGTTGAAACCCGACTTGCCTGCGTTGTCCGGCGCACCTCTGGCGCGCAAAAGATTTGTGCGGCCACGGCAGAAAATTACCGCCGAGATCATAACCGGCGCGGCTGTTTTAGTGTGCGCCGGCTGCCATCCGCGGGGACAGTTGCGCGGCCGTCTTGCTTATCAAGCCTAAAATTGTTTATATTCCCAGCAGTTAGTCCAGTCGCTTGCCTCTCGCTGAGCTGGCCGCTGCTTATGCCTGAGCAACTGATACGGTTTGAGTTGAGAACTATGCATTAGGAATGCCGCACTGTGGTTTGCGTTGGCGCGCTCATGGCAGGCGAGACGCATGCGCTCCCAGTGCCAGCTTGGCTCAACTCTTTTGCGCCGTCTTTTACTGAACCCTAATTAGCCGTTGCGCGGATGTCGCCGCACATACTTTGACACCGGTCAATCGTCTTTGGCCCATTACAGTTCCGTCCGCCCTCATGCCAGGTCGCTTGTTTCGGAATGGCTGTCTTAGAATTCTCTAAACTAACCGATGAAAGAGTGTACCAGTTGCCAGCGTTGTTTCCCCGACGAGACTGAGCGGTGCGCCGTTGACAACGCCCCCCTAACATCTACCATCGGGGTCGCGCCCCTGCTTGATAGCCGCTATCAGCTTGAGCGGCGGCTCGGCCAAGGTGGCATGGGTGCGGTGTACAAAGCCCGCCACGTCTTCCTAAAAACGGAACACGCCGTCAAGGTGATTCTGCCCCACCTCGTCGGCAACGATCCGATGATGGTCACACGTTTCCGGCAGGAGGCGATGGCCGCCGCCGCCATCCGCCACCGGAACATCGTGGCCGTCACGGACTTCGGCGTGGTGAATGGGACGACGCCGTATCTAGTCATGGAGTTCATCAAAGGCCAATCGCTCCATGATCTCATCATCGAGAAAGGAAAGTTGCCGCTGGAGCGCGCAGTGGAGATCATGGAAGCCATCGCGGCGGGGGTCGGGGCCGCACACCGACGCGGCGTCGTGCATCGCGATCTGAAGCCGCTGAATATCATGATCCGCGATGGCGTGCCGCTGGATGAGGGCGTCAAGGTACTCGACTTCGGTTTGGCCAAGATTAAGTCCAGCGACTTACTCGGCTCCTTCGTCGTCGCCCAGACCGCAGGCATCATCGGCTCGCCTTATTACATGGCCCCCGAGCAGTGGTCGGAGGAGGAACCCGATCAGCGCGCCGACATCTACAGTTTGGGGGTTATCCTCTATCAGATGCTTGCGGGTAATGTCCCCTTCAGTGGGTCGTCGCTGCCCGCGATCATGAGAAAACATCTGACGGGCCAGCCGCCATCGTTCTCCATCATAGGGGTAAACGTGCCGCCGCAGGTTGAGGCTGCGCTCCACCACGCCATAGAGAAGAATCCTGACCATCGGCCCGATTCGTTGGAAGAGTTCATAGGCGAGTTACGCGCGGCTGTCGCCCAACCGCAGGTGGTAACGTACAGCCCACCGGTCACGGCCGATCCGCAGGCCCTGACGCTCGTTGAACTGCCGTCGGGCGCGGGCGGTGACCGCGTGGAGGAAAGTCCCGGCGGGCTCCGCGATGTCATGGAGCAAGCGGTTGCGGACATGCAACGACTCGAAGCACAGCCCGACCGTGCCGCGGAGGCAGAGGCAACGCGCGAAGAAGCAGCGAGAGCGGAAGCTGCCAGAATGGCTGCGGCGCAAGCTGAGGCCAAGGCGCAACGCAGCCGCGAGGCGCAGGCTGAGGCTAGGGCACAGCGCCGCCGCGAGGCGCAGGCCGAGGCCAAGACACAATCCGAGGCCGAAGCGCAGTCTGAGGCCAAGGCACAGCGCCGTCGCGAGGCGCAAGCTGAGACTAGGGCGCAGCGCCGCCGCGAGGCGGAAGATGTGCGCCTTGCCGCCGAGGAGCGCGCTCGCCGGGAGAGTACACCTCCTGCGCCGCCTGCGGTTGAGCCGCCGGCGGACGGCCCGCGTGAAGCTGCGGCGCGCGTCGCAGTTGAGCCTATTAAGTCGCCGCCACAGGTCGGCCAAGTACCGCCGATTCCAACGGCCGGGGCGACGCAACAACAACCTGCGGCCGCGACAGATCACGGCAACACGCGGCTCGACGCCTTCGGTCGGGTGACGCAACAACAATCTGCGCCCGCAACCAACCAGGCGTCCACCGACAGCGACTACTCTGCCAGCGGGCAGCAACAACCTCCCTGGCAAATGAGTCTGTCGTCTTTTTACCACTCCGCCAACAATTTCGTCGCGGCGCAGAACCCATCGTTTCGGTTAGCGGTTGGCGGAGCGGTCGTCCTCTTCATCTTTCTGCTCGGTGCGGGCGGCGCGTCCGTGTTCGTCTGGCTCAGAGGCTCGTCGAACCCCGCGTCGGCGGAGACCTCCAAGCCGGACGCGGCGAAGGCCGAGATGGCCTCGATCCCCGGCGGCACATTCAAGATGGGGCGCAGCGACGTGTCGCTCAACAATCCCGATGATGTTAATCAGTATCCGGCCCACAACGTCACCGTGTCCTCTTTCTACATGGACAAGACCGAAGTGACCAACGCCCAGTACGCACAGTTCGTGCGCGACACCAAGCACGCCACGCCGCCGCACTGGGTGAACGGGCAGCCACCCGCCGGGCAAGAGCAATGGCCGGTGACGAATGTCTCTTACGACGACGCGCAGGCATTCGCCGCCTGGCGCTCGCAGCGCGACGGCGTGCCGTACCGCTTGCCGACGGAAGATGAGTGGGAGTACGCGGCGCGCAACCGCGGCACCTACAAACTTTACCCGTGGGGCGAGCAGTGGCGTGAGGGGCTGGCGAACGTCGGCAGTGACAGTCTGAAACCTGTCGGTTCGTATGCGCAAGGGGCGGCGGGCGGAGGTGTGCTTGACCTGATCGGCAATGCATGGGAGTGGACTGCGTCGAAGAACTCTATCTACTCTGGCAACAGCGCGGCCGACCTGGCGGACCCGAACGCGATCATCACCCGCGGCGGGGCCTATGCGAGCAAGGCGAGCGGCGAAGGGGCGATCACCGCGACGAGACGCAAGGCCGCGCCCCCTGACACCAAGCACCTGTCGCTCGGCTTCCGCCTTGTGCGCCCGGCTTCGTGATGCCTTAGAGCTTCTGGTTCGTATCAAGAAAAACATCATGTCAACTAGCCACACTCGCAGGTGCATCCCTATGTTCGCCGCGCTCGTCGCCCTATGTGTCGCGGCCGTCGTCGCCCAGACTCAGTCGCCGCCGGCCGGCGCGCAGAACGGTGGCCGGCAGGAGTCGCCCAGCATCCGCCCGCGCCGCGCGCGCCCGCCCGCGCCTGAAGAAGCCGTCCGCAGCCCCAAGCCGGAAGAGACCCCGACAGCTGCGCAACGCGGGCAGGTTGATGAGCTATACAGATTGGGCTTGGTGAGTTATAAGCAGTCCCGCTACGAGGACGCAGTCAAGTACTTCAAACAGGTCGTGAGCCTGAACCCACGACGGACCATGCTGGCCTTGGCGCAGTTCCATCTAGGCGATGCGCACAGCGAGTTAGGTCAGCATAAGGAGGCGGTCGAGGATTACGGAGAGTCCGTGCGGCTCAATCCGCAGGACGCTGTGGCGCTGAACAATCTAGGCGTAGCGCACAATGAGTTGGGTGCGTACAGTGAAGCCTTGGCGGCCTTCAAGCGATCCCTGCAACTCAAATCGGATGCTGCCGTGGTGTATTACAACGAGGGCGTGGTGTACTACAACCAGGGGAAGTATCCAGATGCGGCTGAGGCCTACCGCCAAGCCGTCAGTTTGAAATCCGACTTTGCTGAGACGGCTTACTATAATCTGGGCCTGGTTTATCAAAACATGGGCCGTTACGAGGAAGCAGGGGATTCATTCCGGCAGTCGATCAAGCTCAGGCCGGACTTCACAGAGGCACATTACAGCTTGGGACGCATTTACGCCGTGACCGGGAACAATGCTGCGGCCGGCGAGGAGTACACCATCCTCAACAAACTCGATCCTGCTTTGGCCGCACGGCTCAACGGGATAATTAATCCGCCCGAGCCTGAAAGGCCTAAAAAAGCAGAGACGGAAGGCGTGAAAATCGTGAAAGCCGACATGGTGGCGCTCTCCGGCGGGACGTTTCAAATGGGGCGCAGCGACGTGTCGCCGACGAACCTGAGCGAGACAAACCAGTACCCGGCACACGGGGTCACGGTCAAGGCGTTCTACATGGACAAGACCGAAGTGACCAATGCCGAGTACGCCGAGTTCGTGCGCCAGACCAAGCACGCCGCGCCCCCGCACTGGGTGCACGACCAGCCGCCGGTTGGCGAGGAGCGGTGGCCCGTGACCAACGTCTCCTTGGGCGACGCGCAGGCTTTCGCCGCGTGGCGCACACAGCGCGACGGTGTTAATTACCGGCTGCCGACCGAAGATGAGTGGGAGTTTGCGGCGCGCAGTGGCGGCACCTACAAGCTCTATCCGTGGAGCGGCGAGCAAGTGGAAGGACACGCCAACGTCAGTGCAAGCGGGCCGCAGCCGGTCGGTTCGTACCCGCAGGGGGCGTCTCGGGAAGGCGTGCTAGACCTGATCGGCAACGTATGGGAGTGGACTGCGTCGAAGAACTCGATCTACCCCGGCAACAAGGCGGCGCAACTCGAAAACGGCGACTCGATTATCACGCGCGGTGGGGCCTATTCAAGCAAGTCCGGCGGCGAGGAGGCCATCACCGCCACCAAGCGGAAGGTCACGCCCGCCGACACCAAGCACCCGTCGCTAGGCTTCCGGCTCGTGCGCTCGGCTCCTTAAGACGACGTGTGTTGATTCCGCGCCGGAGGTGCAAGTTGGTCACTCATTCCATCCGTTGGTTATACGTCGGGGGCGCTACATTGGCGCTGCTGCTGGCCTACGCCGCAGCCCTCGGACAATCCCAAGACGATTTCGGCGGCACAGGGGTGACACTCAAAAAGCGGTCGAATACGGAATCGTCCAAGCCCGCGGCGGCCTCGGCCAGACGCCCGCGGCGGCCGCGCACATCGGTTGCCGATGTGCGCCGGCCCCGGCCCGAGCCGGAAGCGGCCAAGCGGCAAGACCCGACAGCTATGGCCGAGGAAGCCCTTCAGAAGGGCAACGACAGTTTCGAGAAGAAGGAATACACGCAGGCAGAGGCGAGTCTCCGGCAGGCTGTCAGCCATAACCCCAATCTGGTTGCTGCCTATAATCTGCTGGGCGACACGTATGTTGAATTGGACAAGAAGGAGGAAGCCATCGCGGCTTATACCAAAGCGGTAGCGTTGAAGCGTGACGACCCCGACACCTACGATGCCCTGGGCACGTTATATCTCGACACTGGTAAGTTCGCGGACGCCGCCGCGGCGTTTGGCGAAGAAATCAAATTAAAGCCGAATGATGTGGATGTCACCAACAAGCTGGCTGAGTCCTATATCCGCCTGAACCGCTGGAGCGAGGCCATTGAGATTTATAAAAAACTGGCTGAGCTTAAGCCGGACGCAGAAACTCATTTCAAAATAGGTCAAGCTTACGAGCAACTGCACAACCTGCCTAAAGCCGTCGAAGCTTATCAGAAGGCGACGGCGCTCAACGCAGAGTACGCCGAAGCTTACGAAGCCCTAGGATTCGCGCATTCTACGTTGCAACAGTGGGAGCCGGCGGCTAAGGATTTTGAAAAGCTGACTAGCCTGAAGCCGAATGATGGTAATGCCTTTAATTATCTGGGGGTAGCCTATTATGAATCCGAAAGGTACGACGACGCTATTAGTGCCTACAGTACAGCGCTCAAAATTAAGCCTGATGATGTCGAAACGTGGCTCTACCTGGGCAGTGCGCTTGACTATGCAAAGCGGCGGCCAGAGGCGATTGATGCTTACACGCATGCCGTTAATCTTGACCCAAAATCCACGGAAGCATTTAGGCGGCTGGGCGGGGCATTTCTCAATAACGGGAGATACAGTGATGCGGTCTCGGCTCTGCAGCGGGCCACCACTCTTGAGCCGGTTAATCCAGATAACGCCGGGTCGTTCTATCTATTGGGCAAGGCTTACAACGAATTAGGCCGCGCTAAGGATGACGCACAACTGTTTGAGCAAGCCATAGCCGCTTGCAAAGAAGCAATTCGGCTGAAGCCTGACTCAGGCGTGGCCTATCATCAACTTGGTTTCGCCTACAAAAGAACAGCCCGGTATGCCGAAGCGATTGAGGCTTTGAACAAGGCGAACAGCCTTGGCTTAACCGGGCAAAAGGACACTCAGAATCATTATTATTTGGGCGAATCGTACTTGAGCCTCGGCAACAGAGAGGCTGCCATTGCACAGTACAAAATCCTGCAAGGGCTGAACCCCACAATGGCCACGCAATACCTTAATCTCGTGTTGAAAGGCAGTCTGTGAGCAAGCGAACGGCAGGGCCGCTAAAATGTGGTGCGTGGCAGAGAGCGTTGCGTTCGTGCTGCGCCAGCGTGCGCTGCCTTGACACGCCCGCGCGCCGCCGTGTACATTGCCTGTCATCCGGTTAAGTGACTGGTGATTGTCGGATCACGCGGGTGATCCACGGGCAGGACGGAAACTGTAACGCAAACAAAATCTTTCCAAATCCTTGACGGCTCGCCTCCCCGCCTCGTAAGCTAAGCATCCGACAATCACCCCCAGCAGCGCGGCAACCAGCCCTCGTAAGATAAGCGCGTGCGCACGTACGTGGCGCGCTTGTGGTGGGCGCGTGACGCTGGAGTATAAGCCGGACGGCACGCCCGTTTCATCGCCGCGCGCCGCAGCACAATGCGAGGAGTCCCAGAAAGCTTTCATGGCCACTGAAGAGAATATGCCGGCCGCCGGCGCAACCAACAACAACGAACAGGCACAGACCGGCGCGCCCAACACCAGCAGCGCGACCGCACCGGCGAGCGACACGCACGCCAACTCAACCTCAGCCGCCGCGGCCTCACCAGCTTCGGCCACCGAGTCGCCCAGCGCGGATGCGCCCACACCAAGCGCTGCGCCCACACCAAGTGCCGTTGTGCCGTCGTCGCCAAGCGCGGCCACGCCGGCGGCAGAAGTGGGTGCCGCCGACGATGACGATGAACAGCGCGGTGGCGGCGGCGATTTCGACTTCGGCGCGATCCTCGATCAGTACGAACAGGAGCAAGCGCAGTTTCAGGAAGGCTCGGTCGGGCGCGGCACGGTCGTGAACCTCAACGACCGCGGCGTGATCATAGATTTCGGCTTCAAGTCCGAAGGTCTCGTACCGCTCGAAGAGTTCACGGATCAGGGACAGCTTACGGTCAAGCGCGGCGACGAAGTTGAAGTGCTCATCAAGAGCATGGAGTCGCAGGAGGGGCAGCCGATCCTCTCGCGCGCCGACGCCGTGCGGATGCGCGCGTGGGACGATCTGGAGCAAGCCTATCGCGACGGCACGCCCGTCAAAGGGCGCATCATCGAGCGCGTCAAGGGCGGTCTGCGCGTGGACGTGGACGGCGTCGCGGCGTTCCTGCCCGGCTCACAGGTTGATTCGCGCCCGGTGCGCAACCTCGAATCTCTGCGCAATCAAGAGATCGAAGCGAAGGTCATCAAGCTCAACCGCAAACGCTCGAACGTCGTGCTCTCGCGCAAAGCGATCCTCGACGAGCAGAACGACTCGCGCAAGGGCGCGACGCTCGATCATCTGGAAGAGGGCATCATCGTCGAAGGGCAGATCAAGAATCTAACCGACTACGGCGCGTTCGTCGATCTCGGCGGCATAGACGGCCTGTTGCACGTGACGGACATGTCTTGGGGGCGCTTGCAGAATCCGGGCGAGATGTTCCGCGTCGGCGATAACGTGCAGGTCAAGGTCTTGAAGTTCGACAAAGAACGCGAGCGCGTCTCCTTAGGTTATAAGCAACTGCTGCCTGATCCGTGGGAGAGCGTCGAGGAGCGTTTCATTATCAACAGCCGCGTGCAGGGCAAGGTGGCGAGCGTGACCGACTACGGCGCGTTCGTCGAGCTTGAGGCGGGCGTTGAAGGACTCGTGCATGTCTCCGAGATGAGCTGGTCGAAGCGTACAAAGCATCCATCGAAACTCGTGAACATGGGCGACATGGTCGAAGCGGAAGTGCTGGGCGTCGATCCGCGCGCACGGCGCATCAGCCTCGGCATGAAGCAGATTCAGTCGAACCCGTGGGACACGCTGCGCGAGCGTTACCAGATCGGCACGCGCGTGCGCGGGCGCGTGCGTAATCTGACCGACTTCGGCGCGTTCATCGAAATCGAAGAGGGCATAGACGGTCTCGTCCACGTCTCCGATATTTCGTGGAACAAGCGCATCAAGCATCCCGGCGAGATTTTGAAGAAGGGGCAGGAGATCGAAGCGGTCATCACGAACATTGATTCGGAGAACCGCCGCCTCTCGCTCTCGATTAAAGATACGGAGCAGAGCGCGTGGGATCGGTTCGTCACCGAGCACAAGCCGGGCGACATCGTCAAAGGCAAGATCACGCGCTTCGCCAACTTTGGTGCATTCGTCGAGTTGGCCGAAGGTTTGGAAGGTTTGTGTCACGTCTCGGAGTTATCGGAAGAGCGCGTGAACAAGCCGGAGGACGTGGCGCAGGTCGGGCAGGAGATGGAGTTCCGCATCCTGCGCATCGAGCAGGACACGAAGAAGATCGGTCTCTCGCACCGCGCCGTCGCCAACGAAGAGCCGATTGCCGACACGAAGAGCTACTCATCCGAAGCGCGCGGCGGCATGGCCTCGCTCGCCGAGCTCGGCGGTCTCTTTAATCGTCCGATCAGCACGCCCGAAGATAAAGGGAACGAGTCCCCAGCGAGTGAGACTCAAGTGAGTGAAGCTCAGGAGAGTGAAGCTCACACGAGTGAAGCTCAGGAGAGTGAAGCTCACGCGGGTGAGGCTCAAACGGCAGAAGCTCAAGCAGGTGAGGCGCAAGAGAGTTAGGCGCTGCGCCTGTTGCGCCTTGCAGCCCCGCGATTACCAGCTTGCGTAATCGCGGGGCTTCCGTCTATTCGGTCTGCGCTGATTCGGCGTAAGCTGTTGGCAGCACGAAGTTTCCATCTTGCGGTGCGTTGATCGTTTCTGCTACTGTACGAGTTGTCTTTGAAAACTGGCTAGCAAGCTTTACGACCCCGCCAAGGGTCGTTGTGGCTGTCCTCAAGCCTTTCCATTACGAGGTGTATGTTATGACGAAAGCGGAACTGGTCGAAGATGTCGCGCGGGCGGCCGAATTGACCAAGAAGGATGCGGAGCGGCTCGTCGAACTCGTGTTCGAGTCGATCATCGAGACGCTCAATCACGGCGAGAAGATCGAGTTGCGCGGCTTCGGCAGTTTCCGTGTGCGCGAGCGCGGCGCGCGGCGCGGGCGCAATCCCAAGACCGGCGCGCCCGTGGACATCCCCGCCAAGCGCGTCCCCTATTTTAAGCCCGGCAAAGAGATGAAAGAACTCATCAATCTCGAAGACGCCGCGCCCGCTTCATCGTCAACGCCTAACGCGCCCGATACCTCGCCTTTCGGCCACGAAGATGGCGGCGGTCAGACGCCGCCCCTCATGTGACAAGTGGTTAGTCTTCAACGCGGAGGTGAAAGCAGCACGTGGACAGGCTCTGGACACCTTGGCGTTATCAATACATCAAAGACGCGGGCGCGGACGAGTCGACAGGTGACGCCGCGCCCGCTTGCATCTTCTGCGCGCTCCGCGACGATGCGGCGAACGACGCGCGCAACTACATCATCCACCGCGCCCGCTTCAACTTCATCGTCCTCAATCTCTATCCCTACACCAACGGCCATCTGCTCATCATTCCCCACGAACACGCCGCCGACCTTGACGCCGTCTCTAAAGAAGCAACCGATGAGATAATGGACTTGGCCAAACAGGCGCATGGCATCCTACGCGCCGCCTATCGGCCTCACGGCTTCAACCTCGGCATGAACCTCGGCCTCGCAGCCGGCGCAGGCGTCGCCGCGCACCTACACCTCCACGTCCTCCCGCGCTGGACAGGCGACGCCAACTTTATGACCACCACCGGCGAAACCCGCGTCCTGCCCGAAGATATGAAGACGACTTACGAAAAACTGCGCGGGCAGTTTGAGTAATGCGACCTGAGATATCACAGCATCGAATAGCTTGAAACAAACGCCCGCGAGTGCTAATAACATCTG
>JBBRYU010000121.1:0-12427 GCA_038237345.1 Pyrinomonadales bacterium
GTTCCCCGGCATAGAGATGCGCGTGGCCGCCGATGGCGAACTGCTCGTGCGCGGGCCGAACGTGATGCGCGGCTACTACAATCAACCCGCCGAGACCGCCGCCGTGTTCACCACCGACGGCTGGTTCAAGACCGGCGACGTGGGCTACAAGGACGCGCGCGGCCACTTCTATCTGACGGATCGCAAGAAGGAATTATTCAAACTCTCGAACGGCAAGTACATCGCGCCACAGCAGATCGAAAGTTTGATCAAGCAGAGCGCGCTCGTCAGTCAAGTGATAGTTGTCGGCGCGGGACGTAAGCAACCCGCCGCGCTCGTCGTGCCGGACTGGGAAGCGTTGCACAGCGCGTTGGCCGAGAACGGTGGTGATCGTCCGGCCGGTAATGGCACAGCCGGACGCGCTGCCGCCAGCCGCGACCCGGCGGCCGTCCGGCTCGTGCAGCGCGAGGTCGCGACACTGACCGCCACGCTGAATGATTACGAGCGCGTCCGCCGCGTCGCGTTGCTACCCGAAGAGTTCTCGATTGACGGCGGCGAGATGACGCCGACGCTCAAGGTCAAGCGGCGCGTGATTGATGAAAAGTACGGCCCGTTGATTGATGAGATTTATAAGGGCGGCGCGGGCAAGGATGAGTGAGCGGTGATTACGTTAGGTTGCCGCGTTAAAGTGCCTTTGTGGTAAATAATGTCTGCGGCGCTAAGCGTCAGTCAGTGATAGATGCTCGCTGTCATAGATAAGTTCGAGCGTGCGGCTGACGCCGCGCGGTGTGCTACAGAGCAGCGCGCGGGCGAGGCGATAGAGAGATTCGGGGATCGCGACAGGCACATAATGGGGCAAGCGCGGCGGCGGGAAGCGCGTGAGTAGTAACAGTTCCGCATCACAGAAATCGCACTCGGCCAAGTGCCCTGCGACTTCGCGCCGCAGGCTGGGTGCAAGCACGGCGTCGTGATAGAGCAGTAGCAGTTCGGCGGCCGGACAGGTCTTGCGCTTACAGAATGTGGCTGTGCTAACCGAACCCATATGGTTCCTCTCTTTCTTCCTCTAGTCAGAGTCGGACTTGTTAGGACACACATCTCCTGCGGACTCTGACCGAAGCGCCCCGATAATAGGCACAGCACACGCAGCCTAGGCTAAGAGTAATGAGGCGAGCCACAGCCGTGGAACAATCGAATCAAGGGGCGCTTCGCTTGGTCATCACAGAGAAAGCGTTAATGGACGGTCAATTCCACAACTTTGGCGCGGCGCAAACTGATTTTTCACCTGTCTAATCAATAGCTTGGGGCGAGTGTAAAAAGATGTTGCTCATTTTGCGGGCAACTGTTAATATCCTCCGTGTCGTCAGGAAGACGACGCTCTTCCTGATTCCCACTGGTCGGCCGCGCCCGTTCCCCTTTGCGGTCATCTGGTACGGACTTCCAGCTTGTGAGATTGAGACAGTCGCCCCGCGCGGCGCGCCAGTTCGCTTCCAACTCGGTTGAAGTGTGACTGTCGTCCGCTGTGCGCAGACGCTTGTGCCAACGCCCGATACTCGTGCAGCAACCGCTTCAGGGTTGTTGCCCCGCTCCCTGAAAATTGACAGCGCTGATTGCATTTGCCATCTCTCATAGAGATAATATGTGGCAACTAGGTTAGGTACACAGCGCGTCAGACATCATTCTGCTCGCAGGCAAACTCTCCTCGTCTGCGAATTGGCGGGCAAACTATCTTGATGAACACAACTCGGTGAGACGCAGACCGCGCATGCGCCAGCTTGGCGACGGCTCTAGCTTGTCCTTACCGGAGAGAGACGGTTAAGGAACACACCCGGCTGACAACATAGCCAAGCGCCCCACCGAAGACGCCTCACCATGCCTGCCTTACAAACCTGACCCGACGAACGAAACGAGTAACATGGCTGCAACATCCGCCGATCAGAATCAACCATTCGAGACCGCGCTGACGGGCACCGAAGAAGAACTGCCCGCGCCGTCGCCTGCGCCTCGCGCCCCTGCCGCCGAGCGCACGCGCAACAGCGGCCAGTGGGTCGAATCATTGCGGCGCTCCGACGTGACCCGGCTCTGGGCAGAGTTGCACCGCGTCGTGTGCAGTCATCCGCTCGTGCGCGCTTCCTATAGCGCCGGGCTGCTCGTCGAGGGCGGCGAGCGCGGCAACGCCTACGTCGATCTCACGCAGGAGCTATTCGTCACGCTTTTGAGCAAGGCGCGCTTCCAACACTATTTGGACGCGGAAATGTCGGACGCCGAGATCGAATGCGAAATCGGCCAGATCGAGTTGACGAATCTGCTGACCGCGGAGTTGCGCAAACGCCATCCCGAATCCTACCGGCTCGCACGGCGCATCTCGACCATCATCCAGTCCAGCCCGAACTTCCGCCGCTTCGATGGCGTGGGCGAAGAGACGCATCGCCGTTTAGCGGATCGCGTCTATGGTCTGAGCGAATGGCCTGACGGCAAGGCGCGGCGCGGCGCGCAGGAGTTAGAACAGCGCGTACACCTGATCCCGGTGCGCCAGCGCGATACGCGCATGGTCGGCTGCACGGGCGACGCGCAGATCATCATCAGCAATTCCGATCTTGAAGACCTGATTGTCAGCGTCTTGGAAGCGGCGGACGCGCCGATGGACGTGCGCTCTTTGCGCAGCCTCGTCATGTCGCGCCTGCCCGTCATGGACATCTACCTCGTGCCGCTGGGCGGCGGTGACGACGACGAGCAGGGGCGCGGCTTTGAACCCGTGGACGGGCGCGAGAATCCCGAACAGGGTTTGTTGCGGCGTGAGGCGGAGCATGAGGCCGCGGGCTACGTCGAACAGTTTTTGAAGAGTTTGCACGCCACCGTGCGCGGCAAGTCGAAACAGTATGACCGCATGCTCGGTGTGCTGTGGCATTGCTATTTGAGTCCCGATCACGTGACGCAGCTTGAGGCAGCGGCGCGCTTGAGCGTCTCCGATTCGCTCGTCTCCGATTACCGCCGCCGCATCGAGCAACAACTCCGCGCGCTGGCCTTCTCCGAGATCGAACAGGCGCGGCGCTTCGAGGTTGCGCTGCGCGAGCGCGTCCGTCTGCTCACGCTGGTCGGTGATGAACAGGGCGTTGAGGTTTAAGTCGTGTACGTGTGCCGGCGGGCATTTGCGTTAAGTCACGAACTGACCCGTCAGCGTGAACGGCTAGAGAAGCACCCGCCACGATAGCGTCGCAAACCTTTCGGCCCACGCCCCAGTGTCCAACCGTGCCAACTTGAGTGCGCTCTGGAAATCGAGCGCGGCGAGGAGCCACAGGTTTTATCATCGGCCTGTGTCGGGCTGGCGGATAGCTGACACTGACAAGGCGTTCGGCCCGTCAATACAGCGGCGCTACTCCCGCAACCCGCGCTTTAAGCGCGAGCCGTGGCGGGCGCACGCACGGCTGTTTGCGCTGGCAATTGCGTGCGCAGAGGCGCAGGCTGCCAATGGCAACCGCGGCCGCCATTGCTGCCCTGAGACAGCTTCAGCGCGGTTCGCAAGTTAACAGGGAGAGGGTATAAACGGTAAGATGTAAGCGCACATTCGCGAGCGCCATCTATGCAACCCAAACATCACCTCAGTGACTACGAGCCGGTGCTGCCTACGAGGCCGCGCCGCCCTTTGTCTCAGTCACCAGAGACAGCCGAAGACGCTTGGCCCACCGAACGCGCGGCCGTTGCCGCTGACGACGACATGACGGAAGGGCCCGCGCCCGCAGTGCCGGGGCCTACCGACCCCAAGGCTAAGCGCGAAGCTGTTTGGACATTTAAGCGCGGGCACGGCCTGACCTACGTATGGCTATTCCTGTTTACGCTTGTGCTCTACGCGCGCCCCTCCGAGTTTTACCCCTCGGTCTTAACTAATTCCATCGCCTTAATCATCGGTCTCATCACGCTCGCTGTTTATGTTCCTTCGCAGTTGGCGCTTGACGGCACGCTCACGGCACGCCCGCGCGAAGTTAACTTCATGCTGCTGCTCACGGTCGCGGCGCTGGTCTCAATTCTGTTCGCCAAGGAAAGCTCACATGATGCGTGGGATGCTTTCAGTGGCACGTTCATCCGCGCGGTGATCATGTTCATTGTGATCGTAAATGCGGTGCGCACCGAGAAACGCTTGCGCGGGTTGATGTTTCTTTCCCTCGGCGTCGCCTGCGTGCTGAGCCTGACCGCGCTCAATAACTACCGGCAAGGCAACCTGATGGTCGAAGGCTATCGCGCGATGGGCGACATCGGCGGCATGTTCGGCAATCCGAACGATATGGCGCTCCACCTCGTCACCATGTTGCCGATTGCCCTCGCGTTGCTCTTCGCCACCCGCAGCCTGCTGCGCCGCGCTCTCTACGGCGTGTGCGCCGGCCTGTTGGTGGCGGGCATTGTCGTCACGTTCTCGCGCGGCGGCTTCCTCGCGCTCATCGCGGTTGCCGCGCTGCTAAGCTGGAAGCTCGGACGGCAACATCGGCTGGCGGTCATGCTGCTTACGTGTGTGGGGACTGTGGCCTTTCTCGCGCTCGCGCCGGGCGATTACGCGCGGCGCATTCTCTCAATCTTCGATCAAAGCCTCGATCCGCTCGGCTCGGCCACACAGCGCCAAGAGGGCATGATGCAAGCGGTCAAGGTGGCGCTCAGAAACCCGCTCTTCGGGATTGGCATGAACAACTTCCGCCTGGTCTCGAGCAAGGAGTTGCAAGTCCACAATGCATATGCGCAGGTGGCGTCGGAGCTGGGGCTGGCCGCGTTCTACTTCTACACGATGTTCGTCGTCGCGCCGTACAAGCGGCTGCGACAGGTCGAGCGCGAAACCTTCGCGACACGCAAAGGCACGAGCTTCTATTATCTGGCCATTGGTCTGGAGGGCGCGCTCGTCGGTTACATGGTGGCCAGCTTCTTCGCGCCGGTGGCTTACTACTGGAACGTTTATTATCTGGTCGGCTACGCTGTGAGCTTACGTTATATCTACGAGGCCCAGCAGCAGTCCGCCGCCGCGCAACCGGCACAAACGGCCGCTGCGATGAACGATGCTGCGCCGCCGCCGGCCGCCCCCGACCGCGCCGGCTTCGACGAGCTGGCGGCCACGCACGGACACCTCTGAGTTTGACGATGATCATCACGGCGCAAGTGATCTTCTGGTTAAGTGTCGCGGCACTCGGCTACACCTACGTCGGCTATCCAGTGTTGGTGTGGGTTGTCAGTTGGTTGCGCCCGCAGGCGGTACGACGGGCTGAGTGGACGCCGACGGTAAGCATCATCATTACGGCCTACAATGAGGAGCAAGACCTCGACGCCAAACTCGAAAATACGCTGGCGCTCGATTATCCGTCGGCCAAGCTTGAGATCTTGGTCGCCTCCGACTGCTCAAGTGATCGGACAGATGAGATCGCGCATGCGTTTGCTCCACGCGGCGTGCGGCTGCACCGGCAACTGGAACGACTGGGCAAGACGGCGGCGCAGAACGCGGCGGTAGAGTTGGCCCGCGGCGAATTCATCCTCTTCTCCGATGCCACCACGCTCTACCGGCCTGACGTGCTGCGCGTGATGATGCCGAACTTCGCGGACGCTTCCATTGGCTGCGTCGCCGGTAAACTGATCTACCTTGACCCGGCGCAGACGGGCGTCGGTAGCGGCGCGCGTTCTTATTGGGGTTACGAGACGTTCCTCAAGCGACACGAGAGCCGCGCCTGCTCGCTCATCGGTGTGTCGGGCTGCCTGTACGCCGTGCGCCGCGCCGCCTACGTGCCCCTCTATCACGAAGCCTGTAGCGACTTCATTATCGCCACCAAGATGGTTGAGCAGGGCTTGCGCGCCATCTACGAGCCGGCCGCCATCTGCACGGAAGAGACCAACCGCCAGCCGAGCAAGGAACTGCGCATGCGCGTGCGCGTCATCACGCAGACCTTCACTGATCTCTGGCGACATCGCGCGATGCTGAATCCGTTGCGCAGCGGCTTCTACGCCATCGAGTTGCTCTCGCACAAGGTGCTGCGCTACCTCGTGCCGCTCTTCCTCGTTGTCATCTTCGGCGCGTCGGCCGTGCTGGTTCCACACGCCGGTCTCTATACGGCCGCCTTGCTCGCGCAGGTCTGCTTTTACTTGGCGGCGCTGGCCGGCTGGTTGTTGGGGCGGGCCGGCATACACAGCCGGCCGCTCGCGCTGCCGCACTATTTTGTGCTGGCGAATCTGGCCGCGGTGCTGGCGCTCTACAAATTTTTGCGGGGCGAACGTTATGCGCGCTGGGAGCCGATCCGCGAGCCGGCCGCCGCGCCGAACAAGGGGTGCAATTAAAAGTGTGACTCAGTGTTATCACCTTCAAGCATGTGCTTGACGCAGCCCCCGCCAATATGATTGCCATTCGCCGTTGGCTGGCGTTACTCTCAAGGCCATCATCTTCTCGGCATTCTCCGCTCGCCACCACGCCCCACTTAACTTCAAGCGCGCTTGCAACACACTACGATTTCCACTTTCGATCTCGCCTGACCCAATCGGTAAGCCCCGCTCTATTGCTCCTGCATAATCCAAGTAAGCAAGGCGTGCTTGGATGTAATGTTCGCATCTTCTGACGGGCGCACACACCTCCGCAACACTTTCTCCCTCGCGATGCAGCGCCAACTCAGCTAACACTTCGGCGCTCTGGTTGCTCTTCATTCTCTCTTGCTGCTGCCATAACCATCTCTTCGCCCCGTGACCTGTGATGGCTCTCGCCGCTTCACCCAGATATCTCGAGAGATGATAGAAGTCCACTAAAAACGTGGCCTGCGCGCCGAACTGCTCCTTGACTTGTGCGACGATCCACCGCGCCCCATCTCCGACACAATGGAAGCGCGTGGTGTGTCCTGCCCCGGCTCCGGCGACACACGCCTTCCACATTCGCCCGGCACTCTCGACACTGCCCAGCGTCGCCGCATAACGCCGGCTCAGACTCCGCGGTTGCCCAGCCAGACAGAGCCGCGCTTCTTGCCACTTGCACCCGCGTTGGCGGCGCTTATCCCTTGGTGCCTCACCTATTTCCACTATCGGCACAAGCGTCCCATCGATCTCTGCCAGCAGTTCCCGCACGCCCTCCTGAGGTAATCTCACGGTCACTTCACTCTCTACCTGCATCGCCTCGCCGTGTGCTTGCGTAACCACGCGCACCGCGCTCTGACTGACTTCGATGCCATAGTGTTCGCGCACCTTCTCGACCGCCGCCGCAAATGATGAGTCCGCCCCGAAGGCCACCACCGCGCGCTGCAACCCTAAACTCAAAGCGCGACATTGCACTTGTGCAGACGCAGCAAAGGGACGCACTCGTTGGTGCTGGCCGCGCCGCTGATAAATCTGCTCCTCCAGGCTGACTGACCCGAATCTGCTCAGCCAGTAGAATTTTTTTACCCTTGCGCTGTGTGTCTCGGCGGGTGTCATAGTCCTGCACTAAACGCTCGTGTTTCCGCTCGGCCCAGCTTTGTATCACCTCTTGCCCAAGTCGGCGGACTTGCTCAAAAGCGCGCTCTTCTGCTTCGTCAGCGGTGAAGGTATCGCCTTGTTCGTTCTCGACCACCGAGAGAATCTCTTCAAAGCGGGCGCGCAACTCCGGGTACGGTGTCAAACGTGCGGCCAAACGCATGGCGCGCAGTGCTTCATCGTTGTCTTGTGCCATAATCACCTCATCCTGAAAGATGACCGTGATTATGACCGAGTCACACTTTTAATTGCACCCCTTAATGGCTAAGCGGCGCGACCAAGCAGCGCGCCGTAGATTTGCGCGAGCGCATGCAGATAGGTTGCGGGCGCATAGCGCGTGGCGATGAGCGTGGCTGCGTTGGCGCGCAGCTTACGCGCCAGCTCTTTATCCCCTAGTACGCGGGCAATCGAAGCTGCGAGCGCTTGCGGCGCATGCGCGGGCACGAGCAGCGCGCTCTCTTCATGCGTCACCATCTCCGGCACGCCGCCCACTGCCGTTGCCACCACCGGCAGCCCAGCCGCCATCGCTTCCAGTAGCACATAGGGCGAGCCTTCGCTGTGCGAGGGCAGCGCCAGCACGTCGCTAACTGCGTAGTACGCACGCACGTCGCTTAATTGACCGGTGAAGACGATGCGTGCGCCGACGCCGCACGCCGCGGCCGCGGCTTCAAGCTGCGGGCGCTCCGGCCCGTCGCCGATGATGATGAGTCGGGCGTTGAGTTGCGCATGCGTGCGCTGCAAGTGCGCGAAGGCGGCAATGAGATCGGCGTGCGCCTTCTCGCGCGAGAGCCGCCCGATGGCGAGCACAATCGCTTCGTCCGCGCGCACGCCGAGGCGTGCGCGCACGGCCTGCGTCGCCGCCGGTGTCGGGGGCGGCTCCGGGCTGATCGAGTTGTGTCGCACTGCGATGCGTGTGCGCGGCACGCCCAAGTCAGCCAGTTCGCGCGCAAAGGCCTCGCAGACGGTGATGACGCAGTCAGCGGCGGGCAGAGACCAGCGGTCGAGTTGATTGTAGGCGCGCATCTTCAGGTTCGTAGTGGTGTAGCCGTGATGATAAGCAACCCATGGGTGCTGTCGTTTCAAGCCTGAAAGCCGCAGCAGAAAATGGGACTTGACATGGTTGGTTAGCACGATGTCGGGCCCCCGCCGCGCGACGATCCGGCGTAGCTCCGCGAGCACGCGCAAGTCAAACCTAAAGCCCTCTGGAATAAGATCGACCTCCAAGCCGAGCGCCTGTGCTGCCGTCACAAACTCGTTCGCCGGCGCGGCAGCGGTGAAAGCGTCTGTGGGACTGACCTGCGCGTGGCTATGGGTCTGGCGGGCCGCTTGATCGCGGCGGCTAAACGTGACGATGGATGTTTCAATGCGAGGCGCGGTCGGAAACTGTGCGGCGTGCGTTTGCGCCGCGCGGCAGAAGTCGAGCAGGCTTTTGGCCGCGCCGGTGACGGTCGTCGCTTCAACCAGTGCGAGTAACTTGATCGGCCGCTGGCTAGCCGGGTCTATATTCATGGAAAGAGTATCCGAAAAATGCTGCCGAGCCGGCGGCCGATGTAACCGGCTTAAATGGCGCTCAGCTTGTAATCGCCCGCGCTGCTTGCCGCCGCTCGATTAAGCTGCGATACGTGTCGCTGAGCTTTGCGCCGAGACTCGTCCAGTCATAACGCGCCGCCACTAGCTGGCGCGCAGCCTCCGTCAACTGCCGCCGCTGGGCTTCATGCTCGATGAGTCCGATGAGCGCGTGCGCCAACTCCTCAGCCGTGTCCGCGAGGAAAATGTTCTCGCCGTTGCGCACGGCGAGGCCCTCCGCGCCGAGCGTGGTTGAGACGACGGGCACACCAGCGGCCATTGCTTCGAGTATCTTCAAACGGCTGCCGCCACCAACGCGCAGGGGGATCACTGCGCCAAGCGCTTCGCGGTAGTAAGGGCGCACATCGGCGACCGTGCCGGTCACTTCGATGCCGGGCAACTCCGCCAGAGCGCGCACCTCTGGCGCAGGCGCACGGCCCACTATCGTGAAGACAAGCTCGGCCCGTTGCGCGTACAGCCGCGGCCAGACTTCGCGCGCGAAGTGCGTTGCCGCATCCACGTTGGCGTGATAGTCCATCGAGCCGACGAAGACAAGTCGCCGCCGGTCCGCGTCCCCTGTCCGGGTCGGCCGCACAGCGGCTGTGACAGCCATTGAGTCGCTGCCTTCAGCTTGCCAGGTATCGTGCGCGTGCTGGATACGCTCGTCGGTGAAGTAGCTGATATCGACGCCGTTCTCGATGACAAAGACACGGGCCTCAGGCACAACTTCAAGCAGCCGTTCACGGTCTCGCGCGCTAACCGTGAGGTGGGCGTCAAAGTCATGCAGTGCCCGTCGTTCGAGCGTCGCAAGTTGCCGCGCTGTCCTGCGCGCGTAGAGGCGGCGCAGCACGCCCGGCGCGTGCGCGCTGTAGCGCCGCATCAACTCCGACTCGACATTGTGCCAATCGCAGAGCGTGAGCGGGCGACTGCGGGCCGCGCGGATGAGCGGCAGATAAGAGATTAGGTGAATGCTCTCGACTTGTGCCGCCGCGAACTCGTGCGCGGCGAGTATGCGCCCGAGGGCTTGCCGCATTGGCCCTGTGGTGTAGTTGAGGACGGGCAGCGGCGTGCGCCCCAACGCCCCGCGCGCGATTTTGCCGGGCGTGTAGCCGCGCCCGCGCGGCACAGTAACTACCTGCTCATAAAGTTGGTCGGGAGCCGGGAGGGCTACCTCTGTTGCGTGCGCTGGATGGGTTGGCTGCGCGCCCTCGTCGGTGAAAGAGAGATAACTGACGCGCGCGCGCCGGCCGAGTTCGCGCGCGAGATAATAGTTGCGCAACTTCGCCCCGGTGTTCGGCGGCCAGCACTCTCGTGGCGCAAAATAAAGCACCCGCAAATCTGTTTTATCCTGCATCCTTCAGCCTACTGCCAGCCCGCACAGGGGGCCAGCCAAGACGCGCACGTGGCACAGCTCAGGCGCAATCTACTCATATGCGAATCAGTAGTTGAAAAGACAGACACGCAGCAGAATTGGTAGAATTTTCTTGCGATGGAAAATCAACTAATTCAATTGTATCTGCGTGTCTGTCAAACTTAAGATACTTGCTCCCAGTCTTGTTTTCAACCCTTGAGCAATAATCGAGAGCCGGCTTTTACTGACCAGGAACTGCTGACCATTTTCTTCTTCGGTCATGACAACGGTTTGTTTCAGAAAAAAGCCATTTACAAGTTTACCCAAAACTATTGGAAGCAGTGGTTTCCACATTTGCCGAGTTATCAAACATTTTGTTATCGCCTCAATCTCTTAGCTCGACTTTATCCATTTTTAGAGAGCGGAAACCGCGGCGACGTAAGCCTTTTGTTTTCAACAGCGGACTTTTTGAATGTCGGTAAAAACCCTGACCTTCAAAAAGTCCGGCTCAGAGTCAGAACCCTAAGTCTTTTATTTACGTCGCCTGTTTCCAAAATGGATAAAGTCGAGCTTAGGAGGGGGAGTGATGGCAACATCACTCTCCTATCCGACTTGGGCGAGTCAAGACCTAAACTCCGGTAAGTTTACCTGAACCAGAAGCGAGAGTTTACCTAAGCCTCATGGCGCGGCTGCTTGATACGACGATGCTTTGCGTTGCGCCCTTGATTGCGTTCTTTTAAGCTTCAGAAATGGCCGCTCGATAACATAAAAAGAGATCGCCGCAACAATGATAGTGCCGAGCACGGCGGTCATTAGCTGTAAGCTCATCGGATATGAACTGAACGCTCTTTTAACCGGCGACAAGGTTACCTGTTGATACAGATACAGTGAATATGAAATGCGCCCTAGGAACTTGAACACACGCCACTCGATCCAACTCCACAGCCGGGTTGCACTAAGCACGATAAGCTGCACGAGTAGTATAGCAATTAGTGGCGGTTCAATCGCAAAGCCAATCACATTTCGATACCGATAAATATACCCATTACCAATGAAGATCGAGGCCAGTAATAAAGCAATTGTGACCAGTGGCAGCAGCATGTGCGCCGTCACTGCGCGCCAGAAAAATGACAAACTTCCGTGCCTAATCAGGATAGCCACTAGACACCCGACCATTAACTCGTCAAGTCGCGTGTCAAAGGCTGCATAGATGTAAGCTTGATTCACGTTGAAGCCGAAGCACAAAATGGCGCGATACACCCACACCAGCCCAATCAGGCCGACAAGAAATTTAGCCGCGTTAGCAAGGCTGCGCCGCCACAAGAGAAAAAGCAGAGGCCATAACAGATAAAACTGCTCTTCGATAGCGAGTGACCACGTATGGCTGAACCCATTATTAGGGTCGCCGTTGATGGCATTGTAATAGTTGCTTGTGTAGAAAAAAGCGCTCCATGCCTGAGGCCAGAGCAGTGGCTTCTTGGTAACTAATAAATAACTGATGAGCAGCAGCCAATAGACATAAAAGGCAGGAAAGATACGTAAGGTCCGCCGCTTATAAAAGCCCGCGAGTGAAATGGTGCCATTCTTTTCGTTCTCCTTGAGCAACAACCATGTAATCAGAAAGCCGCTGAGCACAAAAAAGATCATAACGCCGTGCGCACCCGGCACATGCGCCACACCGAAATGATAAAGAATCACAAGCGAGACGGCGACGGCACGCACGCCATCGAGCGCAGGCAGATGGGGTCTACTAAACGACAACTGTAATTGAGTCGGTTGATCCATACGCAGCGTTTTGCAATGCGGTCAATTGGTGAAACGTCTAACGCCGGGGATAACCGGCGAGCAATCAACGCGATTGATAAGAGGCCCGCTTATTTGCGAGTCCGGTTCATCCCCTTGTTAGGCCGCCCAGACGACGACGCCAGCTTATGATGATAGGACTTTCTCAAATGGATGAATGACATTAGACTTTGGCCGTGAAAACGACACGCCAAATCTACTGTCAATACTTGCTATCGAGCCAGATCAACTATACCTGCACGAATCTGGCAGAACATCTCGAAGGCTTAGACCATA
>JBBRYU010000122.1:0-12424 GCA_038237345.1 Pyrinomonadales bacterium
AGCAATGCGAATCAAGAGTAGAAAATAGCGCGCGTTGAAAACAAAAGGCTTATGAAAGACAGTTTGGGCCTCTGGCAGCCATGTGGCTCATAAGTCGTTGATTCTACATGACCGATTTCTACCCTTGATTCGCATTAGCAATCAGCAGGTGCTGCGTATCTTCCGTCGTCCAGTCCAGACGCAGGCGCAGTGGCCCAGACAAGGGCAGTTGCGCCACGAGCGCACGAGCATGCGCGAGAGCCAACTCTTCGGTCTCAAGGCGCGCGTTGTGCAAGAGCCGCGAGAGTCGCTTGCTGGCGGCTTCAAAGGTGTCAAAGACACGAGCCAGCACCGCCTGGCAGCAGGTCTGCACGGTGACGCGCGCGTGGACGAAATCAGCGACGGCTTTCTGCTGATGCCCGTGTGCATCAGGCAAAACAAGGCTGATATACTCGCCAAGGCGAGTGGCAAGAGCATCTTTGTTCATGGCAGAACCGATGCTCTCACGAGGCACTGACTCATGACCACTCGCTTATTTATCAAATGTGTCCAGACTTCAGGTCAGGTATATTCCTTATCATTTGTACAATGGTTCGGACAGAATTAAGCGGCGATAGCCGCATAGTTCCTGAGATATTCAAACTGCGGATGATTTCTCACCACAGTTTGGTCTAAAGCTAAGAAGCTGTTTGGAAATTCGTTTTGAAGATTCCAGTCCGTGTAGTTTCGCTGCGAATTTGAGGACTTAAGCCGTTACGTGACTAAACATTGCTCCTCAATCCCGCAGTAAAACCAGACAAAAGTCGGTCATTCTGGAATTTTCAAACAGCTTCTCAGCTTCTTATGGGGACGCCCGCGATCTTCGCAGTAGCACTCGGACAGGCACAAGCAAGTCAAGACAGGCAACGCCCACACTCTCTCAGCCCACGGAATGGGCACCATCAGCATCAGGGAGAGCCAACGCAGCCCGCGCGCTTTAACAAAGTGCGCATGGCGAAGAGGGGACCGGGTCGCGATAGATACCTTTAGCTGTGATCCATTCTCCCCGCCGCTCAATAAGTGTCATCAATAGCAAAGACGAGCGCGCCTGTCGGCGCGAAGTTCTTGATGAGCAAGCCGAGCAGGATACGGCTCGCCGCCATCGAAGACCACCGCGCGCGGTTCAAGACGCGAGGATAAGTCTGAAAGTGCCTCTCGCGACTCAAGCCGCAGACGCGCAACGCAGTGGTCGCGGTGCGCTTGCCCGGAACAAGGATCGCACCGACGAGAGTAGGACTTGCACATGTTTCCACACGGGAGTGGAAAATAAGGGGGCAAAACCTACAATCAGGCTCGTCAGTTCGGGGGCAGTGTCAACATGGTGAAACCTCTCTTGGCGGAATGGTCAACCAGATTACGCGGCCCTTCGTTTATTGGGTAGTGGTTCAATCAGGGGATGCCAGAGCGAGATTGTAGCGATGGAGAAACAAACGCAGACAAATCTCGTGCATCTCCTCTGACTTGGAAAACGATAATGACTTTCTGACAAAGCGTCCAAGTCGCGGTCGCAGCGTGTTGTTCCATCGCGCGACGTGCGCGGTGAAGCCGGTCTCTTTACCTGCTGCCGTGTGTTGCTCAGCAGGGACCACTAAATGATACGCTTCCCAGCAGTCGCTAAAGCAATGACCGTGGCGGTAGGCGTCGGGGATGCGCTCCCAGAGTTTTTGACAACTGGCCGCGCTTCTGTCACCGCTGAAGTAAGCGACGACTTGACGAGTGTGGCGACAAAGCGCCACCCAAATCCAACGCTTTCGCGCTCTTTTCAGCACGAATGGACCAAAGTTCATCCAGTTCGAGTGCTGCCGTCTCAGGCTTTCCTGCCTTGGGTGCGACCAGCGTGGCGCTTAACGCTGGCAGCCTCTTCGCTTTTTTTGAGCCACGATGTGCCAGTGTTTCTGGAGACACCGAAGGTGCGAGAGAGGCCGCGTAAACTGCTGCGCTCTTCGTAGGCACGTAGGATTGTTTCGCGTGCGTGCGCAGTGTAGCCATTAGGCTGTGGGTTCTCGCGGCTATAACGCCCGCAGTCATGGCATAAGAAGCGTTGTTTGCCATTATTGGTCAGCCCGTGACGAGTAATCTCAATGCTGCCGCAATGACGGCAGGTGATTTGTTTTGTAACCATCAGGAGGATGATACTATACCGCTCCTGCTTGAACCACTACCGTTTATTGTTCAAAGATCAAAAATGGATAAAGCCCCGCTTAGAACCAATCTTAGAACTGGTTGCAAGTTTGGCATCAACAAAAGACGCGCACATTAATCATCGTGTAAGCCATTAGTTTGAAGCCTAAGTGACGCCGTTGGAAGCGCTCGAAGCGCAGTAACAATCGCTTGAACTTGTCTTCCCACGCAAACGTTCTTTCCACGCTTGAGCGTAAGGCATAGACCACAGTGTCAAAGAAGCGCGGGCGTCCACGCTTCGGCGTCTGCCGATTGCGCGGGTTCTCTTTGATGTTCGGCTTTAGTTTAGCATTGAAGACGCATTTGCGATTCTTCTGCGAGTCGAAACCCGCATCCAGATTCAGGGTCGCGCCCGTCAGGTCAAGCGCCGCGAGGTTGGCTACTTCTGTGAGATGTGCCAAGCCAGCGGGGAGTAATACCATGTCGCTGCGATTAACGGGTGCGCCCGTCAAGGGCGAGAGGACAAAGCCGTGGTTGTCCGTGATCGCCAACACCTTCTCGCCGCGCTGGTGTTTGTGTCCCGAGTAGCCGAGACCATCGCCCCTTTTTTGGCGACGGTGTTCGTGCCGTCACCATGCAGGATCGAGAGGTCGAGGTGCTGGTGCTCATCGAGATGGGCGACCGAGGCGATGAAGGCGCGCTTGAGCGAACCGTCATCCGCCCACCGCGCGAAGAGTTTGTAGATGACCGTGTAATGAATCTCAGCCTGCCCCAAGGCATCCTTGACGATGGGCAGTTGCTTCCATTGCATACCCGTGTAGAGCACCGTCAAAATGTAGTTAAAGACTCGCTGATAACCGATCTTGCAGTGTGGTCCGCGTTTGGGTAGCGACAAGTGCGGCAAGATGAATTGCTCGAACTGGGCTTCGGTCAATTGCACCGGAATGGTGCGGAAAACAGGCTTTTCGGTGTCGTGTGCAGATGCAGCCATGATCGTCAATAGACTTGGCAGTGTTGGAATAACAGATCGCAAGCACTGAATTTACAACACTTTAGTCAAGCTGTAAACTTGCAACCAAGTCTATCCTAAGCCGCTAGTTAAAGCTATGCACTTTAGTGCAAGACTTTAGTTGCTACCCACTTCTAGGAATGCTAGAAGTGGCGGCACGATGAAAGAGAACCGCTATGGTCAGCACACCGTCACCAGCCTGACCGCGCATCTGATATGGGCGACCAAATATCGCTACCATGTTCTCAACGGTGATGTACAACTCCGATGTCGGGAACTACTGATCCAAATCTGCGACTCAGAAGACGTGCGGATACTCAAAGGAGTGGTGCGCAAAGATCAGGTTCACATGCACATCGAATATCCTCCGTCGAAAGCATTATCCGACCTCGTCAAGCGGTGCAAAGGGAGAACGTCTCGCCTGCTGCAACAAGAGTTTCCAGAGTTACACAAAAGGTACTGGGGCAGACACTTCTGGGCCATCGGGTACGGAGCATGGAGCACGGGCAACATCACGGAGGAGATGGTGCAAGAATATCTTGAGCCTCATCGCGACAAATCGAACAAGGAGACCGAGTCATTCATCTTGGAATAGCGGGACTTTCAGTCCGCTCTGAAATCTCTGCACTTTCAGTGCAGAGTGGTTTAGTTGCTGAATCTTTCAGCACCTGAATTGATGGTATGAAGCAGTCACCTCCAGCCGCCAGTCTTTGCTAGACTCGCCGCAGGTTCGGGATCGTACAAGGAGGTGACCAATGACAATATATTGCGGAGTTGATTTTCATGCTCGCTGTACCTCGACAGATCGTTCACTAAAAAATTATCACATCGTTTACTAAAGTCCTCAAAAAACAGAAATCTTCACTCGCTCTCATACTGCAAAAAATTGGCTGCGTTGAGTTCCAGGTTCTCCCGCCATAGACGGGCGGCGCCGCTTCCAGATCGTGTCGAACAGTAGAACCGGGACAGCCTGCGGCTAATACTGTCGCAGCACCGTGAAATCGACGGGCGGGCGATCCGCCGAGTTCGTCCCGATGATGGTGTTGCTGCGCGGGTCGAGATAGTAGTTGCTGTAGCCGGAGCCCACCTTGTACGACTGTCCCGTGTTCGGATCGCTGACGCCCGTGCGGTCGCCAAGGTAGTCGCTGAACTTTTCGTTGAAGCCCGCCTGCGAGCCGTTTCTCGACTCGTAGGAACCCATGATGCTCTGTCGCGCCACGTCGGCGTTGTGAGCGATGATCGCCGTGGTTTCCTTGCTTCTCTGGATCGATTCCGCGCCCCGTTGAGCTAACGCGGCGTTGTCACCGGCGACCTGCTGGTTCTGTCTTGCCGCGAAGGCGGGGTCTTCCTTGAAAGACTGGCTGATGTGCTTGAGTATCTCCAAAAGCATCTGTTGATGCGCTTCCTGCTTGTCGTCCGCCAGACAGATCATGATCGACGGTCGTACGCTCCAACCCACAATCGGGCTGATCTCAGGGAGGCGCGGATCGGGTCGGCTGGCTTGGATAGCGACGCGCGAGATGATGCTCCCGGCAATCTGCTTCCCGGTCTGTTTGCTGCGACCCGTGAATTCGGTCCGGGCGAGGGTAACTTTAGCCTGCCACCTCGCGCCCAGTTGATTGCTCATGGCTTCGGTCTGCTGTTGGGAAAGTTCCGGCATATCGGTTACCTTTCCAATGGTGAGATCATCCACCACCTGCCTCAGCACTTTGTCCAGATACCACTTGTTAAACTCAGGTGAAGGCATATAGCGCAAGACCATCATCTGCGTGGTGTGATTCGGCGAGAACGGGACGCCCTCGCGCGCGTTGGGGTAAGTCCGCATCGTCGTTTGCGACGGCGGCATTAACCACAGTGGCAGATTCTGATCCCCCGTCTGGATCATCATGTCGTTGTCCGGCGAAGTGACGCGGGTCATGGCGCGAATGTCCGAGGTCTCGAAACGGTACGTTCCGCCGTCCACCGCCCACCCCTGCGGCACTTCGACGCTAAAGCCGTGTTCCTTCGGGTCAGTCCAACGCACGTAATGCAGATTTCCGCTCGTCACCGTCGAACCTCCTTTGGTGGAGCCGCGCGCGCCCCCGGCGGCGGGACTGTTGGGAACGACGCCGAAGCGGATCGACGTGAGTATGCGTAACAGTGCCGCGCGGTCGTTATTGAAACTGTCGCTCGGAGAGGATAGGGCGTAGAGCATCCCGCTGCCCTGATAGACCATGCAGAGCACGCGCGCCTGTTCTAACTGCCCGCGAGCATTCTTAAAGGAGAGCGCGCCGACGACCTGATCAGCCTGCGACGGCTGTTGTAGGATGCGGTCGAAACGTGCGGCGGGAAACAGCGTCGGGTACGAGCCGGAGATGCTGCTGACGTGCGCCCTGGCGGTTTCGCCGGGCTTGGCGGCGAACCCCTCGACCAAGACGAGCGAAGCATGGTCTGCGCTTTGCACCAGAATCGTGTAACCCTGCGTCTGCACCGTCCACCCTGCGGGATGCTCGACGATGAAGCCGAGACGCGCGTCGTGATACTGTTCCCAACCGTCCGCCATGGTGGTAGTTTCGCTCCCGTAGCCTGCGCCCAACGAGGCGCAACCCAACGAGGCGCACGAAAAAATGGACAGCACCAATAGTGATAGCTTGAACATAGGAAAGTCCTCCGTCCGTCAATCTCCGTCTTCGCCCGATGCGGACAGGCGATTAAAGCGACGCGCTTTACCCGTCGCATGACTTTCTGTTCGCTCTATCCAGGTAACGCGCAGACGGGGGACTAAAAGGCTGGTCGCCGGTAAAATTTGTTTCGGCGTCACACAGATTTGGTATGAGGCGCGCAGACCGGCTTTGCTATACTTCGCCCCAATGTCGATCAAGTTGGGCTGACCCTAGCGTATGAGGTTTTTGTTCGAGTGCCTTCGCCGGAAGATGTCACGCAGATTCTGCAGGAGATGAGCGGCGGCGACCGCGACGCGCCCGCGCGCCTGATGCCGCTCGTTTATGACGAATTGCGGCGTCTGGCGGATCACTATCTGCGGCAGGAGCGACCCGACCACACCTTGCAGCCGACCGCGCTCGTCCACGAAGCCTACCTCAAGCTCATCGATCAGACCCGCGTTGACTGGCAGAACCGCGCGCACTTCTTCGGCGTCGCCGCGCAGTCGATGCGACGCATTCTGGTTGACCACGCGCGCCGCCATCGCGCCTCGAAGCGCGGCGGCTTCCAGCAAAAGTTGACGCTTGATGAGGCGGTTGATTACTCGCAAACGCGCGACGTTGATCTGGTCGCGCTCGACGATGCGCTCAACGCGCTGGCGCAGTTGGACGCGCGGCAAAGCCGGATCGTCGAGTTGCGTTTCTTCGGCGGGCTGACCATTGAGGAGACCGCCGAGGCGCTCAACATCTCGCCCGCGACGGTGAAGGTTGACTGGAGCATGGCGAAGGCTTGGCTGCGGCGCGAGATCGGCGGGGAGAGTGGTCATGGCGGTGCCGCCTGAAAAGTGGGGGCAATTGCGGGAGCTATTCCGCGTCGCCATCGAGCACGAGCCGCAAGAGCGCGCGGCATTTCTCGACCGTGCTTGCCCCGACGATGCTTCGCTCCGCGCCGAGATCGAATCACTGCTCGCCTCGCATGATCGAGCCGAAAACTTCATCGAGAAACCCGCCTTCGCCGACACGGTGAAAGCCTTCGCCGAGCCGCCCGCCGAACAGTTCGCGGGAAATCGCATCGGACACTATCAAGTCGTCCGGGAGATCGGTCGCGGCGGGATGGGCACGGTCTATCTGGCGCGGCGCGCCGACGATCAATATCAGAAGCTCGTGGCGATCAAAGTGGTACGGCGCGGGATGGACACCGAAGACATCCTGCGCCGCTTCCGCAACGAGCGGCAGATTCTCGCCACGCTCGATCACCCGAACATCGCGCGCCTGCTCGACGGCGGCACGACCGATGACGGGCTGCCTTACATCGTAATGGACTACGTCGAAGGCACACCCGTCACGGACTACTGCGACACGCACCAACTGACGACGGGCGCGCGCCTGCGACTCTTTCGCACCGTCTGCGACGCCGTCCAGCACGCGCATCAGCATCTCGTCGTCCATCGCGATCTGAAGCCCTCAAACATTCTCATCACTCCCGACGGCACGCCGAAGCTGCTGGATTTCGGCATCGCCAAAGTTCTCACCCCGGAACCCTCGACGCTCCCGGCGGATCACACCCTGACGGAACTTCGCGTGCTCACGCCCGACTACGCCAGCCCCGAACAGGTGCGCGGCGAAAAGCTGGCGACGACGAGCGATGTCTATAGCCTCGGCGTCGTGCTTTACGAGTTGCTGACCGGTCATCGTCCCTACCGCTCTCTCAACACACCGCCGCACGAGCTCGCGCGCGTCATCTGCGAGCAAGAGCCGACGAAGCCGAGCACCACCATCTACAACGTCGAAATCATCAAGCGCGGCGAGACCGAGCCACAACTTAGCATCACGCCGGAATCCGTGAGCCGCGCGCGCGACACGCAGCCCGACAAACTGCGTCGTCGTCTGTCCGGCGATCTCGATAACATCATTTTGGCGGCGCTCAGGAAAGAACCCGCGCGACGCTATGCCTCCGTCGGTCAGTTCTCCGAAGACATTCGCCGACACCTCGACGGGCTGCCGGTCGTCGCGCGCAAGGACACTTTCAAATATCGCGCGACGAAATTCGTGCGCCGCAACCGCCTCGGCGTCGCGGTGGCGGGGATTGTTTTGCTAACCCTCGTCGGCGGTCTGTTGGCAACCGCGTGGCAGGCGCGCGCGGCGCGACAGGAGAAAGCGCGGGCGGAAAACGTGAGCACGTTTCTCGAAGAGATGCTCGCGTATTCAAATCCGAGGGTGAACGTCTCCGGGAAGAACGGCGGCGAGACGACGATGACGGACGTTCTGGACGAAGCCGCCAAACGACTCGACGGTGTCGAGTTTGCCAACCAGTTGGAAGTCAAAGCCGAGTTGGAGAAGATCATCGGCGACAGTTACGGTGGTCAGGGGAGACAGGATTTATGGGAAGTACATTTAAAAAAATACATAGACATTCAAAGAAGTCTGGGCGGTGAAAATGATCCGAAGACGATTGTGGCAGACGCCATCTGGGCGGCAATTCTGCAACATAAAGATCTGGCTGAGTCGGAGAAAGTATATCGACGTGTCTTGCCGCTCATGAGATCCGAATATCTGAAAGGCGACATTAAGGCTTCAGAGTTAGCCGACGCGCTGAACAACTTCGGTTACATGAGGCGCACGCAGGGAGATTCTAAGGAAGCCGAATCATTGTTCCGCGAAAGTTTAGCCTTGAGTCCGGAGCTTTCCGGCAAGGAAAGATATTTGATCGGGTTGACGCGCGGCACGCTGGCTTCGACGCTGGCGGATCAGGGACGGTTCGAAGAGGCTCTGCAAACGGCGCGGGAAGCGGTCGCCGACTACCGCCGGACGGGGCACACCGCCGCGCCCGACTTCGGTTTTACGTTGACCATCCTCGGAGGTTTTCTCACCGACAAAGGTGATTTTGCCGAAGCCGATGCGACACTCAAGGAAGCCGAGCAGATTCTACGACGGCGCATGAGTCCGTCAGCCTTGTGGCTCGGAGACAATCTTCGCAACCAAGCCATCTCTTTCTACCGGCAGGGTCGATACGCCGAAGCGCAAGGCAGAATTACGGAGACCGAGAAAATATATCTGGAAAGTTTCGGTCCGAGCTATGACCAGTATCCGACCGTTCTCGTCTTCAAAGGCTTGATTCTGGACAAGACCGGCAGATCGCAGGAGGGCGAAAGAATCTTGCGCGAAGCCGTTAAACTCCGCACCGAGTCGCTGCCCAAAGAGCATTTCTGGGTAGCCGCCGCAAAGGGTGCGCTCGGCGAATGTTTGACCACACAAAAACGGTTCGCCGAAGCCGAGCCGCTGCTCGTTGAGAGCTATAACACGCTCAACTCACGCCTCGGCAAACTCGACCCGCGAACCGCCGAAGCGCTACGACGCCTATCGAGCCTGTACCTGGCATGGGGCAAGCCCGTGCAGTCGGCGCAGTACCACTCATGACTCACACAACCCGCGCCCGCCTGCTGCATCATGCTCACCGTCTGCTCAACGATAGCCCGGCGGGCCGTGCGATACCGCCGGGCAAACTCTGCATCTTGCAGATAGCGCCACAACGTTGACTCGTTGACGCCACACGCTGATGATCTCAGCGGGGAAACGGTGGCGGCGATAGAGAGGCGCAGCAGCGTGCATCAGCCGATTATGCAACACGTGCTGATCTGCGGCACACTCGGCTCGTTAAGTTGACGATACCCCCCGCACACATGAAACAGCAGGGTCATGGAAGAACGTGCCGGCTAGGGATGATGAGAGAGGTGATTCCATACGACGGCCAGGACTGGCGCCCCGCACGGAGCCAGAGTGGGCGGGGTGTTTTCTCGTCGGTAAATCCGGCGCGATATTAAGAATTAGCTTTAATTCTCTCCCCTTCCATGTTATAAGCGGCGTTTATGAGTACGCCGTTCACATTATCCCCAAACCCGCTGTCCATGTACCTGACGCCCCTGATTAAGCGGGCGCTCATGAAATGCCGCCTCGGAATCGATCATCGGCAGGGATTGACCTGCATTCTGGGCGATCCTGGCTTGGGGAAATCGACGCTCCTTCGCTACCTGTTCGCGGAGTACGGAGCGAAGCCCGAGGTCAAGGCCACGCTCATCCCGACGCCCGACTTCAATTCCGAGTACGCGATGCTCAAGAGCATCTGCCAAGATTTCGGTCTCCCGCCGAAACGGTCGATAGTGGCGCAGAACGAGGAGTTCCAGAGCTTCCTCGTCGAGTGCGGCCAGGCTGGACAGAACGTGCTCGTGTTTATTGACGAGTCCCAGAAGCTCACAAACAAGATGCTTGAGCAGGTACGCACCATGCTCAACTTCGAGACCAATACCGGGAAGCTCGTCCAAGTTGTGTTAGCAGGACAACTCGAGCTCAAGGAGCGGCTACTGAAAGAGGAACACGCGGGGATACGGTCGAGAATATACGCCAGTTCCCTCATGGAACCGCTCATCTTCGAGGAGATGGCCGGGATGATCGACTACCGATGCAAGCTCGCGGAGATTCCCAATCCCTTCAAGTCGGACGCGCTCAAGGAGATGTTCGACACCACCCAGGGCATCCCACGCGAGGTGCTGAAGGTGTGTGACCTGTCCTACTCGATGGCGCAGATGATGGGCGAGACGTCCATCGACGCCGCGCTCATCCAGTCCGCGTACTCGGAAGGCACCGACGCCCTGAGGAAGACCGCATGAACAAGCGCGTCAACTTCGCAGACCTCTACGACCTCAAGATCGGCGAGAAAGCCACCACAGAAGAAAGCCGACTATCCACCAATCCAGATAGTCGGCAAGCCACCGAGCCAGCTATCCGAGTTCCACCGCCTAGCATGCTACCCACCACAGCACCGGAACCGGCTATCCAGCAAGCCCCCAGGCGCAAAGTGGAAAGCCACCGTCGTAAGAGGGTGGATAGCCGCAAAGGGGACCGCCATCGTTCGGACAAGGTGCCGTTCAACAACCGGATAACGGAGACAACCTGCCAACGTATCAGGCACTTCTGCGTCGATCATGGCATGGAGCAGCAGGAGTTTGCGGAGCTATCAGCTATCCGCTTCATGGATGAGGTGGATAGCCACCAATCGAAGAAGCTGGGTAGCATGCTAGCCCCTGATGATAGAGAAATGATGATACTGTTCAAGACCAACCCCCTTATCATCAATCTCTATCTCCAGTACAACCCTGAGAACCGTTGGAAACCCGCCGATGATTACGAGGGCCAAAGGTACAACGACAAGGACATTCGCATCATCGAGACGGGCATGATCCAGACGCAGTTCAACGCCCGGTTCAAGAAGATCAACTCGTTCAAGTATTACACCGTCGAGATAGACATCGCGCTCGATGTACCCCTGGCGGACGAGACGATAGAGGTGATGCTGAAGCACGCCCGCCGAAGGTGGAAGGAGGTAACGGATGCGAACGGTAAGCCGTGACGAGATGATAGACTTGCTCAACAGGGTAAGGCTTGCGGCTGTTCGTCGCCTTCCTCGTGTTCCTAGGTATGTGCGGCTTGACGGCAATGCTGATCGAGCGCGCTCGCGGACCGATTCTCATCCTGCTCTTAGCGTGTATAGCGGCGTTGGCATGGTTGAAGGTCAAGACCAACGTACGCGCCGAACCCAGCATGTGTACGTCTTCAGATAATTTACTGAACTCCAAATGAAAGGGCATGCTGATCTACCTGTCGCCCGGCCTAAAGGCATGTCCCGACCCACCTCTGAAATAGACTCTCAAAATTTGTTTCACACAATCGTTTCACGCCTGCTAGTTGTTACTTTCCGCAGATTAAAAAACGTTGTTTGTGGTCTTTACGGGTATTTCCGATAATGCTTATTATGTGAATAGCAGTAGGTTCAGTTCCATGCTATACTCTGCCAAATTTGGCGGGATTTGCGGCTGGGAGGCTGTCCGATGAGTGTCAACGAGGTATTAGAGGCGGTAAAAGGGATGTCGTCGGAGGAGCGCGAGCAGGTGCGTGCCCTGCTCGACACACTTCCCGATGCTCCCACATCGCCGGAGGAAGCAGCGCAGGCGAGGCTGCGCGAGGCCGGTTTATTGACTGAGACTAAGCCGCGCGCGGAAAGCGCCCGCGCACGCCGCTCGCCGGTCGAGATCAAAGGTAAGCCCCTGTCGGAAACCATTATCGAGGAGCGCGGGTAGGTCCTCGGCGCGAGATGGCCAACTACTTCTGTGACAGCAGTGCGCTCGCCAAACGCTACGTGAGCGAGACCGGCACAGCTTGGGTGCAGGCGCTGATTGCTCCGACGGCAGGGAACGAAGTTTATGTGGCGCGCATCACGCTCGTCGAACTCGTCTCGGCGATCACCAGGCGCAAACGAAACGGCGATCTGACGCCTAGTACTTCGTCAGTCTAGTTTTGGTGGTTAGCTCTTTGAACAGGTATAGTTCGGTCAACATTCCTGTAGGGAGACTGACCGGCTATGCCCAAGAAAAAATACATCATTGATTTATCGGCGGATGAACGCGAGCAGCTGTCGCCACTGGTGCGCCGCGGCAAGCATTCGTCTCGTAAAGTGACACGCGCACGCATCCTGCTATTGGCTACCGACGGCTCGACTGATGAGCAGATTGTCGCCGCTCTCTCCTGTGGCATCAACACAGTGGAGCGCACCTGCCGTCGGTTCGTTGAAGAAGGCTTGGGATGC
>JBBRYU010000123.1:0-12419 GCA_038237345.1 Pyrinomonadales bacterium
GACGGGCACGCGCTCGGCACGCTCTGCGTGATTGACACAGTGCCGCGCGAGTTGACGATGGCGCAGCAAGAGGCGTTGCGTGCGCTCGCGCGTCTGACCGTGACGCAGTTTGAGTTGCGGCGCGCGAATGCAGAGCTTGACCGCGAGGCCGCCGAGCGCGTACGTGGCGAGTGCGAGCGCGCAGAGCTGCTGGCGCGCGCACACGAGGCTCGCGCCGAGGCTGAAGCGAACGAGCAGCGTTACCGTTTTTTGGCCGAAGCGATCCCGCAGCAGATCTGGACGGCGCGACTAGACGGCACGCTCGACTACGTCAATCAACGCACTATCGAATACTTCGCGCTGCCGCCCGCCGGGGTGCTGGGCTGGGAATGGCGGCACGTGATCCACGCGGATGATCTGCCCGACTGCATCGCGCGTTGGCAACACTCGCTGGCGACCGGCGAGACTTACGAGGTCGAGTTTCGGCTGCGCCGCGCCGACGGCGAATATCGTTGGTATCTGGGGCGTGCGCTGCCGATGCGCGCCGGCGACGGCGCAATCGTCAAGTGGTTTGGCACGAACACTGACATAGACGAGCAGAAACGGCTCTATCGCTTCGCGCAGGAAGCCAATCGCACGAAGGACGAATTTCTCGCGATGGTCTCGCACGAGTTGCGCACGCCGCTCACCTCGATGATGGGTTGGGTCGAGTTGCTGCAACTCGGCATGTTGGACGAGAAAGGGCAGGAGCATGCGCTTGAAGTGATCGCCAGCAGCGCGCAGGCGCAGGCCCAACTGATCGGCGACTTGCTCGACATCTCGCGTATCGTTTCGGGCCGGCTGCGGCTGGATGTGAAACCAGTCGAGTTTGCGCCGATCATCGAGGCGGCGCTCGATGTGGTGCGCCCTGCGGCCGACGCGAAAAGGATTCGCTTACAGGCCGAGCTGGTGCTGGGCGTCGGCAAGGTAGCGGGCGATCCCGACCGCTTGCAGCAGGTCATCTGGAATCTGCTTTCGAACGCGGTCAAGTTCACACCCAGCGGCGGGCGCGTCGAGATTCGTCTAATGGGCACAGACACGGACGCCGAGATCACCGTCACGGATGACGGCGCAGGCATCGCGTCGGACTTTCTGCCTTACGTCTTTGAACGCTTCCGGCAGGGCGATTCGACAACCACGCGTACGCACGGCGGACTGGGCTTGGGTCTCGCCATCGTGCGCCACTTGGTCGAGCTACACGGCGGCACGGTCGAAGCCGAGAGCGCGGGTCGCGATCAAGGCGCAACGTTCCGCCTGCGTCTGCCGCTGCTCGCGGCGCGGGCGAAGGCAGAGGCGGCGCGCAAGCACGGCGACGGCGCAACCGCGTCGGGCGTCGGCGCTTGAGTTGGCAAACAAATCTCACGCCATGATGTACACCCTGAAGGTGCGCTCACGCGAGCGCGAGCAGTTGGTCGAGCTCACCGCCGACGTGCAAGCGCACCTCACCGAGTCCGGCATGCACGCGGGTGTCTGCACCCTCTTCGTGCAGCACACGACCGCCGGGCTGACAGTCAACGAGAACGCCGACCCCGACGTGCCGCGCGACATGCTCCATGCTCTGCGCACACTCATCCCGCAGCACGGCATGAATTTCCGCCACGGCGAAGAGAATTCCGACGCGCACATCAAAGCCACCCTCGTCGGCCCCAGCGTCACCATCCCCTTCCGCGCCGGCAAACTCCTGCTCGGTCGCTGGCAAGGGATTTTCCTCTGTGAGTTCGACGGCGGGCGCGAGCGGCAAGTGATCATGACGCTACTGAATAGCGTGCAGTGAGTTGCCCCGTTAGGCGTCTGTGGAATTGGAACAACGGCGACCGACGAGCGTCTAAGGTAATTAGATGTTCGGGAAAGGTGGCTGCTTATGAAAAGACGGACGCTGCCCCGCTCGCTAGAGCCGAAGTCAATCACCTTCGGGTTTACCATTTTCTATTTCGTCTGGTCGGCAGCGGCATGGCTGTGCACGCCGCTGCCTTTTTACCCTCACTTTGGCGCTCCTGATTATCACTTCAATGTCTTCATGGCGGCCCTGCTCTTGGTCGCAGGCGCAGGTTTAGTCTGCAATCGAATATGGAGCAGATTACTTGCCGCCATTTTGTGCGGGCAGGTGCCGTTGGCCTTTTGCCTTATCTTTTGGATGGTGGCGCAGCAGGCCCAAGTGTCACCGTTCAGCCCCGCGCATATAAACCGCTGGTTCCGCGAACTCGCACACATGCCGATAGAGGCATGGCTCTGGCTCGCTGTTGCGAGCATCATTCTAGGCTACGCTGCACCATCAATCGTCCGCGCCAAGGTAAGTGATAAGTTGGCGATAATGCCCGGCGGCCGTTCTGTCCTGTTGCCTTGCGCGCATTTGGTACAAGAGCAACTGCGCCAAGTCACCACGCACGCGACCAGCGCGGGCCTTCGTGCTCATCATCGCGTAGGCGTGAGGTGATGCCGGCGCGCAGTTCCAACAGGCGGCTGAAGAGCCAGAGCAGGTCGGAGAGACGGTTGAGATAGACGATCACTTGCGCAGGGATGTCCGCGCCCGTCTCTGTGAGGCGCACGACGGCGCGCTCGGCGCGGCGACAGACGGTGCGGGCGACATCGTAGGCGGCGGCCGGCGCGTGCTCGCCGGGCAACGACCAGTCGGATAGAATTCCTTCCATCGCTTCGATGCGGGTGACGTGCGCGGTCAAAGCTGCGACCATCGCGTCGGTCACGTAAGGCGGCTCTTTCTGCATGCTGTTGGGATTCGCCACCGCGCCGCTCACGGCGAACAGTTCGCGCTGAATCTCCTTCGTCAACGCGCGCACCTCTTCGTCCGCACAGATTGCGCGTGCAAAGCCAAGCGTCGCCGTCAACTCGTCAATCGTGCCGTAAGCCTCCACGCGCAGATCGGATTTCGCCACGCGCTCGCCACCGATGAGCGCCGTCTCGCCTTTGTCGCCCGCCTTCGTCGCTATGCTCATAATGCCTCGTGCAAACTGTCGCTCACTCGGCGGCGTACACGTCCGCGCCCATGAAGTGGAGCGACACGTAAGGCTCGTCACCCACGACCCAACTGTCATGCCCTGGCGGGACGGAGAATAGATCGCCCGGCCCCATTTCGACCTCCGTGCCATCCGCCATCAACACTTTCGCGCGGCCCGAGATGACCAAGCCCACATGCTCCACCTGACAACTCTCCGCGCCCACCTCCGGCCCCACGTGCGCCGACCATTTCCAGCCCGGCTCGTAGCTCGCGCGCCCAATCGTCATGCCGCCCATTTGCACCAACTCGAACCGTCCCTTCTCGAACGTCCGCACCTCGTCGGGCGTCTCGAATCGTCTGAGATCAAGTTTCATATCTGCCTCCTGTTTGTGCCACGCCGTTCACTTCTGCCCGCGCATGGGTTGGGCGCGCAACTCTATCGTCAACGTGGTGAAATCGCTTTCCCACTCCGTCTCCGGTTTTGTTGCTGGGCGCAACTTTGTGCCGTATAGCAACCAGCGGCCCGCGCGCGTGAGCTTAAAAATCACGCGCCCCTGTGCATCAGTCTGTTGAAAGACGCCATGCCCGTTGCCTGCGCGCACAATGCCCAAGGGGAAGTTGGCCAACGGCGCGCCAGCTTGCAAGACGTGGACGGGCAATTCATCGCCGGCGCGCAATGTCGTCGGGTCTCGCTCCGGCACGATCTCAAATGCCAGGCCGGCCGGCTCGGCCCATGAGCGATCATCTTCAGGCGCGCCCACCCGCACAAAAGTTTTGGCGTGCTTGGTGTAAAGCTCGCGCCAACGCCGCGTCTTGCCAGCCGCCGCCCACGCCTGTCTGATGGCGGGCGTGGCGTTGATCTCAGCGAAATATTCTTCGACCTGTTTGGGCGTCAACTCAAGCGCGCGTGGCTTGAGTTCGACCCAGCAAGTGACTACGCCCTGCACTTCCGGCCGCGCGCTGAACAAGAGCGACTTCGGGGCAGAGTTATCGGCCGTGAGTTCGAGTGTTTGCCCATGCAGACGATAACGTGCCTGCGCAACCCGCTCAGGCTTGATCGCCGTCTCTAATGTCGGGAAAGACATGCCGCTCGTGAGATCGAGCAGGACGACCGTGCCCGGCATCACCGCCGTCTGCCGGGCCGCGAGCCACGTCTCGTGCGCCCAAACTGAGAGAGAGCAGACCGCCCAGAGCGCGAGCGTCAACAATCCATATCGCTTTAGCATAAACTTCGTGCCTTTCAAATCAATCAGGCCATGCATTAGTTGCCGCCGCGCGCACTGCGCCGTCCGTCGCTACATAGTCGCCAACCGCTGCTGTCTTCTGAGCAGCCACAGGAACACGGGGCCGCCGGCGAGCGCGGTGATCGCGCCGACGGGCAACTCGCCCGCGCCGAGCGCGGTGCGCGCGACCAAATCGGCCAGCATCAGGAACGCCGCGCCGAGCAGGAACGAGCAAGGCAGCAGCACGCGCACGTCCTCGCCAAACAACAGACGTATCGCGTGCGGCACGATCAAACCGACGAACCCAATCGTGCCGCCGACCGCGACCGTCACGCCGACGATCAACGAACTCGCCGCATACACCAGACGCTCGCTGCGCCGCACGTTCACACCCAGACTCGCTGCCGTCTCTTCGTCCACCGCGATCAGATGCAGGTCGCGCGCCATCAATAGCAATATGAGCCAGCCCGGCACAAGAAAGAGTAGCATGCGCCAGAGCAGATCGAAGCCGACGACATCGAGGCTGCCAATCGTCCAACGCAAAATTTGCAACGCGCGTGAATAGTCGGACAAGTATTGAATGAGCACGACGCCCGACGCCGCCACGAAGTTCAACACGACGCCCGCAAGCAAGAGCGCACCCGGCAACATGACCGCGCCCGTGCGCGCCAGCCGGTAGACGACCGCCATCGCCACGCCCGCCCCCGCGAATGCCGCGAGAAACACGAACGGCACGCCCGCCACCTGCGCGCCCGCGCCCAGCGCAATCGCCACGCTCGCGCCCAACGCGCCGCCGCCCGACACGCCCAATGTTAAAGGCTCGGCCAACGGGTTACGAAACAACGCCTGCAACGCCGCGCCCACCAACGCCAGCGAGCCGCCCACCATCCCCGCCAGCAACACGCGCGGCAGCCGCAGCCGGAAGAACAGAGACCGCGCCGCTTCGTCCGACCTCAGCGCAGCTAAGCTCATCGGCGCATAACCAAACCACAACGCAACGACGGTCGTGATCAGTAACACCAACGTCAACAACAACAGCGCCGCGAAGAATCTACTCATTGATCCATTTACTCATTGATTCAATGAACAAATGAATCAATGACTCAATTCAATCATTCCGACCAGACGAACGTGCGGCCGAAGGCGCGGCGGGCGCGCACGTGCGCGTCCGCATACACGTCCGCGAGCACTTCGTCGCGCAAGACTTCAACCGGCGTACCCGCCGCGACGACCGCGCCCGCGCGCATGGCGAACACTTCATCGCAAGCGGGGTCGAGCAGTTGCAGATCGTGTGTGACCAGCAACGCCGTCATGCCCCGCTCATCGCGCAGCCGCCGCAGATGCCGCATCAAGCCCGCGCGATGTTTCAGATCGAGCGCGGATGAAGGCTCGTCGAGCAGCAGACAATCCGGCTCTTGCGCGAGCGCGCGGGCGAGTGAGACTAATTGTCGCTCGCCGCCCGACAGTTCCGTCACGCTGCGCGCGGCCAGATGCGCCGCGTCCACGGCCGCAAGCGCGTCACTGGCGACCGCTAGATCGCGCGCGCTCTCAAACCGGAAACGCGGCGTGTGCGGACTGCGCCCCGTCAGGACGACTTCGAGCGCGGTCAGCGGGAAGACGGTCGCGGTCGTCTGCGGCACGTAGGCGATGCGCCGCGCACGCGCGCGCGCTTCGATTGTGCCGAGCGGCACGCCATCGAACAACACCTCGCCGCGCGCCGGCAGGAACAGACCGCAGAGCAGACGGATCAGCGACGACTTGCCCGACCCGTTCGCGCCGATGAGTGCCGCGAGCGTGCCGCGCCGCAACTGTAGCGTCGCACCGCAAACTACTTCAGGCAGCCCCACCGCGTAAGCAAAGTGCAACCCGCGCGCTTCGAGCAAGCTCGCGCCGGGCACGACGCCCGCGCCGGCAACGGCCGCCTCTGCGTGCGCGCTGAAATGTTCACTGTGGCGGCTGGCCACTATGTTTGAATACCTCCGGGTGCAGCAACACGGCAAACTTGCGCGCCGTCTCGCCGACGAATTGCGACGGGTGCAGCACGGACGTATCGCGCATCGCATAGACACGACCCGCGCGCACCGCCTTGACCTGCGCGAGTTCGCGCCACACCGCTTGCGTATCTTCGGCCAGCTTGTTGCTGTCCGTCGTGTTCTGTTCCAGATCGATGATCACTTCCGGGTCGAGCGTGACGACGGCCTCTTTATTGATCTGCCCGAAACCGCTCGGCGCGGCCGGCGCGATTGATTCGCCGCCCGCCGTCTCGATCAACTGCGCGATGAAACTCCCTTGTGTGGCCGCGTACAGCCCGCGCAACGTGCCCGGCACGCGATCCACGATACAGAGGACACGCACGCGCGGACTGCTGCTCGTGCGTGCGCGCACGTCCGCAAGTTTAGCGCGCGTCTCCGCGATCAGCTTTTGCGCTTCCGCCTCATGACCTGTGGCGCGCCCGATCTGTTCGATGCCGGCGAGCGCATCTTCCACCGAACGACTCGGTACGATGAGCGTCCGCAAGCCCAGCGCATCGAGTTTGTCCTTGACGAACGGCGCTTGCGCGTCCGCCATCACGATCAGATCGGGGCGTAGGCTGGTCACCTGTTCGAGGTTAGTATTGCTCCAACCGCCGATGCGCGGCAACGTTTTGACTTCCGGCGGGAACTCGTCATAGTCCGAGACGGCGACGATGCGCGGGAACAGACCTAAGCCATACAGTACCTCGGTCGTGCTCGGACTGAGCGAGATGATGCGCGCGTACTGCTGCGGCGCGGTCGTCGCTGTTGGGTTCGCAGGCGGCGACGGTGCTACGCGCTGACACGCCGCGCCGCACGTGAATACGAACAGCAGCAAACCAATTCCATAACGCTCAATTCGCCTCAAGCCTGTTAGCATCAGGTTGCTCTCCGTCACTCTGCTCGACGCAGTAAGGGCAATGGCGGCAACCGCTCTCGCAACAGTAGCCGCGCCGCAAGTGGTAGCGCGCGGTGAAAACGAGCGTCGCGCCCTCCACGTAAAAATCTTCACCCTCGACGAGTGACGTCGCCGCCGGCTTATCTTTCATCCCGCTCACCGCTCAAAAATTAAACTGCGCGCCCGCTCTGCCGGTGCGCCCTGGCGTGCGGAAGCCGTTCTCGAAATATTCGCGCCCCGTCAGATTGTCCACATAGCCGAAGAAGCGCAAAGAACGCCCATCGGTCAGCGGCAATGTGTAGCTCGCGCCCGCATCCGCCTTGCGTATGCCCGCGAAGCGGAAGACGTTCGCGCCGAACGTCTGCGGGTTGAAGATACCCACAAGGTAGTCGCTCGACGCGGTCAGATCAAAGTTGAAGAGCACGCGCCGCCCGATGCGCTGCGTAGCGACGAGCGAGAACTGGTGATCGGGAATGACGAACGAGCGCAGTACGCTGCCAACACGCGGCACACGCTCGTCCGCATTCGTGTAGGTGTAGGACGCGGTGAGATCGAGCGCGCGCGCGGGCGCAGCCGCCATGCTCAACTCCAGCCCGCGCGCCAGTCCGCCGCGTGTGTTGGCGTAGCCGCCGAAGCGGCCGAACGGGTCGGGCTGCGTGACGAGACCGGAGAAATCGAATGCGATGACTTCCTGCAAGCGCGTGTAGAAGTAAGTTGCGGACGCGCGCAGGCGACTAGCTGCGAGCGTCTGATCACCGCCGGCATCGAACGCGAGCGCGCGTTCGGGGCGCAGACGCGGATCGCCGAATGCGCCGAAGCTACCGGCGAAGAACGACGTGCCGAACCGCTCGAACAGCGAAGGCGCGCGATAGCCGTTGCCCACGTGCCCGCGCAATTTCGTGCCCGTCGCGCGGAAGAGATAAGCGATTGAGCCGTCGCCGGTGTAGGCGTTCGGCGGCGCGTTGAAATTGAACGTGCCGTAGGGCGACGTGCCGGCGGGCGCGAAGCGCGGCGCGTTGAGCGTGAAATGTTGCGCGCGAAAGGCGGCCGAGAGTTGCAGCCGATCCGCGAGCAGGCGAATTTGATCTTGCACGAAGAATGAATGGCTGCGCTCGGTGACAGCAACCGCCGAGTTGTCGGCTGGCGACTCAGGGAAAGAGTTGTTGATGAACTGCTCGCGCTCAAACTCGTAGCCGGCGGTGATGAGTTGCGCGCGGCCGAGTTGGAAATCGGTGCGCGCGTTCAGCGTGTGCGCGCGGCCATTCAGCTCGTTGCGTGTGTTGCCGAACGGGCCGAAGCCGGTCGTGCCGCCGGGGCCGTCGCGGAACGTGCCGTTGTGCCGGTTGCCCTGATAAGAGATCGTGTAGCTGAACTTGTCGGTCGGGCGTTGGGTGAAGACGAGCGCGCCACTGAAGAAGCGCGCGGCGCGGGCGAAGTCCGGATCGCTCGACGTAGGAATGAAAGTGGCCGCGCCGACGTTCAGTTGATTCGCAGGCGTGCCCGCTTCAAAGCGGCGCAACTCTGAGCGCGCGAGCGGCACAGCGTTGATGATGCCTGCGGGCAGCGCGCCCGCGACGGGGCGCGGATCGCTGTTTAGTTGCACAAAGGCATCAGCCGCATAGAGCCGTGCGCTCAGAGTCGTCGTCGGCGTCAGACGAAACAGCACGCGCCCCTGTCCGCTCGTGTTGCGCGCCGCGTCGTCGCCATCCACGCCGCGCGTGACGTTCAAGTGCGCGACGCTCGCGCTATACGCGACGCGGTGCGCGCCTGAGCCGCCCGCAAGTTGTGCGCGCCCGCGCAAGAGACCGAGGCCGCCGCCTTCGGCGAGCAGACTGCCGTGTGTGGGGCCGCCGCCTTCGTCGGTCACGATGTTGACGACGCCGCCAATCGCGTTCGTGCCGTAGAGCGACGAGCCTGAGCCGCGCAGGACTTCGACGCGGCTCGTGCCCGTGACGAGCAGATCGCTGATGTAACCTTCGGCGTCGCCCTGCGGCGCGGACGGATCGCGGAAACGCAAGCCGTCAACAAGCACAGCCGTGTCCTGATTGCGCAGGCCCCGTGTCTTAATCGTGGTCTGCGCGCCGGGGCCGCCGAGTTGCTGCACGCGCAGACCCGGCACGGTGCGCAAGGCTTCGGGGATCGAGAACTCGTCGCGCTCGTCTATCTCGCGCACGGTCACGACGCTCGTCGCCTTTGAAACTTCGTCCACCGCTTGCGGCGTGTCGGCGGCCGTCACGACGACCTCCGCGCGCACGCCCGCGACTTCGAGCGGCAGATCGAGCGTTGCCGTTTGCCCGCGCGTGAGGCTCACTGTACGCGCCGACGCAGGCGCGAAACTGCGCGCGTCGGCTTCGATCAGGTACTCGCCGGGCGCGAGTTGGGCGAAGCGGTAAGCGCCGTTCGCGTCCGTCGTCGCGGTCAAGCGCAGACGCGGTTGCCGCGCGTAGATGATCACGACCGCGCCGGGAATCCCTGCGCCCTGCGCGTCAACGACGCGCCCGCCGAGCGCGGCCCGGTCATTGGTCTGCGCAGACACAGCCACGGCGCACACGCAGACGAGCGCGAGGCGCAAACTAAGGCGACGAAGATTGTTGCTCATGTTCCTCAATTCCTTTCCGGGACGGGGCGGCAGACGACGCGGCCGCGGCGGGTGGAAAGGAGGAGCGGGAAGGCGCAATGTGGCCCACCAAAACAATAACGCCCTCGATCTTCCGCGTGGAAGATCGAGGGCGTGTTCGTTGACGGGTGAGCCTGAGAAGCAACGTGCGAGTTGGAAAAACTTCGCGCGGCGGGTCTTTCAGGTTCAGCGCCCGACGCCACTCGCTCTTACCCGGAGCGTTAGCGGTCGCCTCCGTCGAAATCAGTTTTCAGTTTTGGGTTTTCAGTTTTCAGCTTAACCAAATTACTGAAAACTGAAAATCAAAACTGAAAACTCTTCTTACACAGGCAAGGTTTCCTGACTCCCGGCTCAAGCGTGTCGCCGCACGGCCTTCCCCGCCCTATGGACGAGTGACCATTCATAACGGGCCGCGACACAATCGCCGGTACACAGTGGCGGGAACCGTGCGGGCTTTACACCCGACTTCCCTTGTCGCCCTTCTGCTTGAGGGCGCACCTGCGACGGTCGATCCGCACACGCAAGCGTGCGCGCCGGATCGAAGTAGCGATTCAAAGTATTAGCAAAGAGCAGCTGACGAAAAACTTTCGGTTGTCAGCGCGAGCCGACACGCTAACACCGCCCCGCTGTGAACGTCAAGCCGCGCACAGGCCGCCCGCTCGCGCCCCCCGCCGCCAAACAGTTAGAATGGCGCGCACATCTATTTGCAGCCTGATTCGTTATGCGCGCAACACCGTCCCCACAAACTAAACCGCCCAGCTACGACCAGATTGCAGAGCGATATGACCGCGCGCTGCAACCATTCGAGCGTTGGTTTCTGGCGCGTCTGCGCGCGGCAACGCTGCGCGAGTTACCCATTGATAGTCGGCTCTTGGAAGTGGGCGCGGGCACGGGCTTGAATTTTCGCCATTACCCGCCGGGCACAAGCGGCGTGGCCAGCGAGTTGAGCTACGAGATGCTGCGGCACGCGCGGCGCAAGATTGAACGCCCGCCGCACGTTCAGCTCGTGCAAAACTGCGCTGAGCGGTTGCCGTTCGCGGACGATTCGTTCGATGCGGCGTTTGCCACACTCGTCTTCTGCTCGGTCGCGTCGCCGCAAACTGCGTTCGCCGAGTTGCGCCGCGTCGTGCGTGCGGGCGGGCGCGTTGTGCTGCTTGAGCACGTGCGGCCCGACAATCTGCTCGGCCCCTTGTTCGACGTGCTTAACTTTTTCACCGCACGCCTGTTTGCAGATCACTTCAACCGCCGCACTGCGCTCGCGGCAACGGCGGCGGGTTTGCGCCTAGTGCGCATCGAGCGGCATCTGCTCGGCATCGTGCAACTGATCGTCTGCGAGGTCTGCTAGAATCGGCGTGATGACTGAGACGTGTGCGCGCATCGGCTGCCAAGGGTGGAACTACGACGATTGGGTAACACCGCCCGCCGCCGCGCAACACGTTTTCTATCCGCACGGCACGCGCACCGTTGACATGCTTGAGCTTTACGCCCGCGCCTTTGACACTATCGAAGTAGATTCGACCTTCTACGCCGTGCCCGCACGCTCGACGATTGCGCTGTGGGCACAACGCACGCCGCCCGGTTTCACCTTCTCGCTCAAACTGCCGCAGGCGATCACGCACGAAGCGGCCTTGCGCGCGAGCGGCGACGAAATCTTAACCGCGTTCTGCACAACGGCGCGCAGGCTTAAAGACAAACTCGGCGCGACGCTCGTGCAACTGCCGCCGCAGTTCGAGGCGACAGTGGAGAACGTGGCCGCGCTCAGACGTTTTCTGCCGCGGCTGCCGCGCGACGTGCGCTTCGCTGTCGAGTTCCGGCACAATAGTTGGACACAGGTAGAGTTCGCGGAGTTGCTGGCGCAACACAACGTCGCGGTCGCGCTCGTCGAAGGGCCATGGCTCGCGCGGCGTACGCTGTGGCAGATGGTCGCGGCGGCCTCGGCCGATTTCGCCTACGTGCGTTGGATGGGCGCACGCGATCTGACGCGCTTCGATGTTGAGCAACGCTCGCGCGACGAGAACTTGAACCTGTGGCGCGAGGCCATCACGCGCCTGTGTGCGCGCGTTCCGACCGTCTATGCTTACTTCAGCAACTATTACGAAGGGCACGCGCCCGCGAGCGCGAACAAGTTGAAACGGCTGCTCGGCCAAGCTGTTGTCGCGGCGGCAGACCTCGCCGATCAGTCTTCTCTTTTCTGATCAATCTGCCCTGTCTTGAGTTAAACTAGCGCGCGTGTTTTGTATGTATTGTCTTTGAATCATTGAAAGGCGATAAAGATGAATAGCTCTTTGGAACTTACCTCGCACTTCGAACAACCCCGCCGCATCAAGACCGCGCTGTTCGTGGACTTCGACAACATCTACGTCGGGCTGGACAAGCTCGACCCCGAAGCCGCGCAGAATTTTGCCACGTACCCCGCGCGTTGGCTCTCGTGGATCGAACAGGGCATGCCCAGCCGCGAGAACGGCACGGACATGACGTTGCAAAAGCGCGCGATCCTGATCCGGCGTTGCTATCTGAACCCGAAACTCTTTTATAACTTCCGGCCCTACTTCACGCGCTCGGCCTTCTCCGTCGTGGACTGTCCGCCCATCTCGCAACGCGGCAAGAACAGCACGGACATAGAGATGGTCATGGACATCCTGGAGCTGATGAACCACGGGACGCGCTTCGACGAGTTCGTCATCCTGTCGGGCGACTC
>JBBRYU010000124.1:0-12413 GCA_038237345.1 Pyrinomonadales bacterium
CCATGTGCGTCGGGCAACATGGCGTTGATATACTCGCGCAGGCGAGTGGGACAGGAGCTTTGAGTCATGGTAAACCCAATGCTCTCACGAGCAGCTAACTCGTGCCCACTCGCTGACTTACAAAATGTGTCCCGACATCAGGTGTACCACCCAAAAGGAAAGAGGAGCATCCACGTACCATTGACAAGACTGATGATCGACGCAAGACCGTAAAAGAGCTTCAGCATTCTCATGGCTATCTCTAACTTCTCCGTTGGTTTGTCTCATTCATTCTTTAATTGAATGCGCTGCATCAGCCACTCGCGCCAACGGGTCACGCCGCGCGCGCCTTCCGGCGCGGTGTTCCTACCCGCGCGGAAGCCTGCCGCGACCGCGCCCGGGAGCGGCAGGTGGACTAGCCTTTTCTGCATTCCCTTCACGCTCAGCCATGTCTCTGCCAGTTCGCCAAGCGTTAGCACTTCCGCTCCACCAAAGTCGGGAAGTCGCCCGCACGGACGCTCTGTGAGTTGCCGGACGAGCCGTGCTGCCACCTCCGGCTCTGCCACACTTTGAAACTTGAAGTCCGTCGGTAGCAACATCACTACCGGCACGCGCGCCGCCACCGACACGAGCGCATCCACGAGAGAATGGAACTGTGTCGCACGCAATATCGAGTGCGGCACGCCCGACGATGTTATGATCTCTTCCGCCTCGCGCTTCCGCTGGTAATAGCTGTACGGGATGTCGTCTATCCCGACGATGGACACATAGACGAGGTGGGCAATACCGCTCGCCCGCGCCGCCTCGACCAGATGCCGTGTGCCATGCACGTCCACTGCTCGTGCCCGGCGCGGGTCAGATGCGGCATGAAGAATGGCACCCACGCCAGCAACGGCTTCCCACACACCATCGCCTGAAGCAACGTTCGCCTGCGCCCACTCAAAATTGTTTGTTGCCGATTGCGGGCGAGAGCGTCGGCTCATGATGCGGACAGTGTGCCCGGCGGCTGTAACTGCTCGCGTGAGCGCGCGCCCTAGATTGCCCGTGCCACCGGTGACAAGAACCTTCATAGCTGTCGTCTCCGCATGATTGAGCAGCCGAACGGCGCGATTAACCGGCGCGCTGGAGGCGTTGAGGATAAGAAGCACCCTGATTGCGCGTCTCGTTCAACCGCTTGTTCGGCGACGGATTTACCACACCCTCTTAATCGGATGTGCCTCCGTATTAAGAATTACCTTCTTAAGATTCAATGTTCGGGGAGCTGCGAACAGGAGATAGAAATACTTAAAAGTTTCCGCGAACAGGAAGCTCTGCATTCCATCCGACTTCTCTTTCGACACCACATTGCGGAGAGCCGCGTATCCTGCTTCCGTTCTACAACACCTGACAAAACTGTCGAAGAGGGTCTTGCCCATCCGTAGATATTGCGGGTCTCTGGTGAACTGATATAAGTAATAAGTTGATTCGACAATCTCAGGCCGCAAAGGATACCCCGCGCTCTCGATTTGCATCGTTCGGTAGTTTATCTGTTCAGGTTCGATCCCGTATGTGGTCCACATTTTGAAGGATGATGCCTGCAAACGCTTCGCCCGTTCGAGATCACCCGATAGAGCCAGGACGGCGGGGAAGAAGGCGTCTAAAGCTCCGTAGCTAGTGGCCGTGCGTTGCCCGCTGTTCATCTCGGCGTGACCGTACCAGAGGTCTGTCTTAACTTCATCCGCCAGATACTTGTTGATGGCCGCGATACTATCGCGCCACATCCGTCGGCAATCCCGGTCGTCGAATAAGAGCCAGCACTTCAGGAGATATTCGTAATAGGAATCAATCCCTCCGCTGAGATGGCTATCTTTGTCTGTCCACTCACCCGTCTCGACGTTGATCGTGCTTCCGACCAGACCAATGGGCGAGCGGCGCTTGTAGACCTCGACCAGAGCGCGCTTCGCTTTGTCGTAGAAGATGGGTTTGCGCGTGAGTTTGCTGAGCGTGCCGAATTCGATCAGCAGGGTGCCCGCCTCCGCCGGATTAGTCTCCGGGTCGCGCACTTTGCCCGTTTTCAGATTTACAAATCTATAAGGGAGGCCAGTGCGCGAATTGAAAGCCGGCAACAATCTCGTGCCTAAATCTTCGGCTAAGACGAGGAGACGCTTGTCGCCGGTCAATTGATAACTGGAAAGGAGTCCGCCCAGGTGTCGAATGGTGATTTCGAAGTTCTGGACGTAGATGTCTTTATCGAAGGAGAGGGTTTTGACGATATATGTTCTGGTCTTCTCAGCCTCATCTGTCAATCCCATCAGAATCATCGTATCGAGGGCATCAACCGGAGTCATTAAGAGCGGCTGCCCATACCAGTCGTGATAAGTTTTAGTTAAGGGACGTAGGTCGTCATGCCCCCAGGCATACTGCTGATAGCCTTGCCAGGCGTGCAAGAACTCCGCGCGTATCTTTTCGGCGACCTCGCGCCGATCTACTTCCTGCCCCCTGCGCGCTCTTTGCGCTTCGGCAAATGAGCTTACGGGGGCGGCTAAGATTGAGATAGCCAACAGGAGGGCTGTTAATCTTAATGTCATCATTGTCTCAGCCTTAGTCTCATCTGCTTGGTACGACCACGGCTGCAACGGCAGCCTTAACTCCGGTCGAAAGATAGTTAACCTAATGTTCGACTCTTTTTCTGATTAGACGGATAAGCCCTTTGTTCTCAACAACGGCATTTTCCGGTTGTACTCAATTTGTCAGAATCACATCTGTAAATTGTTGAAAACAGCCAGCGAAAAAAGAGTCGAACATTAGGTATAGTTAATGTTTTCTTGTTTGACTTGCGGAGAAGCAAGCGCAGTGGTTTCCCGCGAGACCGTTGCCAGAGTCGTGACCTTTCCGTCACGACCGACTTTCCGAACTCGCGGTATCCACGCGTTACGCGTCTCCAAACGTGAAGGAGGCGCATCTTGCCACTCCAGCACATACACTTCGCCGCTAAACACCGCTACTCCGGTCGGTGACCATGGACTAGACGCTTGCAGAATGGTGCTTACGTCCCCTCCAGGTGTGATCTTGAGGACGCGGCGGCTGCCGGTGGCGGCAACATATACGATTCCCTGCGAATCGACAGCCAATCCCCGGCAGTAGTTTGCCTCCGCTTCCGGCGGCGGTTTAATCGCCCGGTCTTTGCCGCTCCCGATGATTTCGGGAGTGGCAAACTGCGAGACCTTTCCGTCCATAGTGATCTTTTGGATAGCATGGAAATCAGTGACATAGAGCGAACCGTCCGGACCGGCAGCTATACCAGCGATGCCTTTGAACGCCTCATCTGCGGCCAGAACAGATTCCTTTCCATCCGGTGTTCTCCGAACGATCCGTGCCGAGCGGGGGCGAGTATCTGCATAGTAAAGGTTCCCGTCCCGATTAATCGTAAGGGGAAAATCGGAAGACATAATGAGAGCAGGTGTGGAACTTTGCGGCGTTACCCTTTCAAACCATTCCCCAAAGTTCTTCTGAGATTCTGCGAAGTATCCGGCTTCATCAATAGCCATCCAGTGAAATAAAGATGCGGGCAAGCGGGTGAGTTTACCTTGCCCAGCGATCTTCCAAACGCCTTGACCGGTGTCCGTAAAGAAAACCTGCCCCTCTTTGTCGACCACAATGCCGGAGCCGGGATGGGCAGATGCGCTGATTCCCAATAGCACGCATAGTACTGTGCTGGTTAACGCCCTTACCATAAAAGAAGTATGCATTCTTAGACCTCCACGTGACACGTGCCGCCACCGCTGGAATTGTGTGGCTGCCCGCGAACACCATCCAACATCAGCCGAAGGAAGATTGATGAGAAGCATTCTATCGGGCAGTCCGCTCGAATGACTTGTTGGGCTACAAAGGGGGAAATAACTCAATTCCTTCCTTGAGAACTCTGCCACCTAAATTTGAGCGCGTTTTCTGCTGCTTCAAGCGCGGCATCCCGTCCTTGCTGTAAATCAGAAATTAGTGGCGCAACTATTTCTTCTGGGATCACACCCGTACCCTCTAAAACGCGACCTTTGGGCGAACTATATACACGCGCGCTCCAGCGTAACGTACCGCCGCCTTTCTCTTTTTTAGTCCACTGATTGAGTACGCAGCCGCATGTCTGCCGACCAATTATGCGGGCGCGAGCGCTCTCTTGCATCGAGACTGTGAAAACTTCCGACGCGCTTGCCGAATCCTCATCAACAAGGATGACTACTGCTCCTTTGTAAGTTTGGTCAGGTTTGCGTGTGAATATCTCTTCAACAGTGCCGCCTCTTTTTTTGAAGCCACCGAAACTAACTTCCTTTGGGAAAAAGATACTGCTGATATTGAGCAGTACATCTGTCTGACCGCCTCCATTGCCGCGCAAGTCAACAACCAGACCGGGCGTATCCATCAATTTTGCGAGTTCCGTCCTAAACTGCGCATCAACGGGAGGCTTCCACCCATCGAACTTGATGTAGCCATTACCCGATGGTAAACGGCGCGCCGATAGCGTAGGTAATTCCTCTGACGGGCGTGCGCCGAAATGGATAATGGGCACAGCGAATACTTTACCGTCAAACCCTTCAATGCCGAATGTTCTTGAAGCGCCAAGAAATCCGCCATAGAGTAACGCGCCGTGCAGCACGCCCTTCATCGCTCTCTCGGTTGATGAGCCAGCAAATTGCGCGCGAATTTCAGCGAAGAGTTCTTCAACAGATCTGCCGTTGACTGTTCGTAAAATCATTCCCGGCTTTATACCTGCACGAGCGGCATCCGAGTCCGGCTCAACTGTTATGATAACGGTTCTGTCTTCCGCCTCACCGAGTGTGATGCCTACGCTGCCTGTCGGCTGAAAAGTATTATCGGCAGATGAGTGTGGATGATTAAAGACGGTGTGCGCATCGCGCAACTCGGCAAGCATAACTTCAAACAAGCTGTAAAGTTCTACATCACTTTCCGCTGCCTCAACACGCGGGCGGTAACGGTTATGAACCTCTTGCCAATTAACCCCATGAAACGTCGAGTCGTAATATTGCTCATTAATTGTTTTCCACACATCCTCGAAAATCTCGATGCGTTCCTGGCGCGACAGCGCAGCAGGTGCGTCCGTCGCCACGCTAGTTGATTCGGTTTTTTTAGAAATCCCGCAGGCAGTTAGCAGCGCAAAGATGAAAAGCATCAACGCTGCTAGGTTGAGTTGTTTCGATGACTTGCGGAACATAATTGATTCTTTTCTTTTGATTACCCAAAGACGATTCTTGCAGCCCAACGCTGGAATTAACCGGGCGGGAGACAACGAATCAAGCATCCGAGTCTTGCGAATGAAGAACTCGCTAAATCCGCTCCGGTTGAATGACTTATAGGTGTACGTGGGTCATCTTTGCTGCACAATGAGCCGCGGGGATGGAACATGCCGGGCGGGTGTGACGACTCTCGAATGAACGGCAGTTGCGCCGCCTGTAACAAGCGTGTCGCACATCGCGCCCGGCGCTTTCGCTCACCTAACGAATGCTCAGTTACCGTCGTCGCTTCGGTGAACGGCTCTACTATAAGTTCTTCGCTTGAGCAAAAGCCAGCATGTTCCATCCTGTTCGTGACCCCTGACTTAGATTCAAGCAAGGAGCACATCATGGAACACCCGGTAGAGTTCGCCGCGCTCATCGGCATCGACTGGTCGGACAAAAAGCACGACAGCTGTCTGGTTGACACGGCGACCGGCGCGCAGGAGTTATCCGTCGTCAAGCACCCGCCGGAGTCGCTTGATGAGTGGGCACGGAGTTTACGCACACGCTTCGGCGGCGCGCAGGTCGCGGTCTGCTTGGAGCAGTCGCGCGGGCCGCTGATTTACGCTCTTCTCAAGTACGACTTCCTCATCCTGTGCCCGATCAACCCCAAGACGCTCGCCAGATTCCGCGAGGCGTTCACGCCCAGCCGGGCGAAGGACGACCCGCGCGATGCCGAGTATCTGGTCGCGTTGCTCATCCATCATCGAGGGCGTCTCAAGGCGTGGCTGCCTGACTCGGAGCGGACGCGCACCTTGCAACTACTGGTCGAGCATCGTCGGCGACTGGTCGGCGATCAGACGAGGATCAGCAACCGTCTGTCGGCCTTGCTCAAGGGCTACTTTCCTCAAGTATTGGCGTGGTTCCCCGACATCCGAACCGAGTTGGTGTGCGAGTTCCTGTTGCGCTGGTCTTCACTGAACGCGCTCAAAGGCGTGCGGCGGGCGACGCTTGAGAAGTTCTTCCGCGCACACAACTCACCGCGCCAGGCGATGCTTGAGACGCGCCTCGACTCGATCAAAGAAGCTGTGCCGCTGACCACGGACGCGGCTGTCAGCAACTCATCCGTGCTGATGGTCAAGGCGCTCGCCTCTCAGATGAAGACGACCTTAGCCGCAGTCAAAGAGTTCGACCGGCAGATCGAAGCGTTGTGCGAGGCGCCCGAAGACTTCGAGTTGTTCGCCGCACTTCCCGGCGCAGGCCGCATCTATGCTTCGCGGTTGCTGACTGCGATGGGGTCGAACCGTGAGCGGTGGGCGAGCGCCGACGAGTGGTTGCGCTTCAGCGGCGGCGCACCGGTCGTCGAAAGAAGCGGCAAGAGTTCGTGGACGAGGTGGCGCTACTTCTGTCCGAAGTTCTTCCGCCAGTCGTTCGTCGAGTACGCGGGCGAATCAATCCGTCACTCCGAGTGGGCACAGGCTTTTACGTGTCGCGAGACGGGCGAAAGGCAAGAGCCATCAGGCAGCGGTGCGCGCGTTGGCTTACAAGTGGATCAGAATCATCTGGAAGTGTTGGCAGACCAGAACGAAGTACGACGAAGCGAGATACGTCGAATGCTTGCGGAAGAAAGGGTCAGCATTAGTCTCCGCGATGCCGGAGGTGCAAGAAATCGCTTGACACGACCGCCTCAGTTAGCTTGTTCGGCTGCCCGTGATTGAACCGACGCAACGCGCGCCAACCACCTCGAAGGGAATGATTCAACGCACGCCTCACCGTGTCCAGAATCGGAGGAAGCGCGGCGGCGCGGCGTGAGAGAGAAAGATTCAACGCAGATGATAAAGAGCCGCGCGCCGCTCGCTGGCGACATGTCTCGCGCTCATTTCTCAGATTCAACTCGAAGCAACCGAACTACTATTATCCTACACAGTGCATGATAACGTCACTATTCGGCGTATTATCCTGCATTGTGCAGGATAATAACATTATCGGCTGCTATTACCGGCGCGGCTGTGACTGTGCGATGCGCGGGCACGATGTTAAAATGAACGGGCAATGAGCAAGGCAGTGCAGCGCGAGCAGGTGCATTTGACGGGGCTGACGCCGGCCGCGTTGACGGAGTTTGTCGCGGGTCTCGGCGCGCCGGATTATCGTGCGCGGCAAATCTTCGCGGCGTTGCACCGGCGGCGTTTGCGCTCGTGCGCGGAGATGACGGACTTGCCGCAGGCGTTGCGTGCGCGTTTAGACGAGCGTGCGACCGCCGCGACGCTCACGGTCGAGTCGCGCTACATTTCCGACGATGGCACGCGCCGTTATTTGCTGAAGACGCACGACGGGTTGCCGGTCGAGACCGTGTTCATCCCTGAGGAGCGGCGCGACACGATCTGTTTTTCGTCGCAGTCGGGCTGCCCGCTGCAATGCAGTTTTTGTTTGACCGCGAAACTCGGACTGCTGCGCACGCTCACGGCGGGCGAGATCGTCGAGCAGATCATCATCGCCTTGAACGACGCTTACGGCGTGGGCGCGCGGACGCCGCGTGGGACGAATCTAGTGGCGATGGGCGCGGGCGAGCCGTTCCTCGCCTTCGAGCCTTTGCTGCACGCGCTCAGCGTCATGGCCGAGCCGACGGGTCTCCACATCGTGCCGAACCGCGTGACGGTTTCCACCGCCGGCATCGTGCCGCGCATCCGCGAACTGGCGCAGGTGCCCACACGCCCACACCTCGCCGTCTCGCTGGCCGCGCCGACCGATGAGTTGCGCGACGTGCTCATGCCGATCAACAAGAAGTGGCCGCTAGCTGAACTGTTGGCCGCGTGCCGAGAGTTCGAGCAGTCGCTCAAGCCGGGCGAACGATTTACATTCGAGTACGTCATGCTCGACGGCGTGAACGACGCGGACGAGCAAGCGCGCCAACTGGCGAACCTGCTCAACCGGCATCAACTGCGCGCGAAGGTCAATCTGATTCCGCACAATCCGGCCGACCCTTTGCCTTATCGCCCGTCGTCGCCGGAGCGCGTCGCGCGCTTTCGAGCGATTCTCGCGGCGAAGGGCGTGCGCGCCTTCGTGCGTCGCCCGCGCGGGCGCGACATCTACGCTGCCTGCGGGCAACTCGCCGCGCGTCAGGGCGTGAATAACTTGAGCGCGCCCGCGCTGCATCAGATAGGCTAACTATCTTTCATCTCGGTCTAAGGGATTCAAACAACACTATGAGCAAAAACACTTTCATCCGCCGCATCGCTTTACTCGTCTGCGCGCTGACCCTACCCGGCGGGCCGCAAAGTCGCGCGAGCGCGCCGCCCGTGGCAATGATGCAGGCCAACATCGGCGTCAACGGTTTCTTCGCCGCTGACAAGGCGCAACAGGGGCGCGTGCTGCAAGCCGCAGTCGTGCTGGATATTCCCGACGGCTATCATGTCAACGCCAACCGGCTGACGAACAAGTTCATGATCCCGACGGAGTTGAAGGTTGATGCGCCGAAGGGCTTGCGCGTGAGCGCGATCAGTTACCCGCGCGCCGTCATCCGCAAGCTCGGCTTCAGCAAAGAGCCGGTGCAACTCTACGAGGGCCGCGCTGTCATGCGCTTCAGCGTGACTGTGCCGGCGAACTATCAGCAGGGCGACACAGAACTGCGTGCGCGCATCCACTATCAGAGTTGCAACAACGAGGTCTGCTTCCCGCCGACTGATCGTGAGGTCAAGCTACAGGTCGCCGTCGTCGGCGCGAACGAAAAAGCGAAAGCGATCAACGGACAGTATTTCGGCGGGGGGAGAAGAAAAGGATGAAGGATGAAAGATGAATAAGAAAAGACTTTCTGTTCATCCTTCATCCCTCCCTATTACGGCGAGCAGCCGGCCCGTGCGCCCGTAGATTTTCTTTTCGCGGCGGTAGGAGAAGAAGAGGTCGGAGCGACAGATGGTGCAGAGCGGCGCGGCATAAATCTGTGCGGTGGGCACGCCCGCTTCGATTAGTTGTTGCCGGTTGGCCTCGTGCAAATCTATGCGCGCATGGTCGGGGCGTGTCGGCGTGAGCAGTCCATCAGCGTAAGCGAAGCGTGTGCGAAAACTCTCGAGAACTTCGCGGCCGACTTCGTAGCAACACGCAAGCGCCGCCGGCCCGATGGCGACGTGGACATCCGCCGCGTGCGTGCCGTATTCCGCGCGCATACGTTCAAGCGCACGCACGACGATTGACCCGGCGGTGCCGCGCCAACCGCCATGTACGGCGGCGCAGGCACGTTTGCGCACATCGCCCAAGAGCATGGGCACGCAGTCGGCCGTTTTGACGCCGACGAGAATGGCCGGCGCGGCGGTGGTGAGCGCATCGCAGTGTTGCTCTTCGGTGAGGCGCGCAGCCTCTGCGGCACGCACGACGCACACTTGAGCGCCGTGTACCTGCCACGCGGCGGCGAGCGTCCACGCGCCGTCGAAGAGCGCGAGGAAGCGACGCCGGTTCTCGTGTATGTTCGCCGCCGTGTCGTCGCTGAAGCCGGCAAGGTTCAGATCGTCTTTGGGGAAAGGACTGACGCCGCCCGCGCGCGTGGAGAAGCCATTGACGAAGCCGGCGTGTTCGAGCGGCGCGCAAGCGAGGGCGCGCACGCCGGCGCGCTCGCGCCAGTAGAAGCCCGCGTGGGCGAGTGTTTGCTCTGCTGTGATTGTTTCCATCGGCATTGACATCATCGAAGTCCGGCGCGTGCGCGCCGTCATCGCGCGCACGCCGCGCTTCCTTGCGCGCGTATTCACTGCCGCCGAGCGCGCCTACTGTGATGGGCGCGGCGCGGCTGCCGCGCAACATTATGCCGCGCGTTTCGCCGCGAAAGAAGCCGCGCTGAAGGCGCTCGGTACGGGCTGGCGCGGCGGCCTCGCGTGGCAGGACGTGGAAGTCGTCGCGAATGACATGGGCGCGCCCGCGCTCGCCTTTCACCAACAAGCGCGCGAACTCTTCCAACGCTCCGGCGCGAACGCCGCGCACCTCACGCTCTCGCACACCGCCGAGCATGCCGTCGCGCAAGTTATTCTCGAACGCCGCGTGGAAAAATCTTGACGCCGTCGCGCCGCCCGCCCTATTCTTGCGCCGCTACGGACGAACCGGCGGGACGCAGCCTGAACGCAGTTCTACTGTTCCATCATCCGCCCCCATTCCCAGCCCTCGCGGACACGCGGCAGCGGATAAACCCAGCACATCAGGGCCACCACTCAGGCAGCCCTTTATACGGAGTTTACGAATATGAACCCAACCGTTACCGCCCGCCCCACCGCGCCGCTCACACAGCCGCTCGAACTGCTCGACGCGCAGCCTATCCTTGAGCGCCGGGCCGATAACATCTGGATGCACGTGCAGCAAGCGCGCGATGAACTCTACGACGCCTTCCAACACGCTTGCGCCCGCGAGGGGCTGAACGCGTTGGTGCTCAAGTCGGGGCCGTTCGTCTATCCGATGCAGGTCAGATTCGAGTGCTGGCTGCCGAAGCAAGACCGGCTCGTCACCGAGCGCGTGGCGGCGGTCATCTCGCTTGAGCCGCGCCCGTTCCACCGCTACGAGTGGGAGTACAACCTCGACATCAACGACCGCGGGAAGACGAAGAAGTACGTCGGGATGTGGCGGTTCGGCAACAACGAAGTGACCCAGCTCGTGCAATATCTGTTGCGGCGCGCGGTCGAGCCGAACTTCGGCTCAATGCAGTTGCGCCAGAGCCAGATTGAATTTTGGAAACCGGCCAACAAGATTAACGCGCTCAAGTTCGACTGGCTGGGACTGCTGCCCGCCGCGCTCGGTGTGCTGGGGATACTCACGGTCGCGTTCGGCGTCGGCGTCCTATTGCTGATCGGCGCGTTCGTCACTTACTTCCTGCTCAACCAGCGGCAGTCCTCCGTGCGCAGCGCCGGCAAGCCCGAAGGCGAGCCGCGCGAACTGTTGCGCGTGGACTCGTGGCAGGTGGTCGTCGCCGGACTGGGCCCCGACAGCGCGACCTTGCGCGAGCGCTTCACGCACGCATTGGAGCCGCCGATCACCAACAACTTCCGCCACTGCGTCGAGCGCATTTGGTACTGGGGCCTCGATGGCAAGGAGGAGCGCGAGCAACTCGTCCTCTCGCTCGGTCGCGCCGTCGTCTTCTGCCAGATTCACCGCTACGATAAGGAACTGTACGTCGGCTGGGACGCACACGTTAACCTCGGACAGTGGGCCGAGCGCACGCTCGTCAAAGGCATAGACCGCGAGGCCAATTGTCTCGTCCACTTCAACACGGTCGTGCCCGGCACGCAGCGTGTGAGCGAGTACGACATCACGGACGTGAACTGCCTGCTCGAATGGACGCACGCGAAGCTGACGAAGCTCGTCAGAGAGTTGATGGAGGAGCGCAAGATCGATCAAGAGATCGACTTCAGGATTCAGCGCGGCGACCGGCAGAGCCTGACTAACGCCGGCCCCGCAGAGTCTATCGGCGAGAAGGTGCGTGGCGTCAAGCAACGTCTTGAACGTTCGACGCTCGGTGCGTTGCGCCGCACGTCCTGAGGCACGCGCGGATTCGGGCCGGCGCAGTTGAGAGGGGCGCATGTACCTCGCATCGTTTGAGAGCGCAACGGGGCCGCTCTGTCAGGGCTGTATCCGGCTGCCGTCGCTGCCAACGGTGGCGAAAGAGCAGTGCGCGGAGTGGTGGGCGGAGTTCGCGCGGCTCGTGGCGAGCGCGGGCGCGCTCGCGGGCGGTGCGCCCGCCTTGCGTGTGCGTCTGGACGAAGAGCGCCTGCTTGAGCGTGTGCTGTTCTGCGCCGCGCCGGCCCGCCGCGAGCCGGAGTTGCGCCGCTATCTCGCCTCGTTCACGCGGCTCGACAATCTAATCGAAGGCTCTGTGGAGTTGCCGCTCACGTACACGCGCTACGATCAGTTGGCCGCGAACCTGCCCCGCTTGCGTGCGCGCGTCGCCCCGCCCTGCTTCGCCATCGGCGAGGTGTGGTTCGCCTCGGACTTCCGCATCGCGCCGCACCTTGATGCGCTGCTCGCCGAAGCGGACACCTTCGACCACCAATTCGGTTACCAGATTCACCTGCGTGCGCTCACGCCAGACCCCGAACGCGTCCGCGCCGCGCGCAAGAATGCCCTGCGTGCGCGTAACCTCGCGGGCGTGCCCGACGCCCTTGCACGCGCGCAACAACGCTTGGCCGACGCCCTCGACACGGCCGCCATCGTCTGCGAAGAGTTTCTCGCCGTGGCCACACCAGCCGCCGCCGCGTGGCTCGC
>JBBRYU010000125.1:0-12381 GCA_038237345.1 Pyrinomonadales bacterium
CGCCTCATCAGTGCGCGCGCGTAACGGGTGTTGCTGCTTCCGACTCATAGCTTACCTCTGCGAAGAGTGTAAATTAAGAGCGGCTGTCTTGGCTATTTAGTTGTCAATTGACCCACTAGCTCCGGCGGCCTTTTAGCTTGCCGGCTGAGGTAATAGCGCCAGAGCACGCGCGCGGCGACCGCCCGCCACGGCCGCCATTGCTCACCTATCGCCAGCAGTTCATCCGGCGTAGGGCGCGCAGGTAGACGTTTCACACTTTGTACCGCGAGGACAAGGCCGAGATCGCCGACCGGCCAAGCGTCCGGCGTGCGCAACGCCATCAATAAATAAACCTCTGCCGTCCATGCGCCCACCCCTTTGAGTTTCATCAACTCCGCACGCGCCGCGTCCGCGCTCATTGCGGCGAGCGCGGGCAGGTTGATCTCGCCCGCGCTTACCGCCTCAGCCAAATACCTAACATAAGCGGTCTTTTGCCGGCTGAAGCCGATGTGCCTGAGCGTGGCGCTGTCGAGCGTGAGGAAATGTTCAGGCATCAACGGCGCGGTGATGGCGACCAGTCTATCGTAAACCGCTTTGGCTGAAGCGAGTGAGACTTGTTGTTCGAGTATGATCTGCACGAGCGTGGCGAAGCCCGGCTCGCGCGCCCACAAAGACGGCGGGCCATATTCCGCCACGACGCGCGCCAGATCAGGATCACGGGCCGACAAGTACGCCACACCGCGCGCCAGCGACGCCGCGCTCAGCCTGCGCGGCGCGGCGCTTGATACGCTGCCGGTTTTAGTCATAGGTTGGCGCGCAGATTTATTTCGGAGGATGCTTACCTATAAGCCTGTTCGCGCGCATGGTCTGTCTAAGTTGCTATTCGCCCTACATGCTTGCTTCGAGTCGCTGCCACTCAGTTGTAGCTAATGCGAACCGCAACCAATAGCTGTAAGCATCTGGATGCGCACGCAACTCGCGGCGCAACTCCGCCATGCTCACCCACCGCCAGTCTGCCACCTCCGTTGCATCGGGCGCAGGCACGTCATCGAACGCACCGACGAAGACATGATCGTACTCATGCTCGACGAGTTGGCCGGCCAACTCGGCCCGATAAAGAAAGCTGAATGCCGCGCGTAGCTCGCAATCGAAGTTCATCTCTTCGCGTAAGCGCCGATGCGCCGCCACCATGGTCTCTTCGCCGGGGCGCGGATGACCGCAACAGGTATTCGACCAGAGACCGCCTGAATGATACTTCGTCCGCGCACGCTGTTGTAGCAGCAAGCGCCTGTCCCCATCGAAGACGAAGATCGAGAACGCGCGATGCAGAGCCCCCGCGCGGTGCGCCTCTAGTTTCTCGCTGATACCAAGTTCACGGTCGCGCTCATCAACAAGAATCACCTGTTCCAACATCACGTCAAACCCTCAATCGCCTTTTGGCCGCGCCGGCCACGACTCTTTAAGACCATGGACACCTGAACGATTTATCCGATCAGATTTGATTTGTCAAATCACACTTTACCGCTTTTTGTCCAGACCGGCTTACCATCTGCACGATTTGAACGAATTCAAATTGCGCGGCCAGCGCAACTTCTGTTAGACTCCGCGCTGGTCTTGAACTTATTCAGTCAGCGAGATGAGCCCCTAGACTGTGCACGGCAAATTGCTCACGAGTAAAGAGGCGGCGCGGCTGCTCGGTGTCAGCGAAGCGTCCGTCAAGCGTTGGGCGGACGGCGGGTTGCTGCCGCAGCAGAAGACCGCCGGCGGACATCGCCGCTTTCGCCCCGCCGACGTGGCGGTCTTTCGGCGCGCAAGGCTACAGCCGGCGGCGCAGCCCGCGCGCGGGCCCGTGCCATTACGCGCCGCCCTGCCCACGCGCGGCGCGGGCAGCGAGCGTGCGCTGGCGGCGGCGATGTATGAAGCGCTCTTGGGCGGGCGCGCTGAAGAAGCCTCTGCGCTGCTCGTCAATCTTCACCTGCGCGGGCGCGGCGTGGGCATGCTGGCTGATAGGATTCTGTGCCCGTCGCTTAACAAGGTGGGCGAACTATGGCAACAGGGTAAACTGTCGGTCGCAGAAGAGCATGTCGCAGCGCGTACAGCTTTGACTGCGCTGCAAACGCTGCGCGGTGCGCTGGCGATGCCGGCGGAAGAACACGGACTGGTGGCGCTCTGTTGCAGTAGCGAAGATGACTTCCACGAGTTGCCGGTGAATATGGCCGCGCTAACGCTCGAAGCGGCCGGGTGGGAGGTTATCAATCTGGGCGCGGCCACCCCGTTTTATGCGCTGGCTGAAGCGGTCAGTCGTTTTAGCCCACGCCTCGTGTGCGTCGCCTCGGCCATTCTCAACGGCCTCGACCGCGCGGCCCGCGAGTATCAATGGTTACGCAAAGCGGCGCAACGCGCGGGCGCAGTGATTGTGCTGGGCGGCGCGGGCTTCGCGCCCGGCGACGTGCGCCGACGTTTCCCCGCAGAGTTGTATGCAGACAATTTTCGCCAGCTTGAATCGTTCGCCACCACCCAAGCGGCGTAGCGCGCGAAAGCTGGAGGCATCATACGCGACAAGAGACTGCATCATCATGCTGGCTGTTTGATCAGGCGAAAGTGGTAATGGACGCGGCACAAACGAAAGAGGTCTGGGGCGGCGCGGAATGGGCGGCGCTGGAACGGCGCACGCGCGCACGCGCGGCGCGGGCGCGGACGGAGACGGCGGCGTGGCGCGTCATTGCGCGGCAAGCGCGCGTGGTGATGCGCGCCTACACGACGAGTTTCTTTATCGTCAGTCGCTTCCTGCCCGCGGCCAAACGCGCGGAGGTCGAGATGATCTACGCCGCCGTGCGCTATCCGGACGAGATCGTGGACACGTTCCCGCTCGCCGCGTCGGAGCGTCTGCACCTGTTAGACGAGTGGGAGAAATGCTACGAGGTCGGGCTTGGCACCGAGTCAATCGCCGAGGCGTTGCGCTGCGGCGTGCCGCCCTTTCTCGCCGGCTTCACGAAAGTTGTGCGCGAGCGCGGCATCCCCGAAGAGCATTATCGTTCGTTCCTCGCTGCGATGCGCCGCGACGTTTATCCGCGCCCGTTCGCGACGCTCGATGAACTGATCGAGGATTACGTCTATGGCAGCGCGGTGGTCGTCGGCTATTTTCTGACGCATGTCTACGGCGCGCGGACGCCGGCCACGTTCGGGCGCGCCCTCATGAGCGCGCACGACCTCGGCATCGCGCTGCAACTGACCAACTTTCTGCGCGACATCGGCGAAGACAAACGGCGCGGGCGCGTCTACCTACCAGTAGACATGCTGCATGCGGAAGGGATTGACGAATTGGACGTGGACGACGAAAGCCAGCACGCCGCGCTTGTCCGCGCGCAGGGTCAACTCGCGGCCGTTGCAGCGGATTACTATGCACGCGCAGAGAGTCGCGTGGAGGCTTTTGCGCCCGACTGCCGGCCGGCGATTCAAGCGTGCATCAATGTCTACGGGCGTTTGAACGAACGGATCGCAAGCGGCCCGAGCAGCATACGCCGCCGTGAGAGTGTGCCGCTCCGGGAGAAGTTGCAAGCGTTGCCGCCGAGTAAGTTCTGGCGCATCCCTTTAGCCTATTTACTGAGATAAAAGTCTGCTATGAGTAGCGGCAGAGACAAGCGCGTGGTGATCGTGGGCGGCGGCTTGGGCGGCCTGAGCGCGGCGATTCATCTGCGCTTGGCCGGGTTTGGCGTGACCATTCACGAAGCGAACGAGCGCGTGGGCGGACGCGCCAACCTGATCGAGCGCGCGGGCTTTCGTTTCGACACAGGCCCGTCGCTGCTCAACTATCCATGGGTCTTCGCCGAACTCTTCGCCGCCGCCGGCCGCGACATGCGCGACTACGTGCAACTCCTGCCCGTCGATCCCTCACTTACGTTCCGTTGGACTGATGGCACAAGCCTCGCGCTCTCAAGCGACCTGCAAACATTCCTGCGCGAATGCGAGCGACTCGAACCCGGCTCAAGTCCCAATGTCTTTGCTTTTCTGCGCGATGCGGAGCGCAAGTATCGCATCGCGTTCGACAAGCTTATCAGTCGCAATGTGAACAATCCCGCCAAGTGGCTCGGCGCACTCACGCCGGCCGAACTCTGGCGCACGAGCATCTGGCGCTCGCTCGACGGCGAGCTACGCCGCTACTTCAAGAGCCGTTACTTGCGCGCGGCGCTCGGCTCATACGGCATGTATCTCGGCGGCTCACCTTATGACTTACCCGGCATGTTCACCATTCTCGCTTATGGCGAACTTGCCTACGGTCTCTGGCTGCCGCAGGGCGGCGTCTATGCGCTGGTCGAAGGCATCGCACGACTCGCACGCGAACTCGGCGTCGAGCTACGCACGAACAGTCGCGTCGAAAAGATTCTGACGCGCGCGGGGCACGTCACCGGCGTCGCGCTCGCCGATGGCCACATTGACGAAGCAAGCATCGTCGTCTCCAATGTTGACGTGCCGACGACCGACACGGAGTTGCTGCAAACAGACAACGGCCTCGGCGACAAATTGCGCCGTAGAGCCGCGCACACGAAGATGACGCCCGGTGTTATGACCTTTTACTGGGGCGTGCGTGGCCGCATCGCCGGGCTGGGTCATCACACGATCTTTCTGCCGAACGATAGCCGCGCCGCGTTCGACGATCTCTTGCGCCGCAAGCGCGTGCCACGCGACCTGCCCTTTTATGTGAGCGTGCCCTCGGCCACCGATGCGAGCCTCGCGCCGCCGGGCGACACCACCATATTCGTCCTTGCGCCGACGCCGCTCTTGAGCGAGATGCCGGAAGTTGACTGGGCAGAGCAGACACGGCAGATCAAACAGCAGATGTTGGCCACGCTTGCACGGCACGATATTGTCATCGCGCCTGCGCGCGTCTGCGTCGAAGAAGTTTATACGCCCGCCGAGTGGCGACGCCGCTTCGGTCTCTACGACGGCTCGGCCTTCGGCGCGGCGCACACACTCCGGCAGCTCGGCCCGTTCCGGCGCAAAAATTTCTCCCCGGAGATCGCGGGTCTCTACTACGCGGGCGCAAGCACCACGCCGGGCACGGGCATGCCGATGGTCGTGCTGGGCGGGCGGCTTGTGGCGGAAAGGATCGTGAGCCGTGTATGTTGAATCTTACGGCGCGGGGTCGGTCAGCTACTTCGGCCTGCACGGCTGGGGCGGCGACCGCCGCACGTTCGCGCCGCTCGCCGCGCACGTCCCCGCACACGCCACGTTCTATAGCGCCGACCTGCCGGGCTGCGGCTGTTCGCCCGCGCCGGCTGAATGGAGCGTGCCGGTCATCGTCAACGAGATTATCGCGGCTGTTGCAAACACGGGCGCGGCACGAGTCACGCTCGTCGGCAATTGCGGCGGCGGCGTCTTCGCTTTGTTCGCGGCGCAACGTGCGCCGGAGTTGATCGCGCGCGTCGTCATGATCGATCCGTTTGCCTATCTGCCGCGCTACTTCAAGTTGTTCGTCTCCGAGGGCTTCGGGCGGCGCGCTTACGATGCGACGTTCACCAACGCTTTTGGCCGCTGGCTCACGAATCAGGCCCTGCGCGGGCGGCGCACCGATGAGACCGATCTCACAGCGTCGTTCAGCGCGACTGATCATGCAGCGGCGCGGCGCTATCTCAAACTCTTCGCGGAGATGGGCGACGTAGCACAGTTCAGCGATGTGCTTACGCCGGTCGCGCTCGTCTATGGCGAAAAAACTTTCGGCGCGGTTAAAAGGTCAATCGCGCTCTTAACGCGCGTCCTGCTGCACGCGCATGCTTATGAGCTTGCAGGCGCGGGGCACGTGCCGCTGGCCGAAGCGACGGCGCAACTTTGCCGGATCATTTTCGCGCCGCCAGCAGACGCAGAGCTAAGGCCAGCAGAGGTGCGCGCGACAGCACAAGCAGAAAGTGAGGCTAAGGTTTGACCGAGGGGTTAGCAGATTTCATCACGGACCGGCGCAATGAGATGGACGCTGCGCTGCGGGCGGCGCTGCCCGTCAGTTCCCTGCCAGCGGCGCGGCGGCTCAACGAGGCGCTGGATTACGCGCTCTTCCCCGGCGGCAAGCGTCTGCGCCCCGTACTCGCCTTGCTCGCGGCCGATCTCGCGGGCTTGCCGCGCACGCATGGTTTGACGGTCGCTTGCGCCGTCGAATTCTTGCACAGCAGTTCGCTCATCCTCGACGACCTGCCCGCGATGGACGATGCGGACATGCGGCGCAACCGGCGCGCGTTGCATTTAGTTTTCGGTGAAGGCGTCGCCGTGCTCGCGGCCGTCGCGCTGCTCAACCAATCGTATGCGCTGTTGGCGCAAGCCGCGCGTGCTTGCGGGCGGCCAAACGCGGTCGAAGCGTTAGTGACGGAGGCCGCGCGTTGTGTCGGCGCGGACGGGATGGTCGGCGGCCAGATCATCGATCTCGAATTGCGCACGGGCAACCCGGATAGGGATGCGCTCGCCAGCCGCGATCTGAAAACTGTTGCGCTCATGCGGCTGATGATGACGGCCGGCGCGCTCGCCTGCGCGGCGGACGAGCGGGACACACGCGCGCTCGCGGAATTCGGCGAATGCTTCGGGCGGGCTTATCAGGTCTGCGACGATCTATTGGACGAGACGTGTGCAAGTGAATGCACGGGCAAACCTGCGCGGCAGGATGCGCGCCACAGCCGCGCAACGGCCGTCGCCGCCCTCGGCCCGCAAGGCGCGCATCATTTAGCCGCACAATTAGTCGAGCGCGGCACAGCGCGCTTGGCCGCACGATTTGGTAAGCGGACTGAAGTGCATTTGCTCGCGGACGCTGCGCAGTTCGTCATTGCCCGGACGAAAGCTGATAGATTGAACGGCGGCGCGCACATCGCTGCGGGCGGCGCACACGCGAGCGCGGCCTCCACGTTCGAGCCATAAAAGCTTTGCCCGCGTGCGGCATGCGGCCGGTCGCTGCCACTGCCAATCCGCATTGTCCTGCGCCACACACACGCATGTTTTTCTTCCTGCTAAGCATATTGTTTCTTGCGCTCGCGCTGCTCGGCGTGACGCTCTGGAACGTGCTCTGCTGGCCGCGCGTCACGGACACACAGCAGCATGCGCCGGCGCATAGCATCTCAATCCTGATCCCGGCGCGCGATGAGGAAGCGCACATCGCCGCGTGTCTGGACGCCGCGCTCGCACAAGGGACGTTGATCCGCGAGGTGCTTGTCTATGACGATCACTCGACTGATTGCACGGCGCAGATCGCCGCCGGGTACGCGCGGCACGACGCGCGCGTGCGCGTGCTTGCCCCGACGGAATTGCCCGCCGGTTGGTGCGGCAAGACATACGCCTGCGCGCAACTCGCGGCTATGGCACGCGGGGACTGGCTACTCTTTCTGGACGCCGATGCGCGCCTGCACGCGGGCGCGGCGGCCCGTATGCTCACTGAAGCCGAGACGCGCGACGTGTCGCTCTTGTCGTGCTGGCCTGCGCTCGAACTGATGAGTTGCTGGGAGCGTGCGCTGATGCCTCTGCTCAACGTCGTCGTCTTCACGCTCTATCCTGCGCCGCTCGCGCTCAAGCGGCGCGACGCTGCGCTCGGGCTCGCGCACGGCTCGTGCTTGCTCGCGCGCCGCGCCACTTACACGCACACCGGCGGGCACGCCTTAGTGCGCGATGAAATCTTCGAGGACGTGCGGCTCGCGCAAGCGTGGCGCGCCAGCGGCGAGATGAGTCTGTGTCTCGACGGGCAAAAGATCGTGCGCGTGCGTATGTATCGCTCGTTCGCGGAAATCTGGCGGGGGTTTCAGAAAAATTTCTTTCCTGCCTTCCGCCGCGAGCGGAGTTTCTGGGCCTTCATCGCGCTGCATCTCACAGTCTTTCTCCTGCCCTTCATCATCGCGCCTTTCATTTACACGCAGGCCCATGCGTGGCCGCTCTTCGTCACTATCGGCTGCATATTGATACTGCGCGCCGCGCTCGCGCTCCGATTCAGACACCCCTGGTGGTCTGTGCTGCTGCATCCGCTCGGCGAGTGTATCTTGCTCGCGCTCGGACTCGCTTCGTGGTGGCGCTGCAAGACGGGGCGCGGCGTGGAGTGGAAAGGGCGACGCTATCATGACGCGGCGGCGGGGCTTGCGCGCGATGAGCGGTAAAGGATCATCGGGCACAGCGGCGGCCGCAGTCCGGTGTTTAGTCCACGCATGAAGCAACGAACGGCGATCATCATCGGCGGCGGATTGGGCGGACTGGCGACTGCTTTACGTTTAGCCGCGACGGGCTGGCGCGTCACGGTCTGCGAACAGGGTCGCACATTCGGCGGCAAGATGAACACCTGGGCGCAAGCCGGCTTCCGCTTCGACACAGGCCCGTCGCTCATCACGATGCCGTGGGTCTTCGCCGACCTTTTCGCGGCCGCGGGCAGCCGGTTGGCAGATCATGTCGAACTCATCCCCGTGCGCCCGCTCGCCGATTACGTCTTCGCCGACGGCACGCGCTTCACCTACTCGACAAGTTTGCCCGACTGGCTCACCACCGTGCGCCAACTTGAACCGCGCGACGTGGACGGCTTCCTGCGTTTCATGGAACTCGGCGCGCGACTCTTCGCGCTCTCGCGCGAGACGTTCCTGCGGCGGCGGCCGCTCGACCTGCCCGACCTGCGCGCGCTCAAGGGGCTGCGCCATCTGCCGCTGCGCCACGCGTGGGGCAACTATCATCGCACCGTCGCCGCGCACTTTCGCAGCCCCTACTTGCGCCAACTCTTCGACCGCTACCCGACCTACGTCGGCTCTTCGCCCTACAATTCGCCCGCAACGCTCGCCGTCATCCCTTACATCGAGTACGCCTACGGCGGCTGGCACATCAAAGGCGGGCTGTATCGGCTGATCGAAAGTCTCGTCGCGCTGGCGCGCGAGCTTAATGTCAACATGCAAACGGACGCGCGCGTCGAACGCATTGAGCACGACGGGCGCAAAGTTAGCGGCGTGCGCTTTGCCGATGGCACAAAGTTGGCCGCCGACGTGGTCGTGATGAACGGCGATGCCGCAATGACGCGGGCGCTGTTAGGCTTGCACGACAAACCGCAACCATCAACCGCGCGTTCGCTCTCAGGCTTCGTGCTTTTACTCGGCGTCAAGCGGACGCTGCCGCAACTCGCCCAGCACACAGTCTATTTTTCCGCCGACTATCAACGCGAGTTCACCCAACTCTTTGCCGACCGTCGCTTCCCCGACGACCCGACCGTCTACGTCAGCGCGCCGAGCCGCAATGATCCGACGCTCGCGCCCGCCGACGGCGAGACCTTGTTCATCATGGCGAACGCGCCCGCCGACGATAAGGCATGGACGGATGGGCAGATCGCTGCGGCGCGTGCGCGCGTCCTTGCGCGACTGGCGCAAGGCGGCTGGCCCGACATCGCCTCCGACATCGTCGTCTCCGATGTCTGGACGCCGCGCCGCATCGCGCGCGATTATCTGATGCCCGGCGGCGCGATCTACGGCACACACTCGCACGGTTGGCGGCGCGCTTTCCTGCGTCCGCCGAACAAGGACGCGCGCATGGGCGGCCTCTATTACGTCGGCGGCAGTAGCCATCCCGGCGGCGGCACGCCGACCGTGTTGCTGTCCGCCGAAATCACCTGCGACCTGATACGGAGATACGAAACCTGAGCGACACAGCGAGCGCAACCGATCACTTGCAGCACGACATGAATGCAGGGCAACGCGCCGCGCTCTTTGTTGTCGCAGCCGTTTACGTCGTGTTGTGGCTGGGCGGCGTCGCGCAACATTGGCGCGCGGGCGGCGTGCGCCCAGCACAGAACTGGCTCGCTGCGCTCTTCCTGTTGCTGGCCGGCGTGCTCGTGCTGCTCAGCACGCGCACAACGCGCGAGCTATTGTGGCTCGCGTGCGTCGCGCTGTTCGGCTTCGCTGTCGAGGTCATCGGCGTCCGCTTCCGTCTACCGTTCGGCGCGTACCACTACACCGACGTATTAACGCCGCAGTTGTTCGGCGTGCCGCTCGTGATGGCGTGCGCGTGGATGACGCTCGCGGCTTACGTCAGACAGATGCTCGCGCGCTTCGCGCTGGCAACATGGATAGCAGCGTTGCTCGCCGCCCTCTGGCTGACCGCTATCGATCTGATCATCGATCCGTTAGCCGCGCAGCAACTCAACTACTGGCGTTGGGCCGACACGACAGGTGTGTACTACGGCATCCCGGCCACAAACTTCGCGGGTTGGTTTGCGACGAGCCTGCTCGCCTTTCTTCTCTTCCGCCAAAGATGCGCGGCTAACCTCTGGGCGCGGCTCGTCGGTCTCAGCATCATCCTCTTTTTCACCCTGCTCGCCAGCGCGCATGGCTTGCGCGCGGCCGCGCTCGTCGGCTGCGGCCTATGCGCGCTGCATCTCTTTGTCGCCAAGCTGGCGCGGGGTAAAGCGTCCGCTCAGCCCGCGCGCATACGCGCTTGAGTTGGCGCAGCAAGCTTATAGACAGACAGCGCGCAGAGGTGAGACTATACCGAGCACCGAGCGTTCATTAACACCCTTTCCAAGCGGAGATAATAAGCGATGTCCACACGCAACATCGGGGCGGCGTTGCTCCGACTCTCTTTGCTATTCGCATTGACGTTGGCAGCCGGCGCGCAGCAACTCAGCCCCAACCTGTATCAGAACATGCGTTGGCGCATGATCGGGCCGTTTCGCGGTGGGCGCACGGTGGGCGCGACGGGCGTGCTTGGGCAACCGAACGTCTTCTACATCGGCGTCAACAACGGCGGCGTGTGGCGCACGACCGACTCCGGGCGCACGTGGACGCCGATCTTCGATGACCAGCCGACCGGCTCAATCGGCGCGCTCGCCATCGCCCCGTCCAACCCTGACATCATCTACGTCGGCAGCGGCGAAGGCTTGCAGCGGCCCGATCTTTCTACCGGCGACGGCATCTATAAATCCACCGACGCGGGCAAGACGTGGCAACATCTGGGGCTGCGCGAGGGGCAACAGATCGGCGCGATCATCGTCGATCCGAAAGACCCGAACCGCCTGTTCGTCGCCGTGCTTGGTCATCCTTACGGCGCGAACGAAGAGCGCGGCGTCTATCGCTCGACCGACGGCGGGCAGACGTGGGAGAAGGCGCTCTACAAGGACGAGAACACGGGCGCGATTGCGTTGGCGTTCGATCCGAAAGATGCGAAGACGATTTACGCGGACTTGTGGGCGGCGCGGCAGGGGCCTTGGGAGAATGGCTCATGGCAGGGGCCGGGCAGCGGTCTCTATAAATCGACGGACGGCGGCACGACGTGGAAACAGTTAACCAAAGGCTTGCCCACCTTCGAACAGGGCTTGGGGCGCATCGGCTTCGGCATCGCGCCAAGCGATGCGAAACGCATCTACGCCTTGGTGGATGCGCCGCAGCTTGGCGGCGTCTATCGCTCGGACGATGCGGGCGAGTCGTGGCAGCGCGTCTCCACAGACCGCCGCCCTTGGTCGCGCGGCAGCGACTTCGCCGAGATCAAAGTTGATCCGAAGGACAAGGATATAGTTTATTCGGCCAACGTCGCGACCTATCGCTCAACCGATGGCGGCAAGACGTGGGTGGCGTGGCGCGGCGCGCCCGGCGGCGATGATTACCACACCGTGTGGATTAACCCGAACGATCCGCAGACCATCCTGCTCGCCTCGGATCAGGGCGCGGTCATCACCGTCAACGGCGGCGAGACGTGGAGCAGTTGGTACAACCAGCCGACCGCGCAGTTCTATCACGTCATCACGGACAATCAATATCCTTACTGGGTCTATGGCGGGCAGCAGGAGAGCGGCTCGGTCGGCACGGCCTCGCGCGGCGACAACGGCGCGATCACGTTCCGCGACTGGCGCACCGTCGGCCTCGAAGAGTACGGCTACGCCGCGCCCGATCCACTTAACCCAAACTTCATCTACGGCGGCAAGCTCACGCGCTTCGACAAGACGACGGGGCAAGTGCAATCAATCGCCCCCGAAGCCGTGCGCAGCGGCAAGTATCGCTTTCTGCGCACCGCGCCCGTCATCTTCTCGCCCGTCGATCCGCACGTCCTCTATTACGCGGGCAACGTCCTCTTTAAGACCGCGAACGGCGGCATGAGTTGGGACATCATCAGCCCTGACCTGTCGCGCGAGCAACCCGACGTGCCCGCGTCAATCGGCGTCTATCGCGCACCTGAGATGGCGAAGATGGCGCGGCGCGGCGTCATCTACACGCTCGCGCCTTCGCCCAAGGACATCAACACGATCTGGGCCGGCACGGACGATGGGCTGATTCACGTCACGCGCGACGGCGGCAAAACTTGGACGAACGTGACGCCGCCCGACATCACCGCGTGGAGCAAAATCTCCATCATGGATGCCGGCCACTTCGACGTGCAGACGGCTTACGCGGCCGTCAATCGCATCCGCCTCGACGACCAACGCCC
>JBBRYU010000126.1:0-12369 GCA_038237345.1 Pyrinomonadales bacterium
AGTTGGTTGTAAGCAGTTCGTCAGCACCGCGCGGCAGCACGGGAATCGTGGCGCGCTTGGCCCCATTGAAAAAGGCGGAGACCGAACGGAGCGCTGCGCCGACCGCATAGATAAGCGTGAGCGATGAAAATCTAAACGCGAGTATGAAGCCGAGCGCGAGCGCGGCGCGCACCACGTCTGCCGCGATCATCACGCGCCGCCGATCAAGGCGATCAACGACAACGCCTGCGACCGGCCCGAACAGAAAGAGCGGCAGATGGCGCGCGATGGCATAGACGGCGATGGCGCGCCCCTGCCGGTCGGGGCCAGCTAACGTTAAGGCCAACGCGAGCACCGCGATGTTATTGAGCCAGTCGCCAATCTCCGAGACGACTTGGCCCAACCACAGACGGCGCACGTTCGCGTTGCGCGCGAGCAGTTCGCGATAGGTCACGGCCGCGCCCCTGCGCGCCCGGGGTTATGGTTATCGGTGTTTGTGCTGTTCGCTTTGACTGCCCGGTAGCGGGCGAGAATTTGCGTGACGTAAGCGCGCGTCGTAGGGAAATCTATGCGCGCGATGAACTGCTCGGTGGTGAGCGGCGGCTGCCGCGGCTCGGTGTGATTCCACTCGGCGGCGCGGCTCGGGCCGGCGTTGTAAGCGGCGAGCGTGCGCGCCTCCGCGCCCGGCGCAGCGCGATAATCCTTCGAGATTTTTTCCAGGTACCAGCAGCCGATCTGTATGTTGCGCTCCGGCTCGCGCAAGACGCTTGCGGGATCGCGTGCCATCGCGCGCTCGAACTCGTGCATGCCGGTCTCCGCGGCCCATTCGCGCCCGACCGTCGGCGTCACCTGCATCAATCCGATCTCGCCCGCGTCGCCCGTCTGCCCCGGACGAAAATAGGTCTCTTCATAAATGATGCTCCACACCAGCAACGGGTCGAGCCGGTAGATGCTTGCCTGCCGTGCGATCAGTGCGTCGTAGCGATGTATCCAATATTGATTAAAAAAATAGACTCCGGCGGCGGAGAGGGCGAAGAGAATAAGAATGACAAGGGCGAAACGTTTCATCGTTCAATAATCAGTAGCCGGTAGTCGGCAGCCAGTAGAACTTAACATGCTGGCTACTAACTACCGGCTCATTGACTACGGCGGTTAATTCTTGCGTCGCAGTTGCGCCCACATCCGCGCGGGTGTAAACGTGCGGTCGAAGCCTTCGTAGCGCGATTGCAGGGCGCGGCGGTCGAGTAAGTGGCCTTGCAACCAGACTTCGGCGGCGACGGTCGCGCCAACTGCCAACTCGCCGCGTAAGCTACGGCGATTGATCAGCACTTCAAGTTTCAGACAATCGAGATCGAGATATGCCCAGTAGAGTTCGCCGCCGGAGAGCGGATTGCGCAAGGGCTTGAACGAGAGCACGCGCCCGCAGAGACTCCAATCGTTCTCGTGCGCGGCGCGCGTGGGCGCGTAGGCTTCGAGCGTCTGCCAGCGCGTGCGCTCGGCGCGCTGGCAGACGCGCGCACGGTACGCCAGCCCGCACAATCCGACGTGCAACTCCTGCGCGCGGAAACCTTCGGGGCCGACTTCGGTCAGGTTCTGCAACTCGAAGAGGACTTCGGTCTCTGTCCCATCGCAGTAGCCATGCACGATAGCCTCGCCCTCTTCATCATACTCGGTCAACGCCCAAGGGCTGATGCGCTGCGTGTAGCGGGCGCGAAAGCCGGGGCGGCAATCGGCGTAGAAGATGTCGCCTGTGCCGGACTCGTACAGCACCGTCCAGACTTCCAGCCCCTCGCCCAGTTTCCAGCAGCGCCCGTGCAGCACAGCCCCGCGCCGGAGCAACTGCGTCGCCTCGCCCTGATCGCCGGCGCGCTCCGCGAGATAATTGAAAGCCTTCTCGCTCGGCACGTCCAGCCCGATAGCTTCAAACGTTTCTTCCATAATCTTGCAGCAGAGGTTAGCGGCTAGAGGGCAGAGTTCAGTTAAAAACTTTTCTCCTGACCGCTAGCCTCTGACCTCTGACCTCTCATCTTATCGCTCTTTTTTTCTGCTGGCTCGATTTCGTTTCTGCCGCGTTCGCTTCCGCACGCGGAGCGCGCGTGCGAACGCCGCGGATGTTATGCGCGGGGCCGTAGGCGGGGCGCACGCCGGTGCGCGCCAACTCGGCGAACAATTCCATATCGTAGTCCGCCTCGCGCGCCATCTCTTCGCGGATCGCGTGCAGCATTTCCAGAAATCTGGGTCGCGGATACATGAGCGAAACGATGAACGATGAATGATGAGCGATGAATTAATAGACTTTTTCATTCATCGTTCTGCGTTCATCGTTCCTACTTAACCTCCGTCGCCTCCGAGACTAAAAATTCGGGCGTGACGATCATCGGGACGTAGAAGCCGGCGGCTGTGTTGAAGAGCCGGATGCGCGCTTGCCGGCGCACGTTCGCCAGATGACCGAAATTCCACGTCACTAGATAATCAATTTTATGCACGGAGGCAAGCGCCACGTGCAACGCATCGCCCAGATACTTGCGATGAAAGATGCCGCGCGAGACGTAGCCGTCGGCAAGGATCGCGGCCTCGGCCGTCAGTTCCACCTGTTGGAGCGGCGCGACGAGTTTCAAGTAGCCCGTGCGGTGCGGCTCAGGCACGCGCTCAAGCTCGCGCAGCACGAGTGACGAGACGACCGCGTGGTACTCGTCCAACTCGCGCTCCCACCAACGGATCGTCAGGTCGCGGCGGAACGGCTCGCCGTTGTCGAGATACGCGCCGACAACCGAAGTTTCGAGGTAGAGGCTCTGCTTCATGGCACGGCCTGCGTAGCGATGACCGCGTCGCGCGCGGGCGCAGGCTTGCTGCCGTCCAGCAGTTCGAGCCGCACGACGGCAAGTTGAAAGTCGAAGGTAACGCGGAAGAAGCGCAGGATGTTGCCGCCGATGATCCCGTTCTGCTCGAAGCCCGATGTTTCGTTGATCGGTTCCATATCGAGCACTGCGGCCGAGAGCAAAGGGTGCGTGTACGCACCGAGCGCGACGCGCGGCAGCATGAGCATTTGCACGTCCTCCGAGATGCCGGCCGCGCCGAATACCTTGAGCCGCGTCGGCTGCACGAAGCGCGCGAGGTCCTCGCGCTGCGTCAACGCTATCGCAACCACCGAGATGCTTGCGCCCGTGTCCACGATAAAGTTGAGCGGCTTCTCAATGCCATCGAATTTAACCGCGCTCGACCAGAAGCCGCTCGACGTGGCGCGGATCGGCAACTCGAAGACGCCCGGCGGCAAGGGCGGCGGTTGGGGCGGCGGTGGCGGCGCGGCGGCCGTTTGCGCTGCCTGCCCCGCTTCGGGCGACGGCGGCGTTTGCGCTGGTTGTGGCGACTGTGCCGCCTGTGGCGGCAGGCGCGTTTGATCGTCGCGGATGAGGATCATTTCGCGTTTGCCGTAATCAATCGAGGCGAGATATTTGGCTAAGACGGAGAGGCCGATGTAGCCGTCTACCGGCTCTTGCGTGTTGTGGAACTCGCGCAGATAGACCGGCACGTTCGTGATCCGCGCGTCGCCGACACGCAGGGACTGGAGAAAGCCATAGACGATCTCAAAGTGCCCGCCGCCGCCGACCGCACGCGCCAGCCCACCACGCGCCACAGCTTTCACCCCCAGTTTCTCCGCCGCTATGTTCGAGATAACACACATGCCCGAACCGGTGTCAATTACGAAGCGTAAAGGCTGCTTGCTGCCGTTGATATATACCTGAATGATGGGCCGGCTGTTCACCAGTTCAAACGGGAGCACAGTATGGCTGGGGCCGTTCGTATCATAGAGGTCTCTTTGATTACCGAGATAGCGCAGGAAGTCTATGAGACCGCGTATGCGTGCGCGCCGGTCGGCATCCGTGCGCGGGGCGGTGCGTAGGAAACGCTCGTAAGCGTCGGCCGCCTCGCGGTAACGTTCCGAACGAGCGGCGGACTGCGCGTAGTTGAAGATGAAGTCCGGCTCGTCCGGCTCGATCTCCAACGCGCGGCGCAGACCGATGAGCGCGATCTGCGGGCGGTTCTCGTAGAAGTGAATCATGGAGAGACCGGCAATCGCCAACGCCTCGTCCGGTTTGATGCTGAGCGCGGTGCGATACTCTTCAATCGAGAGCAGGAAATCACCGGAGGCGAGCAAGGCCGCGCCGAGCAGCGAGTGTGCCCGCGCCGACAGCGGATCGATAGCGAGGACGCGCGCCGCGGCATCGTAGGCGTCGCGCAGGTTGCGCTCCTTGAAGAGCGTATAGCTGAGACCCAGCCGCGCCTCTGTATCCTTCGTGTCCTTAGCGATCAACTCGCGGTAGATTTTCTCCGCCGCGCCGAAGTCGCCCTCGCGTAAGGCTCGTTCCGCGCGGGCGCGCGTCTTGTCGCGCCCACCCGCGCACGCAGGCTCACTCAGGCCCAGCAGCGCGAGGCAGACCGCACAAGCCGTCAAACCGACGACCGCCAGACGATTAACTTTCTTCATCGGCCACCCCCACAGAGGATTGCGGACTGCGGGTTGCGGAATTTGAAAACCTCTGGCCTTCTAAATCCGCCATCCGCATTCCGGATTCCGCAATCATTTCAAAATCTCTCCCGTCTTCATTGACCAGAGCACAAGGTCGAGCTCATCAAAATCTATGCGCGCTTTGCGGGCGAAGCGGCGCAGGGCGTCTTCGGTGGCGAGGTAGCGCGTGCGCGTCGTGGGCGGATCGGGCGTGGCGATGACGCCCAACTCCGCGAGGCTGCGCAGAATGTGCTTGTCGAGGATCGCGTAACCCCGAAACCCGACGTTGCGCAAGAAGTGGCTCGCCTCCTTGTAGCCGAGCCCCTTGATGTCGCGCGCGAGCCAGTCGCGCCGCGCAAGCGGATCACTAAAGCTGTCGAGCCGCGCACGCAGTCGCAAGTCGCAGTCGGCGCGCAGATAGTCGCGGGTGGCGACGATGTAGCCGGCGCGGGCGCGCGGATAACGGTGCGCGCCTGTGAGCGCGCCGGCCAGTTCGGCGTGCGTACCGGCGACGAGCAGAGCGCGCACGGCTTCGACTGAGCGCAGCCCCATGCGCGCCGACGCGCCCGCCGTGAAGATGCAAAAGACCAGCTCCTCTAAGAGCCGCGCATCCGTCGCGTCCCGCCAGACCGCGGCGAACTCGGCGAGGCGCGCACTAATCTGCGCGGCACGCTCGCGATGTGTGGCGCGCATCCGCGCGATGGTGACGGGCTGTTGGTCTGGGCGCACTGAAACGTCATGTCAAACGCGAGGATTCGCAAACGGCAGACGAAATATAGGAGCGCGTTCGGAGCATTGTCAACGAATTCGCCGAAGATGAAATGCTTAATAATGGACGGCACGGCTTAGCTGTTCACTTTGCGCCCGTATATCTCTTGCATCCGCGCCGAGCGGGCCGCGCATCTAATTGCCGGTGCGCGCTGCCCCAAAACTTACGCCCCGCAGGTCGTCTCTCCGCGTGCTATGATGCCAAAGCCCCCGCACGTGTTGTTACGGGCATAGGGATATATCTAATGAAAGTTACACGCTTATTCGTCATGTTCGGCTTGCTCGGCGCGCTCGCGCTGAGCGCGGCGGCGCAGGAGCCGCAACCGCTCGTCGGCCAGCCGACGCCGACACCGCAACTCGTCAGGCCGACGCTGATGTCCTTCCCGCCGTCGATCCCGACGCCGGATGCGGTCACGCCCGATGCAGTTAATAACCTACAACCGTTGCCGACGCCGACGCCCGTCTATGGCCGGCTGGGCATGCTCGTGGAGACGAGCGACGGACAAGTGGTGAAAGAGTATGGCGCGGACGAACAGTTCAATCCAGCTTCGACTGTTAAACTGGCCACCGCGCTCGACGCGCTGCACACGTTTGGCCCGCAGCACCGTTTCGCGACCGTCTTGTGGACGAACGGCACGCTCGATCCTGCGACCGGCACGATCACCGGCGACCTGATCGTTTCGGGCCGCGATCCTTCGTTCCACTACGAGCATGCGGTGATGCTGGCGCGCGAGTTGAACCGGCTCGGCATTCGTACTGTCACGGGCGATCTGATCGTCGCGCCGAAGTTCACAATGAATTACAGTTGGTCGACGCAAGCGTCCGGCGATAACTTCTACGACACGCTCGATGCCACGCGCCGGCCCGCCGCTGCTACGCGCGCTTGGCTCGACGAGCGCATGGCCCTCAATGATCAGGAGAGTTTGCAGACGACGCCGAGCGTGGCCGTCATGGGCGCGGTCTACATCGCGCCCGTGCCGCCGGGCGCACGGCCACTGCTGACGCAACGCTCCAGTCCACTCGTAGATATTCTGAAAGTGCTGCTCTGCTACTCGAACAATTTCATGGCCGAGCGATTGGGCGACACGCTGGGCGGCCCTGGCGGGCTACAACAATTCCTGATCGGCACGGTGGGTTTGCGCCCGGAAGAGGTGCGCCTCGCTTCGACGAGCGGACTCGGCATCAATCGCCTCAGCCCGCACGCGATGATGAAAGTTTATCGCGCGCTCGTCGCGGAATTGAGCGAGCACAAGCTGTTGCCGTCGGACATCATGCCGGTGGCGGGCGTCGATCCGGGCACTTTGCGGAAGCGTTATACATCCTACGTGGCGCGCGGCAGTGTCGTCGCTAAGACCGGCACGCTCGGTCGCTCTGATGGCGGCGTCAGCGCGCTCGTTGGGCAGATGCATACGCAGACGGGCGAGACGCTCTATTTCATCGTCTTCAACCAGCGCGGCAACGTCTCGCGCTTTCGCCTGATGCAGGATGCAATCGTCGCCGAGACGCAATACACGCATGGCGGCCCCGCGCCCTTCACTTACACACCGCACACGCTTGCCATGCGCCTCGCCGCCACCGAACTGAAAGCGGCCAATTCAAGCGAGTACGAACCAACACCAGATTAATTGCGGATTGCGGATTGAAGGGACGCTAGTCTTCTATTTCGCAATCTCGCACAAAACTACGCGCCCCGGCGGCCTGAGAGTCGCCGGGGCGCTGTATCGTCCAACCGGCGCGCGTTGTGCGGCAACGCATGCCGGCGGACGAACCTGGTAGACACCCGCCTACTGTGAACTGCGCCCGCGCGTTCTGTTATCGCCGCACTTGCGCCCGCGCAGTTCTCTATGGAGTGGTCGTCGGCCGCTGCGCTTGCGCGAGCATGCCCTCTCGCATAAGCGCGTCGCGCCAACAACCGCTCAGCCCTAGTGCAACCCCTGCGCCATAACGCGCACGCTCGTGTGGCACACGCTCAAACCTCAAGCCCGCTGCAATTTTAGGCAGCCGCTCTACTGCGCGCGTTGCTTGGCCGAGTGCGACGTTGCGCTCGCGTTGTTTCCGTTGGTGACAGGAGTATGTAACACGCGTCCGTGCGCGCCGCGCGTGGTTGCGGCACTATGAAGCGCAGTTCCCGGCATGGCACTTTAAGTTACAAACAGACAGGGCAACGAATAACCCTGTGACTAACCAAGCCCACTTATGCGCGGTTTTTCCCGTTGGCACCGCGCTTGCTCGGTGAGCCCGCAGGCGACTGCGCCGACAGCGTTCGCGCGCCGACACGGCGCAACATGCAGGCCGAGACAGCACAGACCGGAGTCAGCTATGCACCAGCGCGAGATAAAGAAGCAACGCCAACACGAGCGCGGCTTTTCCATGCTTCAGCTCATTATCACGGTGGCGATCATTAGTATCGTTTCAGGCTTCGCGATTGTCAGCGTCGTGCGCGCACGCGAGAACATGCGCCTCGTCAACGCTGCGCGCGAGTTGCAAAGCTATATGGAGAAGGCGCGCGGCGACGCCATGCGCAGGCACGATAACGCCACCATTCAGGTGCTCGACGCGAATCGCTACCAAGTGACCATGGATTTCAACGGGCGCGGCACGCTCGACTTCAATGGCGATGGCGCTATCGACGCCGGCAACATACGTACTATCACGCTGCCGCCCGGCGTCGCCTTCATCACCAATCCAATGCCCGCACCCGCGACGTTCAACTGGCATGGGGGATTAACGGGCAACGCCAATCTCATCTACACGCTGCGCGGTGTAAACAGTGCGGGGCAGCCGACCGGCTGGATGGATCCGATCAGCATCGGCATGAATGCCGGCGGCGACATCAGCATCAACAACGCGCCGAGCAATGTGCCTCCAACTGACGCCACGCCTTTCCCGACGCCGACGCCATCGGCATCCGCCTCCCCCACACCTTCGCCCTCGCCCGGTGTTTCTCCGACACCCACGCCGACGCCGACGCCCACACCGACGCCCACGCCGACGCCGACACCCACACCGACGCCCACGCCGACGCCGACACCCACGCCGACGCCCACACCGACGCCGACACCCACGCCAACGCCAACGCCGACGCCGACGCCGACGCCGACGCCAACGCCGACACCGACGCCAACGCCGACAGCGACACCGATACCTTGCACACTTACAGTGCCCGTGAATGCCCCATTCACAAAGAATGGTAGCCCCGGCACGATCACAATCGACTACACCAACGCCAGTAACCTGACGATCACGACATCATTTACCGGCAAGGTCAGCAGTGTTTCGCCTGCGACCAAGACCGTCTCCGGCAGCGGGTCAACCAGTTTCTCGGTGTCATACAGTAACGGTGTGGGCAGCGGGAGCGTGACTTTCACTTCCGCTTGTGGCTCCGGCACTAGTTCGTTCTCATTTTAAGCCGGGCCAAGACACGCCAACGCGACACAGCGCAGCAGGTGGAGAAGAACATGTTAGTTCGCACATCAACAGGCAGAGTCAGAACCGGACGCGCACGCAGCCGGCACAGGAACGCGCAGGGCTTCACTGTCATGGAGACGGCCGTCGCCCTGCTGGTCATGATGGTCGTGGGCCTGGGCGCGACATCGCTTTTCTTCTACGCCATACGCTACAACTCGGCCGCGGCCGAGCGCTCCATGGCGCTCGCCGTTGCGCAGCAGCAACTAGAAGAGTTGCGCGCCGTGCCCTGGGACGATGGACTGCTCACTGTCACCCAAGACTCACCCATCTGCGTCGCAGTCGCACCGTGCTATAGCGGTAGTCGCGCGTTCACCGCCACCAAGACGATCACCGATACGATGGACGTCACAGTTGCCGGCGTGACGCGCCCAACGCTGAAGACGATCACCATCCGCGTGACGCCGTTGCGCGGCAACACCCCGTGGGCGGATGGCACGATCAGCATCACGGCGCAGCGCGCCACGCTCCTGCGCGGGCCGAACTAATTTGAGTTTAAGAGGATTTGCTATGAAGCGAACAACAACTGCGCCGCGCCGCCGCGAAGCCGGTTTCTCGCTGATCGAGCTGATGATTGCGCTCTCGGTTACGGTGGTCATATCAGGTCTCGCCGTCTCGCTGCTGACCGCGTCGTTCAACATCCGGGCCCGCGAGGATCGCAAGTCAGATGCCATCGCCGACGTGCGCCGCACGCTGAACACCATGACGCGCGAGATCGGCAACGCCGGCTACGGTCTGCCCGACACGTTGCCGGCTAATGGTATCGTCGCGGCGGACTCGAACAACAACACGATCCGTATCCTCGCGAATGCCGACCGTTTCACTGGCGGCGCGACGCCCGATTCGCCCACCAGCCTGGACGAAGATGTGATCTACCGCTTCGTCAACGACGTGCCCAACGCGCAACGCTACGTCGTGCGCTTCGATGTGAATAACGCGGTGAACGGCACGACTGTGCTCGCCAATCGCATTGACTCGTTCATCATCCGCTATTACCCGCAGAAGGTCGTCTACACAACCGACAACTGCGACATTTCGAACGTGCTCGACGCTGCTGGCGGTAATGTCGTCAATGAAGTGCCGCCCAATCAGGCAACCTATATCGTGCTCTCCGCTTGCGTGCAGTTGCCCGCCATCGGCCAGCCCGGGCAAGTCGGCTACCAGCCCGGCCCCATCATGCAGCAGTTGACTTCGGACGTGCAGTTGCGCAACGCCACGCTCACCAGCTACTAGGCGCGGCCCTGCGAATTGAAACTGACAGGTGTATAGCCATGCGAATCAAGACCAAGCGAAACACGATCAAACGGGCCCGGACATCAGAGCGCGGCGCGGCGCTGATCATGATGCTGCTCGTCGCCACCTTGCTCCTCGCCGCCGGCGGCGCGCTCATTCTCTCGACTGCCGTCGCGGGCACGAACGCGATTGACGCGACGGCCGAGAAACAGGCTTACTACGCTGCCGAAGCGGGCTTGCAACTGACCATGAATAGTCTGCGCGGCAATCTGCCGCACAGCGCGGCGGTGGCCAACGGTACGACGATGAGTTTTCGCACCGCCATCATGCCGGATCTGTCGAATGGCTCCGGCGTCTCGCCGAACAACAATCCGTGCATCACGGATACGCCCAATGCGCCTAGCCCCTGCCGCCTCGCCGGCTGGTTGCCTTATAACGCGAACGGCGTGATCCCAGTTGATGCCAACACTTCGTTCCGCTCGACCGTCTTCGACCCCGACCGCAGCAATCAAATCACCTACAACACCTCCGGTCAGTTCAACGGACTGGTCGGGATTCCCGGCACGATTATTAGCCCCACACAGATTCAACTCGGCACCGCGCCCGACTTAGTGACCATCACCTACGTGCCGAAGGCCACCACAACGATCAATAACGCCTACCCGTCGGGGGCCGTCGACCTCGGCTCGTTTCAGGTGACCAAAAGTAGCCTGCTCGCCGCGTTGCCCTTGAACCTCGGATCGTTCGTTAACTTCCGGCTCACCGTCAACCAGACGGCCCCGTGGAATGGCACGTCCGTCTATAAGATGACGCTGGGCACGCCGACCGTAGACTTATGCCCCACTCAACTGTTCCATATCACCATCCCTAGTCCGAGTCTCAAAGTCGGCGGCACGAGTTTCACGATCAGCACCAGCAGTTTGGCCGTGGGCTGTCCGGCTGTCGGGGCGACGACTACGCAGCAAGTGCAGGGCACGGTCGTAGCGCCCGAACCGCGCCGGCTAGTCATTCGCTCCATCGGCTTCGGGCCGAACTTCGCGCGCAAGCAGTTGGAGATGATGGTGCAACGCGCCGACCTTAATTTTGAAGCGCCCGCCACGCTCACAATTCGCGGCGCGGACGATTGCTCGCCGTTGATTTTCGACACGGGCAGTAGCGGCGCGAAGAACTACTCCGGACTTGACCATGCTCCGAGCGGACAGGAAGCCCCGCGCCCGGCCTTCGCCGTGCTGGACTGTTCGGTGGCCAGCACCAATGCGGGCATCAAAAAACCCGACACCGTGGACGACCCCAAGATCGGGGTGATGGACAACGCCAACCCGCCCGCGCCCTACGTGCCGGTGGATTTGCCGAGCTACCTCCAGAACTCGGACAACGCGCGCCAGTACTTAAAAGACTTAGAGACGTCTGCCAGAGCACAAGGTCGTTATTTCAAGCCGGCCAGCGCGATGACCAGCAATGCTGGCACGACGACTGATCCCGTCCTCACTTTCATTGATGGCGACTGTACGTTAGACGGCGGCGCCGGCTTTCTGGTCGTGACCGGCAACCTGACCATGAACGGCAATCCGTCGTTCGACGGCGTCGTGATCCTCATGGGCCAAGGCTCGGTGACGCGCGGCGGCGGCGGCAACGGCACGTACAACGGTGCGATGGTGGTTGCCAAGTTCGCCCGCACTTGGGCCACCGACGATCCGGCTATTCCCAACCGCATCGAGTACCCGTTCCTGACGCCAACCTTCAACACGAACGGCGGCGGCAACTCATATTTCCAGTACAACTCGCAGTCCGTCTCGCGCGCGCTCAGCGCGCTCGGCTCGCGCGTCGCCGGCGTACTCGAATATTGACGCCAGACAAACTACACAGCACAACGAAGCGGGCAGCACTCGAAGTTCGAGTGCTGCCCGCTTCGTCTTTATTCAAACACACTCGCTTGACAGGCTTTGAATAAATGATGAACGATGAGAACAACAGTAATCAGAGGTCAGAGATTAGAGAGCAGTAATAGAATTGCTGCACACTAACCGCTGACCGCTGACCTTTGCGTTTATGCCAGACATTCTGCTCGTCGAAGACAAAGAGAGTTTGCGGCGCGTGCTGCGGCTGACGCTGGAGCACGCGGGCTACACCGTGTCTGAGGCGGTCGATGCGCACGCCGCGCTACAAGAGATCGCGCGTGCGCCATATCGCCTTGTGCTCACAGACCTGCGCATGCCGCGCGGCTCTGGTCTCGATGTGCTGCGCACCGCCCGCGCCGCCGATCCGTTCGTACCCGTCGTCGTGATGACCGCCTACGGCTCGATTGATGAAGCCGTGCAGGCGATGAAAGACGGCGCGCACGATTTTCTGCAAAAGCCGGTGGACTCGAACCACCTGCTGCTCTTGGTCGAGCGCGCGTTGGAGCAAGCGCGGCTGCG
>JBBRYU010000127.1:0-12342 GCA_038237345.1 Pyrinomonadales bacterium
GATCAAGGATCGCTTTTGTGTCTTCAAACGTCGGCTCATGCACGTAGCCGACTTGATTGGCGTCCATGAAGCACGGATTGCACATCATGTTGCAACGGTTGGTGAGATCGACCGTCAACACCGCGCCGCGGCCGAACTTGATGTTTGATGTGCCGTGCCTGTGGATGCTCGCATCTTCTGCCGCGCGAAAGTCGCGCCCGTAAAACAGCGACTCGATGCGTTGCAGGAACGCCGGGTCGGTCGCCATCACGTCCTCGAAGCGGCCGTGCTTCGGGCAATCCTTACGCATGATGATGCGCCCGTTGTCTTCGATAATTTGTGCCTTGATCTCGCCCGGATGCTCGTTCATCAAGGTCTCAAGCGGCGTCTCGCCACTGATCACGGACTCGCGCACTTCCTTTACACAACGCGGGCAAAGCGAATCGGTCTCGCGCGGAAAGCCGAGCGGCGGGCTGGTGCGCTCGTAAGACTTGAGAAGCGGCCCCGGGGCCCACTGCGGGCGCACGGCCTCGCCTTCCGGCAACGCCATGTTGATTGACTGGAAAACTTTCCACGACAGATCGGCCAAGTTCGAGATCAGCTTCGAACTCTTCACGCCGCTGAATCTGCCGCCGGCCGATTCGTTCCGGCGAAATTGATCGCTAAACACTAGACAGTCTCCTCCGGGCTGAGATGAAATTTGCCCTGAAGCTCTTGAATTAAATATCCGCCTGCGTCGCCTCGGCACACGCCCGCCGGACAAACTCCGGCGACGCGACATGATAACGGCATCTGCCTGTAAAGACAAGACGTTAGAACTACCGGGACAGGGCGAACGCACGAAAAAACTTATCTCACTGATGAAGCAGGAATTAAACGAATCCAACAACATCATTTGAAACTTTGAAGTACAAGAGTTTCAACTGCTTACAAATTTAGATGCGTTTGCCCTGACTACCGGGAAGCAGAGAGTGGTAAGTGCCGGCGCACGTGTCGGCGCAAATTAGATAGCCGTCGCCCGACATTGCAACGGCAAGTGATCGTATCGCTTCTGTCGCGGATGTCTGCGCTCGCAGGTGGCGACTGCGCCCCGCCCGCTCAGCTCGACGTGGCAAAGCCGCTCAATTGATCGATAAGCAGGCGCGAGATGGTCTCGACGAGGATGGGCACGTCCTCCGGCTTGCGCAGAAATGCATCCACGCCGGCGCGGCGCGCTTCTGCCGCACAGTCGCTGGCCGAGAGCATGATGATTGGTGTCCGCCGGTGCAACACAAGTTCGCGGGCATAGCGCACGAGTTCCAGCCCGTTCGCGCCCGGCACTTCGTTATCGAGTAAGAGCAGATCGTAGCGTGCGCTGCTTGCCAGCATCTGCAGCGCGGCGTGCCCTGTGGCGCAACGCGCGACCGTCCAGCCTTCCAGCGCCAGCGTGTCGGCCACGGTGGCGGCGACTAACTCGTTATCCTCGACGTGTAGGATCGTGATGGGCCGCGCCGCTGTTTTCATGCGCGGGCGCAATGTAGGCTGCGAGCTATGAGGGCGGAGGATACTGCGTCTGCGCGGCGCGACCGGCGTGCGCGCCGGTAGCAGATTTTTGTGCCGGTTCGCAAGCATCGAGATCAGGCTTTGATGGCTGAAACCGAGCAACTGGGCCGCCCGTGAGACCATGCCGTCGGCATCTTTCAGTGCCCGCTCGATCAGGCGCGCCTCGTAGCGGCGCACCGTCGCTTTGAAGGAGAAGCCAGTCCAGTCAAGCGGCGTAGGGATGGCGTGGGCTAAGAAGAGCACGCGTTGGGCGCAGGCGGCGAGGCGTTTCAGCGTCGTCAGATTCTGCGAAGCAGCAAGCAACTCGGCGGCGCGCCCGTAGATGGCGCTCAGGTCTTGGACTGGTAGGTGGAGGCCCAACTCTTCGATGACGGTGAGCGCGGCTTGCCCTGCGCTTTCGAGATCGCCCGCTTGTTCCGCTATTACAACCGTGCGCTGGAGCGTCAGGTGCGCGTGCTGGTGGCGGCCCAAACGCGCCAACGCGATGCCGTGCGTGGTCAGGGCTTCCGCCAGCAGCGACTGTTCGCCGCCCCGTTCGAGCGTCCGCACCGCCGCGCGGGCAAGCTTTTCGGCCTCCGCGACGCGCCCCTCTGCGAGCAACACTTTGGCGCGAGTGTCGTCCACTTGAGCAAGATGACCTGTGTCTTTGAGCGTGGTAAAGAGCGCCTGCGCGCGGTCGAGATGCTCGTGCGCTTCGGAGAATTTGCCGACGGTGGATAACAGGAAGCCTAAATTGTTTTCGACGTAAGCCTGATAGCGCGTGTGCCCGGCCTGCTCGAAATGAAAACCCGCTGCTGTGTATTCGATGAATGCCCGATCTACATAATCCTCGCGGTATTCCGCCGTGCTAAGATAGTGCAGTACATTAGCGAACCCGATATGAAACTTAGCCCTGAGCACATGGCTATCGCACTTTTCAAATACGGGCGCAGCTTCTTTATGAATACGCAAGGCGTCGTTAAACCTCTTCGCTGATCTCTCAACTATCGCGCTGCGAATTAAAGCAATTGCCTTCACTTCGCTGTTCGTGCTGCCGACTCGACTCAGTGCCTCTTGCAACAGCACCCGCGCTTCATCTAATGCTCCCTCGCGCCAGTAGCAATAGGCGAGGTCAGTTTGCGCTTCGGCCACTTTCTCCTGATCCTGCAATGTCTCAAAGAGCGTCATGCTCTCGCTGATAAGGTTCTTGGCTTTTTCCTGCGCCCCCTCAATCTGCTTGGCGCTGCCGAGCCAGCCGGTTAGTGTGCCCGCCCGTAAAAGCACTTCCGCCGCCGTGCGTTGGTCAAGCCCGTTCAGTACGGGTCGTTCGCCGACGCGCTGCCATAACTCGCCCACCGCATCGCGCGCTCTTTCGTAGCTGCCCAACTCCTCCAGTTGTTTGGCGAGTTGGCAGCGCCGCCGCGCCCGTTCGTCATAAGTAAGGGTCGGGTCGGCTATTTGCAGGAGCAGTTCTTTCGTTAAATTCATGTGAGGATTGCCTTTCTATGTGCTTGCGAAATTTTTGCAACGGATGCGGCAAACAGCATCCGATGTTAAGATGCCGTCCTCAAGTTCGTCTCGAATGGCTTGGTAAGACCACCAGTCGCCATTCGTTTAGCTTGTGTCTGTGACTTCACCGTTCGGGAGAAAATCATGAAAAAACTACAACAACTCTTCGCGCGGGTCGCCTTGACTCTCTTGCTTTCCGGCTCCGCGTTCGCGGGCATAATGGAAGCCGGATATGCGCCACCGCCACCGCCGCCGCCGACAAACGCTACGGCTCAGTCCGACGGCACTATGGAAACCGGCACAATATCAACCGGAGAAGCGGCAACCGATCCGGTCGTAATAGCTGCGCTGAGCGTGCTGCAAAGCGTGCTGGCGCAGTTCTAAGTCAGTTCACTTTAGCCAAATAATTCCAAGCAGCCGTGAGTCGGGTTTACTGGCGGCTCAGTATCTGTGTGTCTAAGTGGGAGTGCCGGAAAGCCTGAATGCCGGCAAGGGGGCACTCGTAGAGCAGGCAGATTAACTCGCTGTTACAAAGAAGGCAATAGGTTTTTCCGGCCAATTCCACCGCCGCCATGCGTATCTAAATAGCTTAGCGGATACTGCAAAGAATCTTGCTAGCGAACGGCACTGCCTTGGCGTAGGGAACGCCCGGCGCAAGGGCCGGCGCGCTACTTCCCGGCGGGGCTTACCTGTAGCTCTCCCGTCGTTGCGGCCGCGTGCGGCGGGGTTGTACCATCCGCGCGGCATGCACAGCGCCGGCGCAGCAACGAGCATACATTCCACGGCAATCGTCAGTCCGCGCGCGGAGATCGCGGCGGGCGTGTGCGTCGGCCCTTACGCGGTCATCGAAGACGATGTCATTGTCGGCACAGGTTGCGAGATCGGCGCGCATGCGGTTGTCAAAAGGTTCACGACTTTAGGTGCGCGCAATCGCGTCTTTGAGCATGCGACGCTGGGCGGCGAACCGCAGGATGTGAAATTCAGGGGCGAGCCGTCGCGGCTGATCATCGGCGACGACAATCTGCTCCGCGAATACGTGACGCTGCACCGGGCGAGTGGCGAAGGGGAAGTAACGCGCGTCGGCTCGCGTAACTTCCTGATGATCGGCGTGCATGTGGCGCACAACTGTGTGATTGGCGACGACAATATCTTCGCCAATGGGGTAGCGCTCGCGGGGCATATCACGGTTGAGGATCACGTCTTCCTGTCGTCGAACGTGGGCTGTCATCAGTTCGTTCGTTTAGGGCGCTACGCGATGGTCGGCGGCAAGTCGAAGATCGTGCAGGACGTGTTGCCGTTCTTCACGACCGATGGTAATCCGCCGCGCGTGCGCGGGCTGAACGCCGTAGGTCTCAGACGCGCGGGCTTCTCGGTCGCCGCACGCCGCGCACTGAAACGCGCGTATCAACTCTTGTTTCGCACGAATCTGCCGCTTGCCGTTGCGCTCGCTGAACTTGAACAGGTGGATGACGAGCACGTGCAGCACCTCGTCAACTTCATACGCAACTCGCAACGCGGGTTCGCGTCGGCCGTCAGACGCGGGCGCGCAGATGCAACGGAAGCCGTTAGCTTCTGAGTGCGTCGCCCGTGATGCACAGACAAAAATTTATGAGTGGAGAAGCCGCAGGTAGAACCGTTGCCGAGTTGGCCGCGCTGATTGGCGGGCGTGTGTTGGGTGACGGTGATGTGCGTATCGAGCGCGTGGCCGCTCTGGCCGATGCGGGCGTGGGCGCAATCGCGTTCGTCGAAGAGCAGCGGTTGTTGCCGCCAGCGTTGCGTAGCCGGGCTGCTTGTTTACTTGTGCCGGTGGGGGCGCGTGAAGCAGCGGATGAGGACGCAGGCGTGGCCGATGCGAATCGGCCCGTACTGATCGAAGCGGCGCGGCCGAAGTTGGCGTTTGCGCTCATCGCGGAAGTGCTGCATCCGTTGAAGCGGCGCGCGACGGGCGTGCATGCGACGGCGATTGTGGCGACGAGCGCGCAAGTTGATCAGAGTGTGTTCATCGGCGCGCACGTTGTCATTGGCGAGCGCGCGGAGATTGGCGCGGGGGCGCAGTTGCACGCGGGCGTAGTCATCGGCGACGACGTGCGCATCGGGCGCAACTGCGTGCTGCATCCGCAGGTGGTGTTGTATGACGGCGTGACGCTGGGCGAGCGCGTGGTGCTGCATGCGGGCGTGATCATTGGCGCGGACGGGTTCGGGTACGTGCGTGGCGATACAGGGTATCGCAAGTTTCCGCAGATCGGGACAGTCGTGATCGCGGATGATGTCGAGATCGGCGCGCAGTCGTGCGTGGATCGCGGTGCGCTTGGCGTGACGCGCATCGGGCGCGGGACGAAGCTGGATAATCTCGTGCAGGTGGCGCACAACGTAGAGATCGGCGCGCACGTCGTCATCGCGGCGCAGACCGGCATTTCCGGCAGCACCGTGATTGAAGACGATGCGATCATTGGCGGGCAGGTCGGGATGGGCGATCATGCGCGCGTGCAAGCGGGGGCGGTGGTCGGCTCGAAGGCCGGGATTTTGCCGGGCAAGATCGTGCGCGCGGGCACGGTCGTGTGGGGCGTACCCGTGCGACCACTCGATGAATATAAAAGATTGAACGCCCACTTCGGGCGGTTGCCGCAGATGCGCGCCGAGTTGGACGAGTTGCGCCGCCGCGTCGCGGAATTAACCGCGCTGCTTGAAACGAAAGCTGAATCAAAGTCGTAAATGATCGTGCGCTCGATAGATGCGCGGGAGAGACAACGATGAGGGACGACGATCAGTTTTTCTTTCGTGAAGAACAAAGTTTTCGCCAGCCTTGGGTCTGGGCATGCGTGCTGTTGCCGATGGTCTTGATCGCGTGCGGCATCGCGTGGCAAGTCGTGTCGGGCCGGCCGTGGGGCAATCGTCCGTTGCCGACGGTAGCACTCGTCGGCAACGAAATGGTGCTGGCCGCAATCGCCGTCTGGGTTTATCAAATGCGGCTCGTGACCGAGGTACGCGCGGCCGAGTTGGGCGTACACTTTCAATGGCTCTGGCAGCGCAGGCGCATTCCGTTCGCGGAGATTCACAGCTACCGCGCCGTCACCTATAACCCCATACGCGAGTACGGCGGCTGGGGCATACGCTACGGCGCGAACGGCGCGAAGGCTTACAACGTGAGCGGCGACCACGGCGTGCAGGTTGAGTTTATGAACGGCGGACGTTTGCTCATCGGCTCACAGCGACCGGAAGAACTCGTCCGCGCGCTCGACGCGGCTATGCACTCCGGTGCGACGCCGCCAGTACGCGCTCATGGTTGGTCGAGCGATGCGCACGAATGACGCTCTGAGCGCAATCCTAAAGTGCTGGCGCGCTATAGCGCGCGTCCCGCCTTGTGCTGTGCAGCCTCCTTGGATACTAAACCAAGCAGACGCGGTCTTCACTGCCCGAACTGTTCCAGTCTGAGCAGTTCGTTGACCGCGCTTTGCGCGTGGATGCGCGTGGTATCCAGCAAGGGAATATCTCTGTCGTCGCCAGCGTTTAAAATAAGTGATAGCTCAGTGCCGCCTAAGATCAGCCCTTGAATGTGTTGTTCCGTTTTGAGAGTTTCTACGATGGCAAGTAGCCCCGCTTTAGTTTCTTTCAGGATAATACCGTTGACCAACTCCGTCATATATTTTTCGTGAATATAATCCTGCGCAGCCGTGTCCGGCGTGATGAGTGAGATCGCTTCTTTGGCGAACGCTTGTTGATAGAACTCGCCCTGCATGGTGAACTTCGTGCCAAACAAACCCACGCGCTGTAGACCCAAGCTCTGCGCATATTGGCAAGTTTCTGCCACGATGCCGAGCAGGGGAATCGGCGCGGCGGCTTGCAACTGCGCAAAGACAATATGCGGCGTGTTGGCCGCGAGCAGGCAAAACTCCGCGCCCGCGTTGGCTAAATGCTCGATCTCCGCCGTGAGATAGTCAGTCGCTTTCTGTAGCTGATGCGCGCCGATCAGATCGAGCATGCGTTTGATGTCGATGCTATTGATAATGATATGAGGATTACGTTCAGCCTTAGTTTGCTCCCGATAAAGCGAAATGAGCAGGCGGTAATATGCGATGGTTGATTCCGGCCCGATGCCGCCGATGATGCCGACTGTGCTCATCCGTTACTCCTCACGCTATCTGAAACTCTGCAAGCCGATTTATCTCAAGCGCCCCAAATGCGTAACGCACGTAACACGGCGTCGGCAGCGCGGGCGGATGCGCCGCCTGTGCCGAGTCGTGCTGTCGCCGCGCGCAGGCGCGCACGCATCGCCGCGTTCTGTTGCGGGTCGAGCAGGCGCAATAACTCGGCCGCGAGACTCGCACCCGTGAAGTCGTCTTGCATCAGTTCGGGCGCGAGCCGTTCGCCCGCGATCAGGTTGACCAGCCCGAAGTGTTCCGTCGTGATGAGCCGTCCCAGCGTGTGCCAGTTGAGCACGGACTCTTTGTAGACGACGACGAGCGGCGTACATAGCAGCCCCGTTTCGAGCGTGGCCGTACCGCTCGCCACCGCCGCCACGTCGGCCGCCGCCACCGCCTCGCGCGTCTCGTGCTGCGTGACGCGTAGTGAAGCAGCGAACGATGAGCCATGCGCGTTCGTCGCGGCCGCGACGATGGGCGCGGCTTCCGTGGGCGTGCGATTGGGCGCGAGCGCGACGACGAATTGTGCGCCGGGGCGCGCGTGCGCGATTATTTGTGCCGCGTCGAGCATTGGCGGCAGGATGCGCGTCAACTCTTTATGCCGGCTGCCGGGCAGCAGCGCGACGATGGGCCGCGCCGGGTCGAGTTGTTGCCGGCGACAAAACTCCGCGCGGTCGTGACGCGCGACGACCGTGCCCGCAAGTGGATGACCGACGAACTCTACGTGCGCGACGCCGCGTTGCGCGTACCAGTCCGGCTCGAAGGGCAGGATCGCGAGCAATAGATCAACGTCGCGCTTGATTGCGCGGACACGATGAGCGCGCCACGCCCAGAGTTGCGGGCTGATGTAGTAGATGACTTTCAGCCCGCGCCGGTGCAGCGCGTGTGCGAGACGTAGATTGAAATCGGGCCAGTCAACGAGGACGACTGCGTCTGGTTTGCGCAACAACGCCGCCGCGCGCAATGCCTGATAAGCGCGCCGGAATTTGGGCAACGCCCGCCCGATCTCCAGCAAGCCCACAATCGCAAGCTGATCGATCTCGACGATTGACTCGACGCCCGCCGCGCGCAGCTCGCGCCCGGTCGTGCCAAAGAACTCGCAACGCGCAGCAGGCAGGCGCTCGCGCAACGCACGCACCAGCGCCGCCGCGTGCGCGTCGCCCGACGCCTCGCCCGCGACGATCATCAGGCGCGTGTCCGTTGTTCTCTGTCCGTTGGCCGTTGTGCTTGGTTGGCGGACGGTGCGACTCATGCTGAGATTGAAGCACCGACGATGGACAACTGACAACTGACAACTGACGATCTTTCGTGCTAGCATCGCCGCGCTTGATGGTTCGCTCGTCCGGGAGGTCTGCCGACTCTGCGCCGCGTCTCATTACCCGCAAATAATTCGCGTGTGTTGCGTGCGTTCATCTGTGTCGCGTGCTGCGCGTGCGTGTGTCTGTGCGCCGGTGCGCCGCGCGTGCGGGCGCAGCAGACGAATCCGGTGGAGCGGCAGGTGACGAACCCCGTCACGGATGAGCCGAGCGTCAACCCGCTGCAACAAGACCAACCGGTGCGCCCGCGTTTGACTGTCACGCAAGGGCAGGGCACACCCGCCGCCGCCGCCCCGCTTGACCAACTTAGCGTCGATGCCGACCGGCAGACGGTGAGCGGCCCGAAAGATGCGCGCGTAATTATCTATGAGGGCAACGTTGACATACGCGTCGGCATTTATCGTTTGCAGGCCGATAAGGTGACGGACTACGAGGCGTCGAACCGCGTCGTCGCCGAAGGCAACGTCGTCTTCGATCAGGGCGAGTTGCAGCGCATCACGGGCACGCGCGCGGAATTTAACTACCGCACCAAGCTCGGCTTCTTCGTCAACTCCACCGGCTTCACCAATCGCACCGAAGACGGCACGGTCATCTATTTCACGGCCGATCAGGTGGAGAAGGTCGCGGCCAACAAGGTCATCATCATCAACGGCGTCGTCACCGCCTGCGACGAAGAAGTGCCGAAGTGGAGCTTCAAGGCCAAGCGCGCGGAGATCAAACTGGGCGAGCGGTTCACGGCCAAGAAGCCGCGCTTTCGCATCAAGAACATACCCGTCCTCTTGCTGCCTTACGTCTCCGTCTCACTCAAGAAGCGCGACCGCGAGTCGGGGTTTCTGACGCCGAGCTTTAGCGGCTCAGGGCAGAAGGGCCTCCGGCTGTCGAACGCTTACTACCAGACTTTGGGCCGCTCCGCCGACATCACGTTTCGTAACGACATCTACACCATGCGCGGCATCGGCTTCGGCGCAGACCTGCGCACGCGCGCCAACTCGCGCTCGTATTTCAATCTCGGTTTCTACGCCGTCAAGGATCGCATCTTCGGGCAAAAGCCCGATGCGACGCATCCGGATCAGGGCGGGTCGAGTTTCTACATTGACGGCGTGCATTATTTCCCGAACGGCTTTCTCGCCGCCGCCGATGTGAACATCACGTCGAACCTCGCGTTCCGGCAAATCTTCTCCGACTCGATCCAGCGCGCCATCTCGCCCGAAGAACGCTCGCAGGTCTTTATCAACAAAAACGCGGGCGACTACAGCTTCAACACGCTCTTGAGCAACAAGGTCACGTCGCTGCCGAACGTGCGCGAGCGCATACGCCAACTGCCCGCCATCCAACTCGACAAGCGCCCGGCGCCGCTTGCGTTCTTCGCGAAGCTGCCGCTCTATTTCTCGTTCGAGGGCGGCATCGAAGGCGTGAGCCGCAAGGAGACCGTCGAAGACCTCGCCGCGTTCCAGCGCGACGGCAACCCGAATCCGATCATCACGCCGTCGGTCGTGCAGCGGCTTGATTTTCACCCGCGCTTCACCGTGCCATTTCAGTTGGGCGGCGGCTGGTCGGCCACCATCATGGGCGGCATCCGCTCGACGTTCTACTCGAACTCGATTGACCCGCTGACGCGCCTCGTGCTGGGGCGCGACGTGACGCGCACCTATGGCGAGTTCGAGGTTGATCTGCGCCCGCCCGCGCTCGCGCGCAACTTTTATCGGGATCGCAAATTCTTGTTCCGCCACGTCATCGAGCCGTACCTCGTCTATCGCAAGATCGGCGGCATCTCGAACTTCGAGCGCATCATCCGCTTCGATTACACCGAGGCCATCGCCAACACGAACGAGATCGAGTACGGGCTGACGAACCGTTTCTTCACGCGCCGCTCGACGGAGAACGTGAGCGGGCGCGCCGTCTCGCCGCAGGGCGCGAAGGCCGCGCCGCTAACGAGCCAGCCTTACGAAGTCTTCTCGCTCACCGTGCGCGGCAAGTATTTCTTCGACCGTTATTTCGGCGGTGCGCTCGTGCCCGGGCGGCGCAATCAGTTCTATCCGATCAACACGTTCTCCGGTTTCTCCTACGGCGGCGTGCCGCGCCGCCTCTCGCCGCTCAACCTGCAAGCGCGTTACAACCCGAACCAGAAATTATCAATCGACGTGCGTACGGACTTCGACTTACAACGCGCGGGCCTGCGCAACCTCGCGGTCAGCTTCGGCACGAATCGCAAACTCGTGCAGGCGTTCCAGACCTTCTACTACACGCGCGCCCTCAATCTCGCGCCCTCTTTAAGTCAGTTTGCCGACGCGCGCGGGAAAGAGGCGGGCACGCTCAAAGGCGCGCAGTGGAGTCCGTCCGTCTTCATCGGCAACACCGCGCGCGGTCTCTACGGCGGCGCAGCCTTCTTCTTCGATTTCCAGAATCGCGTCGGCAAAAACAACTCGCTCATCAGCTCGGTCTGGACACTCGGCTACACGTGGGACTGCTGCTCGATCACGGCGCAGGACTTCAGCTACAACGTCGGCTTCCGGCGCGAGAACCGCGTCGTCTTCAGCTTCCGCTTAAACGGCATCGGCACGTTCGGCACAGAGCAGATCGGCCAGCACTTCCGCTGAGGTCTGTTAGCGGTGAGGATTGCCGTCTGGTTAAGCCTCTGCCCGCCTGCGGAGCAAAGTAGCGATGAGTGAGCAGTTGCAGCCCCGTCTCCCTATCCGAGTAGTAGCCCCACTGCGCGCCATAGCCGAACGGCTCACTGCTCGCCGTCGTGGTCTCACTGCCATGCGCCGTGAACTGATGACTCGATAGCACGCTCTGGCTTGCGTCCAAGCGTTGCGCTACGCCGCCTTGCGCGTCGAAGGTGTAGAACGTGCTGCTCGTGCTTACACGCCGCGCGAGCAAGCCATTCGCGCCGAACGTGTTCGTCGCCGTGACTGTGCCCGTCGCGCTCAACTCGATGACGGGCAACGCGCCGTCGTAGAGAAAATACGTGCGCCCCGCACCGGTCTGCTTCCACGCGCGCAGACCGTCGCCCGTGTAGCCTGTTAACAAGCGTTTGGAAGTGGCTAGCCTGGTCGCTGAAAACTGCTTCATCAAATGATCGGGATAGTCACATGTAAATGAGCGTTGAAATTATCACTCTTCATTTGTGAAGGCCCATTTGGGGAGCTTGCAATGTAAGCATTTTCGAGCGAATGGATTCTGATGCATCAATTTACAAAAATAGAACTTTCGACAGCGTGGACAGCGCCAATAGATAAGATATAGACCAGACCCAATGAATGCCATTATCCAAGAGCTTAGGACAAGCCATTGAGTATCAACAGCAGGCTGCACTTTACTTAAGACCGGTGGAATGAATATTCCAGCAGGGATAAACGTAGCGAAGATTAGCGCAAAAATCCAAAACCGCTTTTTGTAATCACGCCACTGAACAGCGTAGCTGTTTTTTCTTTTCTTCTTACTCATTTACACTACACCTGAATGCTCTAAGCTTTCACCTGCTGGGCAGAAATCCATAAGGTGTTGGGCCCGGTTCTGGAACTGGGCCGTTGGGTGTCAATGGATAACCGGGTGAAGGAGGCGGACGATAGCCGCGATTAGGGCATGGTGGTATTAGGGTATGCGACTTGAAGCTGGCCATACCGAAACCAAAACTTTTTCCGAAGGTAATCGTGTAGGTCGTATTACCATTTGAATCATCGGTCTGGAAGCCCCACGGGCCAAGACTAAGTAACCAACTGTCCGACTCCCCTCCTAGTTGGCTTATATTATTGGCCTCCTGATGTCGGGACACATTTTTAAGTCTTGCATTTGCAACGCTTAAGCTCGTTTTGAGGATGAACGCAAACCGGACATTTAGCGTTGTTAGCCAGCTAGCGACTGAAAGACTGAGCAAA
>JBBRYU010000128.1:0-12313 GCA_038237345.1 Pyrinomonadales bacterium
AAGTTTTCTAAAAAAGCAGGTCAGCGAGCCTCTGTGGGCTTGCTTTGACCTTGTCTTTTTACACGATTAGCTACTTCGTGTCAATAAGCATTTGTGGGAAAACACGCCTTTTTCGCCCACACACCCGAAAAGCAAACGTTAAGTAAGAGGCGGATTTCACTGACCTAATCCTAGAGCTGACGCTCAAACAGGTAGGCGCTTTCGACGAGCCGGCCCGGCCCTTGCCCTTCAGCGACGGCAAAATGCGGGCGATTGCGCTGGCCCCGCCCGCTAACCGAGTGACTCCAGAGAGCTGCGCCAGCGTACTCCCCGCGCTTGTTCAGGGCGTAAAAGTTCACATCAATATCTTTTAATTTTTCGAGGTCATTGCCGTAACGCGCCGCAACCAATTTCAGGGCGTCGAGGCAAGCCTGTTCGGGCGACGCGCCCCGCCGCATGTATTCGACCACGCTGCGCGCACCGTTAATGTAGATGACTTCTTCGCCGCGCCCGGTCGAGCCGGCCGCGCCCGTGTCGTTATCCACGTAGAGACCACAGCCGATGAGGGGCGAATCGCCGACGCGACCGGGAATTTTCCACGACAAACCGCTCGTCGTCGTCACGCCGCTGATGTCGAAATTTTTATCGAGCGCGAGACAATTGATCGTGCCGGTCAGCGGCTTACGCGCGACCTCGTCGGCCCACGCAAGCAACGCATCGCGTTTTGTTTGATCGCCGCTCGTATAAGTGTCGGCGCTGATAAAGCTCGGCCGCACGCGCTCTTCAGCCAAGCGTCGCTCACCTGCGGGCGAAGCCGGCACGGGCAAATTATTACTCGGCCCCCATTTGTCGGACTGCGACATCGTCTCTTTCCACCGCAGCCAGGCGATACGCGCCTCTGCCGTCAACAGCTCAACATTCTCGAAACCAAACGCGGAAGCAAAATCACGCGCGCCCTGCCCGACGAGCAGAATATGATCCGTCTGCTCCATCACCATGCGCGCGACCTTCGAGGGCGTCTTGACGCCGCGTAGGGCCGCGACCGCGCCGGCCCGGCGCGTCGGCCCGTGCATCACGCTCGCGTCTAGTTCGACCTCGCCACGTTCGTTCGGCAAGCCGCCATAGCCGACCGAATTATCTTTCGGATCAAGCTCGACGATGTTGACGCCTGCGATCACGGCATCAAGCGTGTCGCGGCCGCTCCGCATGATCTCGACGGCCTTCGCCACGGCCGCTGTGCCGTTCGCGCTAGCGATTGAGAGCGGCGGCGTGGCGCGCAAAGGATTCGGGCCGCCGCGTGCCTGCGGCACCGCTGCCGCGTGCGCGGCAGAGTGCAACTGTGCCGCCAACGCGGCTGCGCTCACACCGGCTGCGGCGTTCCCCAGAAACTTGCGCCGGCTCTCGTCTATGCTCATAGTCTCGTGCCTTTATTTCAGTCGGTTGGCGGCTGCGCCTCTCCTGGCTGAAGCGCAAGCTGTTGCTGGTAGAACTCGCGTGCGCGTGCGGCCAAGAGTGGCGGCACAGTGATGCGGAAAGGATGCTTGGCCACGAACGGTGGCACGCGCCGCACCTGCGCGCCGAGCGACTCGAACACAGCCGCCGCTTCTTCGTCGCTCAACTCCGCCATGTCAAATGTTTCGGCTGCGCGCCGGAGTGCGCCGCGCAAACGATCCAGCGGCAACTCGCGATCAACGAGTGCCTTGCCGCGCGCTTGAAACTCGCCGAGCGCGGACAGTGCGAGTTGTTCGCCCGTGACCGCGCTCTTGTTCGTACGCTCCATGAAAAGTGTCGGCTGATCCATCACTGATATAACACAGATGCCCGTGCTACGGGGGACTGATGCGGCGCGGACGCGATGTCGCCGTGCCATGTGTCGCGTTAACCGCATCTGCCGTACCGTTCGTCGCCTGCGGTTTCGTGGCGGGCGCGGCGGTGGGCAGATTGGGCGCGCTCTTTTGTATCAAGTCTGACTGCTCATAGATGTCGAGCCGCGCGAAGAGATAGAAGTTCTCACCCTCGCGTACCGCGCCCAGATAACGAAACGTGTTTTCGAGGATCGCGCCGACGCGAAACGTCTGCGGCGCGGGCGGCGTCTCGAACAGTGTGCTTAACTCGTCGCCCGCGACGGCTTCCAACTCCGGCAGGTAATCGTTGCGCGACTCGCGCGCGATCCGCATCGCCATCTGGCGCAGAGCGCGTATGCGACTTGAGTTGCGACGATAATAAGCGGCGTTGATCTCGCGCCGGCTTTCGCGTGCGTCTACGACTTCTTGCTCAGCACGCAGATAACCCAGATAGGCGCGCACGACGGGGCCGAACTGACTGTCCGCAGGTGGCGCGGAGTGCGCGCGTTGCGCCGCAACGGTCACTGCGCCGCAGCAGACAAAGAACACCAGCAAGACAATCCGCAACTTCATCTTCCCGTCCCCTTGGCTCACACACGCCGGCGCGCATGCGCCGGGCTGCCTACGAAATTCATTGTAGCGGGGGTTGTTCCTTTCTGGGCACGCAGAGTTTACCACAAAAGCAGAGGTCGGAGGTTAGAGATCAAAGGTCAGACAGGTTACGAGTTATCGATGTTACGTTGCGAGTTCCCTTTGTTGTTATTTCTAACCTTCCAACCTCTGACCTCTAACCTCTCTATCTTTGTTTGCGCACGACAGTGTTGGGTGCTAGAGTTTTTGGCGCAAGCCCTTAATCATTATGTCGGACAACGCCAGGCAGACACAGGTTTTAACTTACGCGGGCAGACGTGTGGCGCTCGGCGTGACGGGCGGGATCGCTGCGTACAAAGCGGCGGAGATTTTGCGCGGACTGCAACGCGCCGGCTGCACTGTGCGCGTCGCGATGACCGAGCATGCCACACGCATGATTGCGCCGCTCACCTTCCGCGCCCTCTCCGGCGCGCACGTCATTGTGGACGACTACGCGCCCGACAATCCCGATCCGATTGCTCACATCACGTTCGCACAGACGGTTGACTTGCTCCTGATCGCGCCCGCGACCGCCAACATCATCGCCAAGTTCGCCCATGGCGTCGCCGACGATTTCCTGACGACCACTTACCTCGCTTGCAATGCGCCCGTCATGGTCGCGCCCGCGATGAACACGACGATGTGGCTACATCCCGCGACCCGGCGCAATCTCGCCCAACTACGCGCCGACGGGGTGCATATCGTCGAACCGGACGCGGGCGAGATGGCCTGCGGCACAATCGGCCCCGGCCGGCTAAGCGAGCCTGAGCAGATCGTCGCGGCGGCACTGACGCTGCTCGCACGACATGGACAGAGCGACAAAGTTCCGCAACAGACGCCGCCTGCATTACTAGCTGAGCGCGGGCAAGATTTGACAGGCGAGCGCATCCTGATCACGGCGGGCGCAACGCGCGAGGAGATCGATCCGGTGCGCTTTCTCTCGAACCGCTCATCAGGACGCATGGGCTTCGCGCTGGCCGAGGCGGCGCGTGCGCGCGGCGCTGCGGTCACGGTCGTCGCGGGCGCGACCAGCGCGCCGCTACCTGAAGACGTGCGTGTCCTGCACGCGCTGTCAGCGGCAGAGATGCACACAGTTGTCATGCGCGAACTGGCCGCCGCGACGATCTTCATCGGCGCGGCGGCCGTCGCGGATTACCGGCCGCGCGAGCGCGCCGCGCACAAGATCAAAAAGGATGGCGCGCCGCTCACCCTCACGCTGGAGCCGACGCCGGATATACTGGCGGCGGTCGCTGAAGCGCGCCACGAAGGGCTGCTCGTCATCGGCTTCGCGGCTGAGAGCGAGCAGGTAACGGAGCATGCGCGGGCGAAGTTGGCGCGCAAACGACTCGATGCCATCGTCGCCAACGACATCACACGCGCCGGGGCGGGCTTCGACGCGGAGACAAATATCATCACCTTGCTCGCGCGTGACCGCGCAACGCCGCTTGAATTGCCGCTCATGTCCAAGCGCGCGGCGGCCGAACACATACTCGACGAACTTGTGCGTCTGCGGCAGACACAGCCAGCGTTGGCAAGCGGCCGAGCTTAACAGCGAAATTCCCATGGCAGACGAAACGACAATCAAAGAGTTGCTTGGTTTGACGACGGAGATCGCGGCGCAGTTGGAATACCTGCGCGAGCTTGGCGTCACGCACATCGGCGCGCCCGGCGCAGGCGGCGCAAGTCTCGCCGAGTCATCGTCGGCCCAAACGCCTGCGCCGCAGACGCCGCACGAGACGGCCGCTTACCATTCGCCCGCACTCAAGCGGAACGCCGAGGCAGAGGCGTTGAAACGACAGGCTGCGCCGACCAGCGCACGCCCTAAAATGGAATTGCCTGTGCCGCTGTCTACGCGCCACCCCACGCCGCCCCTAACGAGCAACGCGACCACTACGAACGAGGGAGCAGAGATGGCTAAACGCAAACCTACCACTCGCACACCCGACGCCAACCCGCCCGCGCCGCTGGACACTCTGTTCGGCGAGATCACGCCAGCGGATGAACTGAGTTTGCCGCGTCCCGGCGAGACGCTCGAAGACATCTGGCGCGACATCGGCCCGCAGTGCATGCGTTGTCCGCTTTGTTGCGAGGGGCGCAAGCAAGTGGTGAACAGCGAGGGCAACCCACACGCGCGGCTGATGTTCGTCGGCGAAGCGCCCGGCGCGGACGAGGACGCGCAGGCGCGGCCCTTTGTCGGCCGTGCCGGTCAACTGCTCAACAAGATCATCGACGCCATCGGCATGAAGCGCGAAGAAGTTTTTATCGGCAACGTGAACCGCTGTCGCCCATCGCAGAATCGCACGCCGACAACGGCCGAGGCGGCCGTCTGCAAGCCGTTCCTGCTGCGCGAAATCGCCATCGTGCGCCCCGCCGTGATCGTCGTGCTGGGCAACACCGCGATGAAGAACTTGCTCGACACGAAGGAAGGCATCACCAAATTGCGCGGCAAATTCCAGGACTACAAAGGCAGCAAGGTCATGCCGACTTTTCATCCCGCTTATCTCCTGCGCGACCCGTCGAAGAAGCGCGAGACGTGGGAGGACATGAAGACGGTGCGTGAATATTTGAACTCGGTGAAGGATTAACTTACCAGCCTGATGCAGGATGCATTCCTCTTCGATGAACCGGCTGCTGCTGTCGGTGAATCGCTCGAAGCGATCAACGCCGAACTCTTGCAGCGCGCACACGCGCTGCCGCAGTACAAAGAGCGCGTCTTCATCTTCGGCGAAGGACAGACGGGCGCGCGGGTCGCGGTCGTCGGCGAATCGCCGGGGCCGCCGGATGTCGCCACGGGTCGTCCGTTCATGGGGCCGGCGGGCGACATGCTCAACCGCATCCTCGCCGCCATCAATGTGCGCCGCGCAGACTGTTATCTTACGAACACGGTCAAGATGATCTCGACCGGCGAAGAGTTGACGCCCGACATCCTCAATTTCTTCACCCCCTACCTGCATCGCGAGTTGGCCGCAGTGCAGCCGCGCGTCGTCATCGCCTTCGGCAACACGCCCACGCGCGCATTGCTCCGCACCAAAAAACCGATCTCACAGATGCGCGGCCAGTTCCACGACTACCACGGCGCACAACTGATGCCCACCTTCAACCCTGCTTACCTCTTGCGTGATCCATCCAAGAAGCGCGAAGTCTGGGAGGACATGAAACAGGTGCGCGCTTTCCTCGCGACATCATGAGCGGCTGTCGTGCTCGCCACGAACGAGGATTCTATAGCTCAGGTTTAATGAGCCGCCGCATCATCAATCCGCTTGTTCTCTGCGACAAACTCAGCGCGGTTGCGCTGGCGCATTGCGCAGCGACGCTGCGGGCAACCACCGGCGAGGGGCTTGCAACTTGCCGGTGGTCGCGCGGCGCTCGGCAATTTGTTATGGCTAACGAATCTGCCAGAGCCTTGCTTACTTTTCGTTGGATTTATCTTAGTGACAGGACTTTGGCCCGTCCTTTCTCGGCTGAGTGTCCCCGGAGTTTCGTGCGCGTACTCATATAGAGGTCTAGCCCCCCGAACCCGCCCGGGCGGTCGGAGGAGAACAAAAGCGTTTTGTTGTCAGACGACAGGTACGGGTTCTGTTCGATGAACGCTGTGTTGATTGTGTTCCCCAGACTCACCGGAGTGGACCAAGCATCAAGCGTACTCGCGCGCGTTGCGACCCACAGGTCATTACTCAGGCCAATCGAGCCAATGCGGTTCGATTGAAAGAATATTTCTAACCCGTTATGCCGGATCGAAGGGCGGTTCTCGCCCATTGGGCTACTCAGTTCCGGCACCAGCACGGCCGGGCCGAACGAACCGTCGGCCATTTGCTCACTTACATAGATGTCGGCCGCGCCGAGTCCGCCCGGGCGACTGCTCCCGAAGTAGAGTTGCGGGGCACCGTCCTCGTCGTTCTCGAAGTAGCTGGGGCCATTATCGTCGGCGGCGGAGTTGACGCCCGCACCGAGGTTCACCGCCGGCTGCCAGTCGAAATCATCATGCGTGTGCTCGCGCTGTGAAACCCAGATGTCTATGCCGCCGAAGCTTGGGAGCCGCTTACTTTGAAAGAACAGCAAGTGCCCGTCGCGTGAAAAGGCCGGGTTGCCCTCATCGAACGCGGTGTTGACAGTCGGCCCGAGGTTCATTGGCGTACCCCACGGGTCAGCAACGCTCGCGCGCTGCGAGACGTACATATCAAAGCCGCCGAGTCCTCCGGGACGGTTAGACGTGAAGTACAGGCTCAGGCCATCCTTCGAGATCGCCGGGCCTTGATCGCTGAACGCCGAGTTGACGGCGGGGCCGAGGTTGACGGGTGCCGACCAGTCGGAATACTTCTGGGCGTGGGCCGCTGGCGCTTGCGCCATGACGAACGCGAGCATGCCGCAGAGGGCGATGAAACAGCTTCTGAACTTATTCATTTCGAGACTCCTTTTCTGTCTTGGGGAAAGCGTCATGCTGACCACATCGGCCCGGGCCGTGCGCGGTAAGCGCAAACGAGTTTTTTTCTTTTCTAACAACATGATTCTGGTCTCCTTTTAGCAAAGGTTTGGTTCTTTGCTGGTTACGGCCGGCCTATAGCTATTTGCGCTTGCGTGCAGCCGGGAGCGCAGGCATCCTTGCCTGCCAACGAGCCGTCAGGCGAGTCAAACTGTTCGCGCTGCCGCGCTCAGTTCGACGGCCCGAAGCGCAGGCGATACTCAATGGAGTTGACGAAGCCGTTGACCATCGTGCGGAAGTCGCCCGGATGTTCGCTCAGATAGCTGACCCAGCCGTTAAACCCGTTCGTGTCCGGCGTCCGGCGCAGGTAGCCGTAATACTGCGACGCCACGAAGGCGTTGACGGCCTCCCGGTTCCGGCTCAACTCATCCGCTTGCACAAACGCGCGCAAGACCTGCGCCCGCGTCAAGCTGCCGGCATTGAGCCGGTCGAGCAGATCAGCGCTCGTCAGCGTGACCTTCGCTGTCCCATCCGGCTGCGCCGGCTCAGGCGTGGTGATGCTCGTCAACTGATAACGGCCCATGAGCGTCGTCACGTAAGCCGAGTTCGACAGTGCGCCATAAACATTCACGAACTCCGGGCGCTGGACGAACGAGTTGGCGAACGCGGCCCGCCGGGCGAAGGTCTCTTGCGCCGTCGCGCCCGTCACCGCGCGCAGGTCTTGGGCGAACTCCGCGTACTCCGGCAGGCGATTGAAGGCCGCCCGGTAGAAGACGATCACGTACACGCCTTTGAGTTGGAACTCCGGCGAGCCGAAGAACTGGCCCGAGATGTTGAGGCGGTCGCAACCGGCCGCGGGACTGTCCGGGTCGGTGTTGTTGACGTTCGGGCAACCGTTCAAGATGGTGGTGAACGGCTCGCCCTGCTCCGGTTCGCGCGCGAGGAAGTCGAGGTAGTGTTGGCGCACGAAGAACGGCGTCGTGAAGACGGGGTTCGCGCCGGTGGTCGCATCGTTGTCGTTGATCGTGAGCGTGGCTGTGCTCTGTGCGCCGAGCGTCGCGCCGGTCGGGTTACGCAGGGCGAGTTGCACTGTCTCGTTGCCCTCGACGTGGGCATCATCAATCAGCGGGATCGAGACAACGCGCTGAGTTTCGCCCGCTGCGAAGTTGAGCGTGTCGAGCGTGGTCGCGTAGTCGCAGCGCGCGTAGGCCGTGCCGTTGACGACATCGCAACGCACGGCGGCCGGGTCGTCAACGGTCGTGAAGTCAACGCTCGCCGGCGCAGCAGTGTCGCCGGTACGCGTGATTGTGATCGTCGCACGGCCAGCGCCTTCGCCTGCGCTGTAGCTGGCCGCACTGAACTGCACAGTGTTTGGGCCGGGCATTGGGGCCGGGTCGTACAACTCGGCGGTATTCGCAACGTTAAAACTGCCGCCTGCGGCAAGAACCTTGCCGTTGAGCAGCAGAGTGGCTGTGTGGAAACGGCGGGCGGTGTTGAGTGAGGCGGTATTGCTCCACGTCCCTGTGGTTGAATCATAGATTTCCGCGCTATCGATGATATTGGGGAGATCGTTGCTGAAGTTAAAGCCCCCAGCGATCAGGACATTGCCGTTAGGCAACAGTGTTGCTGTGTGATAGGCACGTCCGGTGTTGAGATTGCCGGTATTGCCCCATATTCCTGTGGCTGGATCGTACAACTCCGCGCTGTTGGCAAGCTGGCCGTTGTCGATACTAATGAAGCCCGCTGCAACGAGGACATTGCCATTGGGCAGTAGCGTTGCGGTATGAAGCTCGCGCGTCGCATTGAGATTGCCAGTATAGCTCCATGTTCCTGCGGCTGGGTCATACAACTCTGCACTGTTGAGATCGAAGCAAAAATTTACACAGTTGATAGCACCACCCGCTACCAAGACCTTGCCGTTAGGCAGTAGTGTTGCAGAATGAAGCTCGCGGGCCATGTTGAGATTGCCGGTATTGCTCCACGTCCCGGTGGCCGGATCGTACAACTCCCCGCGGTTTTGTTCGCCACCAGAGAAAAAGCCTCCCGCGACGAGGACTTTTCCGTTTTGCAGCAGCGTCGCGGTGTGCGAATCACGGGGAACGTTGAGATTACCGGTATTGCTCCACGTCCCTGCGGCCGGATCGTATAGCTCCGCGCTTCTAAGCTCGAAGCAACTTCGTGGAGGCGGGCCACAATTGAAGCCGCCCGCGACCAAGACCTTGCCGCCCGGCAATAGGGTTGCTGTGTGAAAAGCGCGGTCGGTGTTGAGATTGCCGGTATTGCTCCATGTCCCGGTGGCCGGGTCGTATAGTTCCGCGCTTTTGAGCGTGCCATTGCTATCGTTCCCCCCGGCGACCAAGACCTTACCGTTGAGCAAGAGCGTCGCGGTGTGCGAATCGCGCCCTGTGTTGAGATGGCCGGTGTTGCGCCAACTCGGTGTCGGTAGTGTGCGGGTGCTCGTGTAAAGGTCAATCCCCCCGGCTCCGCCCGAACGGTCGGAGGAGAAAAACAGCGTCGTGCCGTCAGCTGAGAGATAGGGATTTTGCTCGGCGGACGCGGTGTTGATTGTGTCCCCCAGATTCACCGGCGTTGCCCAGGCATCAAGCGTACTCCCCCGCGTTGCAACCCACAGGTCGGCTGCTGTGCCATTTGAACCAATGCGGTTCGATTGGAAGAATATTTCTAACCCGTTATGCCGGATCGAAGGGCGGTTCTCGTTCAATGGGCTGTTCAGTTCCGGCACGAGCATAGCCGGCCCGAATGAGCCGTCGGCCATTTGCTCACTCACATAAATGTCGGCAGCGCCGGGGCCGCCCGGGCGAGTGCTCCCGAAGTAGAGTTGACGGGTACCCCGCGCGATGTCCTCGAAGTATGCGGGGCCGTTATCGTCGGCGGTGGAGTTGACAGCCGGGCCGAGGTTCACGGCTGGCTGCCAGCCGAAATCATCATGCGGGTTGTTGCGCTGTGCGACCCAGATGTCTATGCCGCCGCTGCTGGGGAGCCGCTTACTTTGAAAGAACAGCAAGCGCCCATCACGGGAAAAGGCCGGGTTGCCTTCGTCGGCCGTGGTGTTGAGCGGTCCGATGTTGACCGGCGCACCCCACGGGTCATTAACGCTCGCGCGCTGCGCGACATACATGTCAAAGCCGCCGACGCTTGGGAGACGGTTAGAAGTGAAGTACAGGCTCAGACCATCCGGCGAGAGCGCCGGCCCTTGATCGCTGGCCGTCGCGTTGATGACAGGGCCAAGGTTGACCGGTGCTGACCAGACCGGTGTCGCTGCCGGTGTCGGAGTTGGTGTCGGCGTCGCTTGCGTTGTCACCGTGAGGCTCCAGCCTCCGAACTCCGCGCAACTCTCTTGAAAAAAATCATTGTCGACAAGATCAACGGCAGACAGTTTCCATTCACCATTGGGACTTGTGCCATTGAAAATGGACAGCTCTGTTGCTGGCTTGTAAGTGCCAGATGCAAGCGTATCCGTCAGCAGTGCTGGCGCTGCGTCGTCGAAAGTGAGCGTGAGATTGTTATAGTGGGTGCCGTTATTCAAGCCCATGCCTTGCATGAGGATCGAGCTTTGGCTGCTTGGCCCTACTAACCTAAAGACCAAGTCTCTTGGCAGCGTAACGCCAAAATTTGTGAGGCTGACTGTTATCTTACTTACGCGGCCGGTGAGACCTGAAACAGTTATCACCGATGGAGGGGGAGCACCGAAGACAGGGTCACAAATCCTAAAACCTGCGCCCTGACCAGTCCAAGCATCTGATGAAACAGTTTGCGTGTTTTCTGGTGTAACCGTCCGTATGTGGCTGTGCAGGCTGTCTCCCGTGGACAGAATCTTGGTGCTGGGCAGCAATGCTGCTGTGTGGGCAAACCGGGCTGGGCTGAAAGTGCCGGTGTAGCGCCAACTCGGCGCAGCCGCTTGTGCAAAGGCGCGTCTGGCTGTACCCGGCATGAAGGTGACGACACACATCAAACCGATCAGTGCCACTATTAGACCGAGCAGTTGGCGAGCTTCGCGGGGTGCATGGTGCGGGTGCAACATCTTAGTTCTCCTTATCGAGTGCGGCGGGTGGATTTGGGGTGGATGATGTGACGTAGCCAATGCAGCTTCGCGTACAAGCTGCGGCTGATGCGTGCGCGATGTGTGCCGGTCGGTTCGGGCGGGTGGCGCAAGGCCGCGCGAGCTTCTGCCGATAAGCGTTGCTCCAATGAGCGCACGGCGGCGGCGAGGATGAATTGGCCTGCGGCGGACTCGATCTTGATGGCCGCGCCTGCCTCGGCGTACTCGACGAAATAACCTTGGTTACCTTCGCCGTTGTCGGAGAGCGTGCGCGTATTGACATCGATCAAGACAACTGCCGCTTCCGGCGCGACCATCTCGGACTGTGCGGCGCACGCAGCACACTCGCACGGCGCAGCGGGGCGATGCATGAGCCACGTCCGCGTCAGCTCAATGTTGATTTCCGTTCTGCGCTTCAACGGCATTCGATCTCCCTTTTTGTTGCTCTGTGCGTCCCTTTTCATTACAATCAGCGCCGTTCTCAGAAGTTCCGCTCCGACCGCGCCTGACACGCCTCGTTTGATCTCGCCGCCGACCCTAACGCTGAGAGCTGATAGAAGTCCTTCGCAAATTCGGAAATTTTCGGAAAGACTTCGGAAATGGCCCGAAGACGGTCATGAGCCAGCCAACCAGACAATCCGAAGAGGTGCGCAACTACGAGTTCGGGCCATTCCGCGTGGACGCCGCAAACCGCCTCTTGCTGCGCGCAGGCGAGGTCGTGCCGCTCACGTCCAAAGTTTTCGACATACTGCTTGTGTTCGTGCAGAACAGCGGGCGATTGTTGGACAAAGACGAGGTGATGCACGCGGTCTGGCCCGACAGTTTCGTTGAGGAAGGAAATCTGACGCGCAACGTCTCAACACTGCGCAAGGCGCTGGGCGAGAGTCCGCACGAGCATCAATACATCGTGACCGTGCCGGGTCGTGGCTATCGTTTCGTGGCGCGGGTCAGAGAGGTTGAGAATAATGACGATGCGCTGGTGGCCGAGGAGCGCATCAGGGTGCGTATCGTCGCGGAAGAAGCGGTTGAGATTGCGCGGCCAATCATCCGCCTCATGGCGCTGCCGTTCCGCATGTTGCGCGCCGACCCCGATGTAGACTTCCTCGCCTTCAGCGTGCCCGACGCGGTGGCCGGCGCGCTCTCGGTGCTCGATTCCGTGGCCGTGCTCTCGCCGACCGGCGCGGCGCGCTACGCGGACGAACTTCTCGACCTGAAGCGGATCGCAGAAGAAGCGCAGGCCGATGTAGTCCTGACGGGCACTATTCTGCGCGCGGGCAATGGAATCCGCGTCACCTGCCAACTCGTGGAGGTGTCTGACGGCACCGTGCTGTGGTGGCATGAGCCGCACGTCAGCATGTCCGACCTATTCGAGTTGCAGGA
>JBBRYU010000129.1:0-11847 GCA_038237345.1 Pyrinomonadales bacterium
AGTCAGGTGCTGGCCGTGCAGCAGAACAACGCGGTGAGTTGGGTGGCGCAAGACCCGGTGACGAAGAGCCAACGCATCACGGCCCTCAATGGCACGGTGACGAGCGTGATTGACGTAGACCCGTGGGGTGGAGAGACGAGTAAGAGCAGCCAGCAAGCGTTCCAACCGCATTGCTTCATAAGTACATCGGAAACTAAGTTTTCTGGTATTGAGCATTCTCAGCGTTGACTTGCTGATAATGCCTGTTCAATTTGCCTCTGGCTGATTCAATCGAGAACTGCCACTCAATCTTGATGGCTTTCTCTTCTCGCTCTTTGACAATCGCTAAGACCTCTCTGGTCAGTGCTTCTTTGCTCGCGATGCGCCGGTTCAAACACTGCCTGGAGAGCGCCGAGAACTCAATCGCAATCATGTTGAGCCAACTCGCAGACTTCGGCGTGTAGTAAAACTCAAAGCGGTGCGCGAGAGCGAAGGCTTCCTCGGCACTAAAGGTTTCATAAAAGGAACTGGTCGAATGTGTGTTCAGATTGTCTTGCACAACTCTGATCTGCTGCGCCTCTGGATACCTCCCGGCCAACTCTTTCATAAAGAGCGCGTACTCTTGTTTGGTCCGCCGCGAAAAGACTCGTGCAAGGCGTTTGGCTGTCAGGGCTTCAATCGCCATCAGCAGGGCACATGAACCATGCTTTTCATAAGCATAATGCTGGCGCTCTACTTGGCCTGCCTGCATCTCAAGTCCCGCCACGTGGTCGCCAATGAGAAAGCAGGGGCGCGCATCGAAACAAATGACGGGATAGTGCTCATCATGCGGCAAAGCATAAAGATGAAGAATCTATTCCATGCGTGCGAGAAAGGTTGCATCCATCTTTCCGATACACCACTGCTTTTTTAGGTGCGGTTGGAGACAGTTTTTTTCACTATGGAGCGGGCTTTAGTATGTGATAGGCTCTGACAAAAGCCCAGTTCGACTGCTTTGTCAGCCAGCAGCCTGAGCGTCCAACGCGCTCGGCCTGAAGGCGGAGTCGAGCAGGCCAGAGCAGTGATTGAAGCGCGGCTCTTACCATCAATCAGAACGGGACGGCCTTTTCGCTCCTTGTCTTGGAGAGCCTGCAATCCTCTCGAATAATAGTTATCTCTCCACTGAGCAACGGTTTGATAACTAACTTGCAAAGTCTGAGAGACGGCACACAAGGTCTTACCGCGATTGAGTTCCAAAAGCGCGGTGGCTCGGCGGAAGACTCTGGCCGGAAGTTGGCCTTTCGAGATGATGGTCATTAAACAAGCTTGGTCAGCTTGGCTGAGTTTGATGTGTTCTTTGTGCATGTTTTCAGCATACAACTAAAATAGCTGAAAACTTAAGTTCCAATGTAATAAGTTTTGAGCAGTATGTAGATAATGACTACGAAGCAATAATTCAGTTGCCTTTACCCTTACCACAATGGCTCAATCATAATGAATGCTTGTCTGAATCAGGGCAGTAAGATGGCTTTTGCCTGCTGATAACTCATAGCCTCAACATCCGTAATGTAAAGAAATAGTATGCCGGCATGTTACCAGCGATGATGTGCTGGATGGCCCGGCTTGACGGCGACGAACGTGCCGCGACAGGTGGCGCAGGTCTGACCGTGCGCGATCAGTTTCGCTTCGACGATGGCGCGGTCGGCCTGGGATTCGACGACCGTGGCGACGAGTTCGACCGGCTTGTCGGTCGGCGTCGGGCGCAGGAGCTTGATGGCATAGTCGGCGGTGACGGTGCAGGGCGGCGCACTCAAGCCACTCTGGCGCATCAGGTGGTAGGTGGCCGCCCAGTTCGAGTGACAATCGAGCAACGTGCCGATGATGCCGCCGCTGAGGACGCCGGGAAAGGCTTCGTACTGCGGCGCGGGCTGCCACTCGGCCACCACCTCGTCACCGCGCACGAAGCTACGAATGTGTAAGCCGACCGGGTTCGCCGGCCCACAACCGAAGCAGGCCATCTGCGGGGCATACTCTTCCTGCAAACTCTTCGCCATCAGGTCATCCTCTCTAGCGGCATGGGACCGCTCAGCGATCCATCATAACGCAGTCGGCTCGCTGGCGACACGCTGCTTCTTATATCTGTGATTGAACGCAGGATTAACTGCTGTGGGCCTGAGCGTGTCGTCGTTTGACGTGTGGCGCGGACTCAACGAAGATACGTGTTGCTTGCCCGCGAGTGGACACTCATAATTCAAGCGCTTGAGGTTCGCATCATGAAATCAACTGGATTGCCAAAACTGTTCATCGGCCTTTGCCTCATGCTCGTCGCGTTATCACTCCGAGCGCAGGACAACCCCGCGCCCCCAGCGCAGACGCAGATGCCGCCACCCGCGACCGGCGCCCCGCCTGAACAGAAAAAAGCGAACGCGCGCCCAGTGGCGAAAGAGCAACAACCCGCCAACCCATTCGACAAAGCGACCGCGACGCAAATGGGCAGTCAATGTGTGCGGCTGGAGACCGAAGCGGGCGCTATCGAACTGGAGATGTTGGCAGATTTTGCGCCGGAAACAGTGCGCAACTTTCTGAATCTCGCCGCCACCGGCGCGTTCAATACGACGACGTTCAGCCGCATCGTGCCCGGTTTCATCATACAGGGCGGCAACCTCGCGACCAGCACGAAGCTCACGCCGGAACTCGCCGAACGTTCACGCCGCACTATCATGGACGAACCGAACCGCATTGAGCACGTGCGCGGCATTGTCTCGATGGCGCGGCCAGATACGCCGAATGGCGCGACCACGAACTTCTTTATCCTCGTGGGCGACGGAGCGCACCTCAACGGCACGTTCGCCGCCTTCGCGCGCGTCATGAGCGGCATTGACGTAGCGGACGCGATCAATCATGCGCCGGTAGAGAAGGAAACGCCGGTTAAGCCCGTGCGGTTGACGCGCGCCCTCGTCTTCGGTTGCCTGCATGTGGGCGCATCCGGTTCGGCCGATATAACGCCGCAAAAGTGAAGTCAGCAAATTAACAGGAGCACATTTTTCGTCAATGAGCATAGCCCCAAATAAAATCATCTACTCGATGGTCGGCGTCGGTAAGTATTACGACAAGAAGCCTGTCCTCAAAGATATCTATCTGTCATATTTCTACGGCGCGAAGATCGGCGTCATCGGCATGAACGGCTCAGGCAAAAGTTCTCTGCTCAAAATAATCGCGGGCGTGGAGAAAGAGTTCGTGGGCGAGATTGTGCCATCGCCCGGTTACACCGTTGGCTATTTAGAACAAGAGCCGCGCCTCGACGAGACGAAGACCGTGCGGCAAGTGGTGGAAGAGGGCGCACAGGAGACGGTCGCGCTGATGCAAGAGTTCGAGCAGATCAACGAACAGTTCGCCGAGCCGATGAGCGACGACGAAATGACCGTGCTGCTCGAACGGCAGGGCGCGGTGCAAGAAAAGCTCGACGTGTTGGATGCGTGGGACTTAGACAGCCGGCTTGAGTTGGCGATGGACGCGCTGCGCTGTCCGCCGGGTGAAACAGCGATCAGAGTGCTATCAGGCGGCGAGCGTCGCCGCGTCGCGCTCTGTCGGCTGTTGCTGCAAAAGCCCGACATCCTGCTGCTCGACGAGCCGACGAACCACTTGGATGCCGAGTCGGTCGCGTGGCTTGAACAACATTTGCAGCAGTATGCGGGCACGGTCATCGCCGTCACGCACGACCGTTATTTTCTCGATAACGTCGCGGGTTGGATTCTCGAACTTGATCGCGGGCAGGGCATCCCCTGGCAGGGCAACTACTCTTCCTGGCTCGAACAGAAAGAGCAGCGGCTCGCGCGCGAAGAAAAATCTGAGGGCGACCGGCGCAAGACTTTGCAGCGCGAGCTTGAATGGATCAGGATGACGCCCAAGGCGCGGCATGCCAAGTCGAAGGCGCGTATCAATGCTTATGAGACTTTAGTCGCGCAGGAGAGCGAGCGGCGCGCGCAAGAGCTTGAGATTTACATTCCGGCGGGGCCGCGGCTGGGCGACATCGTCATCCAAGCACAAAGCGTGAGCAAAGCATATGGCGAGCGGCTGCTGGTTGACGACATGACGTTCGCGCTTCCGCCCGGCGGCATCGTCGGCATCATCGGCCCGAACGGCGCTGGCAAGACCACGCTCTTTCGCCTCATCACGCATCAAGAGCAGCCGGACGAGGGCACGATTCGCGTTGGGGAAACGGTTAAAATCGCTTACGTGGATCAGAGCCGCGACACGCTCGCGCCGGATAAATCAATCTGGGAAGAGATTTCCGACGGTCTCGATGTCGTCACGCTCGGCACCCGACAGGTGAACTCGCGCGCCTACGTTGCGCGCTTCAACTTCGCCGGCACCGATCAGCAGAAGAAGGTCGGCACGCTCTCCGGCGGCGAGCGTAACCGTGTGCATCTGGCGAAGGTGTTGAAAGAGGGCGCGAACGTGCTGCTGCTCGACGAGCCGACCAACGATCTCGACATCAACACGATGCGCGCACTCGAAACCGCACTCGAAAATTTTGCCGGCTGCGCCGTCGTCATCAGCCACGACCGTTGGTTTCTCGACCGCATCGCCACGCACATACTCGCCTTCGAGGGCGATAGCCGCGTCTACTGGTTCGAGGGCAACTACTCCGAGTACGAAGCCGACCGGCACGCGCGGCTGGGCGCGGCGGCTGATCAGCCGCACCGGATCAAGTACCGGCAACTGACGCGGGACTGATTGATGGCGGACAACACACGGCGGGTGATCAAAACGGGCTGTTGCGGCTTCCGCCTCGCGCGCAATGAATACATGCGCGAGTTCGCCGCCGTCGAAGTGCAGCAGACCTTTTATCAACCGCCGCGTATTGAGACGCTCGCGCGTTGGCGCGCAGAAGCGCCGCCCGACTTCGAGTTCACACTCAAGGCCTGGCAATTGATCACACATGAAGCGCGTAGTCCGACCTATCGTCGGCTCAAGCGGGAATTGACCGAGACGGAGCGCGAAGGTGTTGGCTCGTTCCGGCTAACGAAAATAGTGCGCGAGGCTTGGCGGACGACGCTCGCGGCGGCGGCAGCACTGGCGGCAACGCGCGTGCTGTTTCAATGTCCGGCCAGTTTTACGCCGACGACCGCGCACATCAGCAACCTGCGTAAGTTCTTTACGAAGATCAAGCGTCCGCCAGGTCTCGTGTGTCTGTGGGAGCCGCGCGGCGAGTGGCCGCGTGAATTGCTGGTCGAGTTATGCCGTGAGCTTGCTCTCATCCACCTCGTCGATCCGTTCGCGGCGCGCACGGTTACGCCGGAAAGCTGTTATTACCGATTGCACGGGCGCGGCGGCTGGCGATACCAATATGAGGATGAAGAGATGTTGGAGTTGTTAGAGATGCTGCCCGATGCGGGCACGTCTTATGTCATGTTCAATAACGTGCGGATGCGTGAAGACGCGGCCCGCTTTCAAACACTAGCGCAAGAGGTATAAGCGAAGCGATGGATGCAGAGTTGCAAGACAGAGTCGCGCTCGTGACGGGCGCTAGTTCGGGGATCGGGCGCGCGACGGCGTTGAGTTTTGCGGCTGCGGGCGCGCGGGTCGCGCTCGTCGGACGTGAGCGCGAACCGTTGCAGGAGGTTGCGCAACAGATCGCGGCGCAAGGCCACGAGGCGTTCGTCGTGCCGGCGGACGTGATGGTGGAGGCTGACGCGGAGCGCGTGGTGACCGAGACGGTTGAACATTTCGGCGGTCTCGATGTGTTGGTCAACGCGGCCGGTATACTCAGCAGCGGCACAGTCGAGACGACAGCGCTTGCGGCGTGGGACGAGATGATGAACGTCAATCTGCGCGCGGTCTTTCATTTGATGCAGCTTGCCGTCCCGCACTTGAAGCGGCGGCCGGGCAACATCGTCAATGTATCGAGCGTGACGGGGCTACGCGCCTTCCCCGGCGTACTCGCGTATTGCGTCTCGAAAGCTGGCGTGGATCAACTGACGCGCTGCGCCGCGCTGGAACTCGCCGCGCAGGGCATACGCGTTAATGCCGTCAACCCCGGCGTCGTGCGCACGGAGATACATCGGCGCGGCGGCATGAACGACGAGAACTACACAGCCTTTCTCGAACACTCACGCACAACGCACCCCATCGGTCGCGTCGGCACGCCCGCCGAAGTCGCCGACCTGATTCTATTCTTAGCGTCAGATCGCGGCGCATGGATCACGGGCGCTACCTATTCGATTGATGGTGGCCGCGCACAGACCTGTGCGCGTTAACGTTGGCCCGGAGTTGCCGCACGTAAGCATGATGTTTGGTGTACAGGCTGGAAATGAGCCGCCTTCACTTTAAGCCGTAGCGCAATTGCACGATCCCGCTTTCGTAAGTCTGACAAGCCAGCAGTTGCAAATCAATTTGCTGACTCTCACCCCGAAATAGCGGGATGCCCGCGCCAAGAATGATGGGATGTACTGTCAGGATGAATTCGTCGATCAAACGCTTTTGTAAGAATGATGCCATCAACTCACCGCCGCCGACAAGCCAAATATCTTTGCCCGGTTGCTCTTTCAGTGCCAGGATAAAGTTGCGTATGTCGCCGGAGACGAATTCCACGTGCTTGTCCTTGCTCTTTTGCGGCGAGCGCGAAAAAACATAACCCTTCATGCCGGTATTGGTGGATTTTTGGCCTGCCATCAGGTCATAAGTTTTCCGCCCGACCAGCGCCGTATCAACCGACTTGAAGAAATCGCGCATGCCATAGTCGCCATCTGTAAATAGCCAATCAAACCCGCCATCGGGCCGCGCGACAAAACCATCCAGACTGTTAGCGATGAATAGTATTACTTTCCGCATCTGCGCATCTCCAGCAAACTGCGTGCATGCTTATAGGCTGGCTAACCAAACATGTTTGGCGTCGCAGGTAACGAGCGCGGCGTGCAGCCACGCACGCTGCTCAGCAGCAAGCTGCCCAACTACGGCGGCAAAATCCTGTTCATCTTTGCGGCGCGGCTGCTTTGATTTATAGAGCAAAACGATCTCCGGACTGAGCACTCGTAAACCGGCAGCAGTGGTGAAGTAACTTCGCCGCAACGGTCTGCGCACCGCCTGGTTTCTACGGAACACCCACGCGTCGTTTTCCGCCTCGTTCAATAAGACCTCGAGTTGTTGCGGCTCGGCCGCGCCGTTGAAACAATGAATCTCGTGGATCGGCAACTGCAACTCTTCACCTTGCCAGGGCACTCTTTCGCCGGCAACGATCTTTTGCCGTAACCAGCCGTTGAAATGCGCGTACAGCACAGACTGATCTTTGCGCAGCACCGCGATCTCAACGTCATTGTGCGGGCGCGTTACTCTGGCCAGATATAGATCAATCGCCCAGCCGCCAGCGATAAACCAAGGTGCGTTAAAACCAGCCATAACAGCTGCGACAGAAGATAGGATGCTGCCTGTGGTCGGCATATAACTCTCAGCTAGGTTACCGCCCATTGCCGGTAAAGCTTAGTGCTTAGTATTACTCGGCGGGGTATTACTGTTAGCCTGATTAGTATTCTTGTTGCTATTCTTCGCGCGTTGTTTTTGTTGCTTCTCGAATTCTTTGCGTGCGTTCTCAACTCGTTCATTGCCGGACTTAGCGCGCTCTAAGGCTTCGCTGGCGCGGAAGAAATCGGGGTCGAGGTTGAGGGCGCTTTTGTAAGCGCCCATCGCTTCTTTGTAGCGGGCGAGCTTGGTGTAGGCTTCGCCGAGATTATAGTATGTCTCGCTGTCCGGGTCTTGCAGTTTCAGAGCGCGTTTATAAGCGTCCACCGCTTTCTGGTGCTCGCCGGTCTGGTATAAAGCTTCGGCGAGTTTGAGTTGTGCGGTGGCGTTTTTCGCGTCCCTCTTGACAGCCTGCGCGTACAACTTGACTGCCTTGTCGTAAGCCCCGTCCGCTTCCTTTTTCTGCCCCAATACGCGATAAGTCAGCCCAAGTTTCAGATATGCCTCGGCATAGACGGGGTCTAGTTTGAGAGCCTGCTCATATGCCGCGACAGCTTGCTCGTCCTGATCCTTGCGATAAAACTCATTGCCCAATGCGACGTAGCCGGCGGCATCCTGCGCCTGCGGTATAGGGGCGTTGTTGACCGGGGGATCATTTTGTGCGCTCGTGGGTGTAGGTGAAGCTGAGATTTGCGCGGCGCGGTCTGTACGCGACGAACAACCCGTCAGACCGCAGAGTAAGCAAGCGAGGGCGATTGGAATGCGATAAGCTTTCATGTTGCTGCCGTTGGTAAAAAGATAGAGAATCGGGCCGCCATGTTCTAAGCGAAACGGCGCGTGGAGTCAATCGCGTCTGGTAGGGAAGGGTAGGCAAAAAAAGGAACTTGGGGTGACCGGCTCCCCCAAGCCTGCCACCCCGCGTGTCCGTCCAGTTGCCGTAAAAGGATGATGAGAAGATACAGCCTGTCGGTACGCGGTTGGTTGCAAACTCGTTGTGGTCAAATTACGAAAGCAAGATAAACGCAAAAAATCGCGCGCAAACTATTTGCCGTTCGGCTCCGGCGGTTTGTTGATGGCGTCGTTGAGCGTGGCGGCGAACTGCGGGTTCAGATTCTTGAGCGCGTTGTACTGTTCCAACGCCCCTTGCTTATCGCCCTGCTGCAAATAGATGAAGCCTAACATGCGTCGCGCTTCGGCATCGTCGGGCTTTAACTCAACAGCGCGGCGTAAAGCCTTGATCGCCTCAGCCGGTTGATTCAGGCGATTGAGCGTGTTGCCGTAGTTGAACCATGCATCGCTGTCATTGTCGTTGTACTTAGCCGCGTTCCGGTAGGCATCGAGGGCCTGTTTCGGCTGGTTCGCCTGATCGAAAGCATTGCCGAGACTGAAATAAGCCTCCGCATAATCGGACTTCAAGCGCACGGCTTGCTGATAAGCTTTAATCGCTTCCTGCATCTGCCCCACGCGTCGTTTGGCATCGCCCAGACGAAACTGCGCCGTCGCATCCTTCGGGTTCGCCGCGACTGCCTGCTGGTACATCTTTAGCCCTTCATCTTGCCGGTTCGAGCGACTATAGAAGTCGCCGAGATGCACGTATGCGTCCGAGCTTTTCGGGTTGATTTGCAGCGCCTGTGTATAAGCGTCGAGCGCGGGCTGCTCCTCATGCAGGGCGGCGTATGCGTCGCCCATATGGACGTAGGAGTCTGCGTCCTGCGCGGCGATCTGGATCGCTTGCTTGAATTCAGTGATCGCTTCCTGATACTTTCCGGCCGCCATGTAGACGTTGCCCATGTTGTAATGTATGTTCTCCGGCTGATCCGCCATGTCCTTCTCGAACGCTTGCCGGATTTGCTGCAACTCTTGTTCGGAGACGGTCGGCGCGGGCGTCGTTTCATTCGGCGCGGTCTGGTTGGCGTTCTGATCCGCTTGCGGCGTACTTTTCTTGCAGGTCAATTGCAAAAGCGACAGGGCCAGCATGAGCACAATTAGCTTGGGTAAATGTCTCATCCGGACGCTCGCTTCCAAAAAAGGTTGATTAGTTGGCCGATTATGAGAATAATCTGCGTCCGCAGTCAAACCGGGCCGGGGCGAGGCTTTAATTCAACCTCCGTGCGTTAAGAAATTTCTCGGCACATCAGACAAAGAAAGTTGAGTACAAACGTATGTCAGCGACAGAGACAGAAGCAGGGCAGGCACAGTTCGGCATGATCGGCCTCGGCGTGATGGGCGAGAACTTGGCCTTAAACGTCGAAGACCACGGCTTTCCGGTGGCAGTCTGGAATCTGGAAGGCGAGTGGGTGGATCGTTTCATCAACAAGCATGGCGCGGGCCATCGCTTCACAGGCACGAAGACTTTCGAGGAGTTCACACGCGCGCTCCAACGCCCGCGCCGCATCATGATGATGATCAAAGCGGGCACGCCTGTGGACATGACCATCGAGAAGATCAAGCAGTTGCTCGAACCAGGCGACATACTGATCGATGGCGGCAATTCCTGGTTCAAGGACACGCAACGGCGCGAGGCTGCGCTGCGTGCGGAGAATCTCAACTTCGTCGGCATGGGCGTCTCCGGCGGCGAAGAGGGCGCACGGCACGGCCCCAGCTTGATGCCCGGCGGTTCGACCGATGCGTGGCAGGCACTGCAACCGATCCTCGAAGCCATCTCCGCTAAGACCGATTCCGGCGCGTGCGTCACACACGTCGGGCCGGACGGCGCGGGCCATTTCGTCAAGATGGTGCATAACGGCATCGAGTACGGCGACATGCAACTGATCGCCGAAGCCTACGACATACTCCGGCGCGCATTGGAGATGGAGGCCAGTGAACTGGCCGACACCTTCGCCGAATGGAATCGCGGCCCGCTCGAATCATTTCTCATCGAGATCACGGCCAAAGTGTTCTCCGTCAAAGACCCGGACACGAGCAAGCCGCTCGTCGATCTGGTGCTCGACAAGGCGGGGCAGAAAGGCACGGGCAAATGGACTGCGCAAATCGCGCTGGACTTGGGCGTGTCCATTCCAACCATCGCGGCGGCGATTGATGCGCGCGTGCTATCAAGCATGAAAGAGGAACGCGTACAGGCGAGCAAGAAGATCAAGGGACCGCGCGCTAAGCGTTTTCGCGGCGACCGCAAGAAACTGATCAGCGCCGTCCACGATGCGCTCTATGCCTCGAAGATTTGCTCCTACGCACAAGGCATGCATCTGATCAGTGTCGGCTCGCGCGAGTTCAAATGGAACGTCAATCTCAAAGAGATGGCGCGCATCTGGAAAGGCGGCTGCATCATCCGCGCCCGCTTCCTCGACACGATCATGCAAGCCTACGAGCGCAAACGCGACTTGCCGAATTTGCTGCTCGACAAAGAGTTCAACGCGCACATGCGCCGTGCGCAGGGAGCTTGGCGGCGGGCTGTGATGACCGCACAACAACTCGGCATCCCGATCCCCGCGATGTCGGCCGCGCTCTCTTACTTCGACAGTTATCGCACAGCCGGCCTGCCGCAGAATCTGACGCAGGCGCAGCGCGATTTCTTCGGCGCGCATACCTACGAGCGCACAGACCGGCCCGACGCAGGCTTTGTCCACACCGACTGGGCTAAACTCGCCACCGACGGTAACACTCCCGGCAACGGGTGAGCCAGGTTTATTGCGTTCGCCTTTGCGCCTTTGCGTGAAGTCTTGTTGTCAAAGCAAGAATCTCACGCAAAGGCGCAAAGATTTGCCACAAGTATCGGATAAAGGTTCATAACATGTCAGCAAAAGTTGAAGGCACAGTTGCGCCGTGTGAGGCGCGGGCCCCGCTGCCGGAAGTCGAGCCGAGTGTGCTCGTGATCTTCGGCGCGTCGGGCGATCTGAGTAAACGCAAGCTCGTCCCCGCACTCTACGATCTCTTTCATGCGGGTTGTCTCAAGCGCAACTTCGCCGTGCTGGGCGTGGGGCAAGCAGCTTGGTCGGATGATGCGTTTCGCGCGACGATGCGCGCGGGCGCGGAGCAGTCGGAAGACGTTGATGAATTCGACGCGGCCAAGTGGGACGAGTTCGCCGCGCACCTCACGTATATGACCGGCGACTTGCAAGCGGATGCAACCTACACGGAAGTCGCCGTGCGGCTAGACAAACTGCACGCGCAAATCGCATCCGGCGACAAGCAGAACCGACTTTTCTATTTTTCCACGCCGCCCTCGCTCGCGCCCGTCATCGTCAAACATCTCGGCGCGGCCGGCTTGCATGCTGAGACGAACGGCTGGGCGCGCATCATCGTCGAAAAACCATTCGGCCGCGATCTCAAATCAGCGCAAGCGTTGAATGAAGAGATCGCCACCGTCTTCGCCGAGCATCAGGTCTATCGCATTGATCACTATCTCGGCAAAGAGACCACGCAGAACATTCTCGTCTTCCGTTTCGGCAACTCGCTCTTCGAGCCGATCTGGAA
>JBBRYU010000130.1:0-11808 GCA_038237345.1 Pyrinomonadales bacterium
ACTTAAGCAACGTTGCCGCCGGTCATCAACAAGCCAAGCTCTTCGCGCGTCGCCACCTTCGGATCGACCTCGCCGACGATCTCGCCATCGTGGACGATGAGCAGCCGATCCGCGAGCGAGGTCACTTCTTCCAGTTCGGCGGAGACGAGCAACACGGCGCAGCCTTCGTCGCGCAGCCGCACGAGTTTACGGTGAATAAACTCAATCGCGCCGATGTCCACGCCGCGCGTCGGCTGGGCGACGAGCAGCAGTTTCGGTTGCAGGACAAACTCGCGCCCGATGATCAGTTTCTGTTGATTGCCGCCGGAGAGCGCACGCGCGGGCAGATCGGCATTCACGGGGCGCACGTCGAAGTCTGCGATGATGCCGGCGGTGCGTTTGCGGATCGCGCCGTCGTCGAGCAGCACGCCGCCGGGGCCGGTCGTGACGGGCGGGCGATAGTGAACGCCCAGCATCGCGTTCTCGTTGAGATCGAAATCGAGCAACAGTCCGCGCCGGTGGCGATCTTCGGGGATGTGCGCGATGCCAAGCTCGCGGCGCGAGCGCGCGTCGCGCCGCGCGATGTTCTGCCCCTGATACTCTATGTCGCCGGACAACTGCGCCGGCGGCACAAGCCCGGCGAGCGCCTCGATCAACTCGGTCTGCCCGTTGCCCTCGACGCCCGCGACGCCCACGATCTCGCCGGCCCGCACCTTGAACGACACGCCGTCAAGCCGCCGCGTTTTATCGCGCCCCGTCACAACTAAATTATGCACACTCAAGACGGTCTCGCCGGCTGCCGCCATTGGCTTCTCGACGCGCAGCAGCACGTCGCGCCCGACCATCAAACGCGCCAACTCCGCCGCGCTCGTCTCGCGCGTCTGCACGCCGCCGACGACGCGCCCGTCGCGCATCACCGTCACCTCATCCGAGATGGCGAGCACTTCGTCCAGCTTGTGCGTGATGATGACGACCGTCTTGCCCTGCTCGCGCATCCGCCGCAGGATGGCGAACAACTCTTCGACCTCTTGCGGCGCAAGCACTGCCGTCGGCTCATCCAGAATCAACAGCCGCGCCTCGCGGTACAAAGCCTTCAACAGTTCGACCCGTTGTTGCTGCCCGACGGATAAATGTTCAATCGTCGCGTGCGGATCAATCGCCAGTTTGAATTCTTCTGACAGCGCGCGTATGCGCTCGGCGGCCTTGTTGAGATCGAGCGCGGCCGCGCTGCCCGGCTCTGCGCCCAGCACGATGTTCTCGGTCACGGTCATCGGCTCGATCAACATGAAGTGTTGATGCACCATGCCGACGCCCAGAGCGATGGCATCGTGCGGCGTCTCGATGCGCCGCGCCGCGCCGTCGATCACGATCTCGCCATCGTCCGCCGTGTAGAAACCGTAAGCGATCCGCATGGCGGTAGACTTGCCCGCGCCGTTCTCGCCGACGATGGCGTGGATCGTGCCCGGCTTTACCACGATGCTCACGCGGTCGTTCGCCAACACATCGCCGAAGCGTTTGGTGATGTTCTTCAGTTCAAGCATGTGCAGACGTTACCCGCTTTGCCCGACGCGCTCCGCTCAGTCTCTTAATCTTCACTTAAGGTCGCGGCTTCATCTTTTGCATAAGCCAGCCCACCGCGCCGAACAATCCAGCAAGAATGGTTGGGATCACGAGCCAACCGAAGAGGCCGGGCCAGAACCAACGCTCAAACCCGACCGCGCCGGCGGTCAAAAACAAAGTAACGAATAGCCCGATGACGCTGAGACAGCCTTTGGCGATAATGTCTTCGCCTTGCGGCAGACGGCCGAGTGAATTTACCGCCGCCGCTTGCCTGCTAGTGGTTGGCGGCCAACCACCCTGCGCGGTTTGACTTAGACCGCGCCGCCGCACCTCCGCGTCCGCCAACTCAAGCGCCAACGGCTGATAGTCGGCGCGCTGCTGCGTCACCAGATTAAGCAATTGCTCATCCGGCAATTGCGTCATCCGCCGCCGCAGGTCTGCGAGGTCAACGGGCACGGTCTTACTCACCCATTAAATGCTATTTCGCCATTGCGTCGGTCACTTTGATCTGCCCGGCGACGATCTTGGCCTTCGCGGCGTCCACTTCTTTGAGCACGTCGGGCGGGATCAGCTTTGCATTGTAGTTATCGAGCGCGTAGCCGATGCCGTTGTTGTCGAGACCGAAGACGTGCAGGCCTCCCTGAAAGCGACCGGCCACCATATCGCCCACGATCTGATAGACGGCGTTATCCACGCGCTTGACCATGCTCGTCAACACGAAGCCGGGCTTGACCCAGTTCTGGTTCGAGTCCACGCCGATGACGAGTTTGTTGTACTGCTCGGCGGCATCGAACGCGCCGAGACCGGAGTTGCCGGCGGCGGTGAAGATCACGTCCGCGCCTTTGCCGATCTGCGCGACCGCAAGTTCTTTGCCCTTGCCCGGATTGTTCCACGCGCCGTCGTTCACGCCGACGTAGTTCTCGATCACTTTGATATTCGGATTGACGGAGCGTGCGCCCTCTTCGTAGCCCTTCTCGAAGCGATGTATGAGCGGGATGTCCATGCCGCCGATGAAGCCGAGCGTGCTGGTCTGTGACTTCCGCGCCGCGATCATGCCGACGAGATAAGAGCCTTCATGCTCTTTGAAGACGAGCGACGCGGCGTTGTCGGCAAACTGGCCTTCAATCGGCTTGCCCTGCGCGTCGCGTTTGAAGATCAACCCGTCGATGATGGCGAATTTCAGATTCGGATAATCCGAGGCCACGTCTTGCATGATCGGCGCTTGCGCGAAGCCGACGCCAATGATCAGATCGTAGCCGCGTTCGGCGAAAGCGCGCATGGCCGGCTCAATCGAGGTCGGGTCGCCCGGCTCAACGTCGCGCAGCACAATCGGGTAATCTTTCGCCGCGCGTTTCACGCCTTCCCATGCGGAGGCGTTGAACGAGCGGTCGTCCTTGCCGCCGATGTCGAAGACGATGCCGACGCGCATCTTCGATCTATCCTCCGTGCCGGCCCGCCCCATATTGCAAGCGGGCGCAACAACAAGCGCGCAGAGGCACAAGAGAGCGAGCAGCACCGAGCCGTTTAATTTCATCACGTGACTACTTCCTTGATCAGTTGGAGCGGAAATGGGGGAGACTCTGCGCCGATTGTGTACGCCGCCTGGATGCGCGCGGCAGCCAACTCCGCTTGCGCCTCATCGCGACAGTAGAGCGTGCCAAGCGCGTCGCCCGCCGCCAACTCGTCGCCGTGCCGCGCGTCGGCCATGTAGCCGATGGCGGGATCGATCTTGCCCTCGACCCGCACACGCCCGCCGCCGATGCTGGCGACAGCGAAACCGATCTCGGCCGCGTCCACTTGCGTGACAAAACCTGCGCGCGGCGATTCTACCTTAACCGCCCGCAAGCCTGAAACAAATAAACGCGCCGGCTCGTCACACACGCGCGCATCGCCTCCCTGCGCCACTACGTTCTGCCGGAAACACTCTAACGCCGCGCCCGACGAGAGCGCCTGTTGCACGCACACGCGCGCCGCTTCAAGTGTTGCTGCGCGCCCTGCGAGCGCGACCATGCGCGCTGATAATTCAAGCGACAGCTCAAGCACAGACAACGCGCGCTCGTGCCCTTCGCCGCGCAAAAGCTCAAGACACTCCTGCACTTCGAGCGCGTGCCCGACAGCGCGGCCTAAAGGTTGATTCATATCCGTCAGCAACGCCTCGGTACGCACGCCCGCGCCGTTGCCGGTGGCGACGAGCGCGTGGGCCAATTCCCGCGCACGCGCCTCTTCGCGCATGAACGCGCCCGTGCCGGTCTTCACATCCAGCACGAGCGCGCCGAGACCCGCAGCCAACTTCTTCGACATGATCGAAGCGACGATGAGCGGGATCGCTTCGACCGTCGCGGTCGCATCGCGCAGCGCATAGAGTGTGCGGTCGGCGGGCGCGATCTCGCGCGTCTGCCCCATCATCGCAAAGCCGACGCGGCGCAAAACATCTCTAAACTCGTCAAGCGACAGCCGCACACGATAGCCGGGGATCGCTTCGAGTTTGTCGAGCGTGCCGCCCGTGTGCCCAAGCCCGCGCCCGGAAATCATCGGCACGCACACGTCGCAGGCCGCGACGAGCGGCGCGATCAACAGCGACGTCTTATCGCCCACGCCGCCGGTCGAATGCTTGTCGGCTTTCGGTTTGTCTATGTCGGAGAAGTCGAGCACTTCGCCCGAATGCAACATCGCCTGCGTGAGCGCGCCCTGCTCCGCGTCCGTCATGCCGCGCCAGTAGATCGCCATCAGCAACGCCGCCGCCTGATAGTCAGCGAACTCGCCCGTCGTCACGCCGCGCGCGAAGAACTCGATCTCTGCGACAGACAATTCGCCGCCATCACGCTTGCGCCGGATCACATCTTGCGGATTGAGCATAAAGGTGTGAACAGGAAACTGACCGCTAAGCTTTAACCTCTGACTTTTCCAACAGCACAACCGCTTGCACGGTTACCGCGCGCGACTCGCCGACGGCGTCCACGCCTTCGCCAGTCTTCGCCTTGACGCTCACACAGTTCACGTCAATCGCAAGCGTCTGCGCCAACCGCTCGCGCATGACTTGAATGTAGGGCCGCAGGCGCGGGCGCTCAAGCATGACGGTTGCATCCACGTTGCCGACCGCGTAGCCACTCTGCTGCGCGAGCCAGACGACGCGCGCCAAGAGTTGCAAACTGTCTGCGTCTTTCCAACGCGGATCGCGATCAGGGAAATGCACGCCCAGATCGCCTTCGCACATCGCGCCGAGAATCGCGTCGGCAATCGCGTGCGCCAGCGCGTCCGCGTCCGAGTGGCCCTCTGCTCCGCGCACAGACTCGATGGCCACACCGCCTAAGATCAGCGGCAGCCCATCTCTCAGCCGATGCGTATCGTGCCCGATGCCGATCCGGTACATAGTTCAAGGTTCAAAGTTCAAGGTTCAAGGTTCAAGGTTTGTGGTTCAAGCTCGGTTTAACTTTGAACCTTGAACCTTAAACTTTGAACTCCTTGATCAATATCTCCGCGAGCGCAAAATCTTCCCGCCGCGTGAGCTTGATATTGCGGGGGTCGCCTTCAATGGCGGTGACGGCCACGCCGAGTTGTTCGACGAGCGCGCTACAGTCCGTCGTGTCCAAGTTGTTCGTGCGCGCATATTCGTATGCGCGGCGCAGCAGGTCGTAGCGAAAGCACTGCGGCGTGAGCGCGCGGCGCAAACTCGCGCGCGCCAATGTGCGCGTCACTTGTTCCGCGTTGACCTCTTTGATCGTATCCACGACGGGCGCAACCAACAGAGCCGCGCCGTCGCGTTCGGCGGCGCGCACCGTGCGGTCGATCTCGTCGGCGGTGACGAAGGGGCGCACGCCGTCGTGGACGGCGACGATGATTATTTTCTTGTCGGCAAGTGCCGCCAATCCGCGCGCGACCGACTCGGTGCGCGTTGCGCCGCCCGCGACCACCTGTATGAGCTTGCGCAGTTTGTATTCTGCAATGCTGGTTTGAAAACTATGCGTCTCCGCAGCCGGTAAAACAACGACGCAAGCAGCAATGGTTGCGCACTGCTCGAAGCGGCGGAGGGTGTGGATGATGACGGGCGCGCCGGCGAGCTCAAGAAACTGCTTCGCGCGCTCGCCGCCCATGCGCGTGCCCTGCCCGGCGGCGACGATAATCGCGACGTTCATAGGAAAGCAATGACGGATGCCAAGTGGCGAGTGACAAGCTTAAAACTTGTCCGTGCTCGTCACTTGTCACTCGTCACTTGTCACTGCTTTTTACTCTTGCTCGATGTTGCGCGGGGTGGTCGCGGCGGGCGCGCGCGCGTCGCGATAGGGGCGGCGGGTGCTGCCGTTGGCGTTGCGCGCGTCGGTCGTGTGTATGCCGACGCTGTCCGCGCCCTCTTCGTAGAGCCGGCCGAAGATCATCTTGCCGGCGGTCGTCTGCAAGACGCTCGTCACGTTGATGTCGGCGTTCTTACCGATCATCTTGCGTGCGTTGTCCACCACCACCATCGTGCCGTCGTCCAGATACGCCACGCCCTGATTGTATTCTTTGCCTTCTTTGAGGATGAAGACGCGCATCGCCTCGCCGGGTAGCACGACCGGCTTCAAAGCGTTCGCCAGTTCATTGATGTTCAGCACAGAGACGCCGTGCAGTTGCGCCACCTTGTTCAAGTTGAAATCGTTTGTGACGACGACGGCATCCAACTGCTTCGACAGCTCAAGCAGTTTCAGATCGACTTCGCGCACGGCCGGGAAATCCGTGTCCACGACCTGTATGTCGAGTTTCGGATTCGACTGTAAACGGTTGAGCATGTCGAGGCCGCGCCGGCCGCGCTGCCGTTTGGACGAATCGGGCGAGTCCGCCACCTGTTGCAACTCGCGCAGGATGAATTGCGGGACGATGATCGTGCCGGAGAGGAAGCCCGCTTCGGACACGTCCGAGATGCGCCCGTCAATGATGACCGACGTATCGAGAATCTTCATGTCGCGGTGCGCGCCCTTATCGCTGAAGATGCCGCCGAGCGCGGAGAGTTCGAGATATTCGCCCTTCGCTGCGCCCACGATCAAACCGATGTAGGCCATCGTGAAGATCAGTATGAGCATCAGGAACGACTTGGCGTGCGGCGTCACGGCCGGCGCTTCCATCGTGCCGATGAGCGAGCCGATCAGGTACGCGCTGACGATCCCCAGCAGCGAACCGACCGCCGCGCCGATCAACGTCTTCAAAGAAGCGCGCTGAATGCGCCTCTCGAACAGGATGATCGCGCCGGCGATGACCACGCCGGCCAATGCCGACAGGCTGCGACTGCCGGGCACAGGATGGAGGAGGAAGCCCGCGCCACCAAGAATCGCGACGAAGATGATGCGAATAATGATGAGGTCTGCCTGCATAATGCCGGAGATAGTAACACGCTCGTAACGCGCCCGTCACGAAAAGCTTGCGGATGCGTTGAGCCAACCATCTCGGCGTCGAGCGTACTGGAGTGGCGCACATAGGCGGCGCGACATGTCATCGCCAGTGTTGTGGGGCTGCCTTGGGCTGGCTTGCCGGAGGGGCCGGCAGACAACCTTGCCGGGCTGAATGTTTCAGCCCAGCAAGTTTGTCGTGGGTGCGTTTGGTGTAAGCTCCGACTCGTCGGCAGACGGCACACCTTGTCGTCCTACGCGCCGCGCTTAACGAGCCTGTTTTACTGGCGCGTGTTTCCCGCCCGGTATGCTGATCCCGCTGACTGCCACTTCGATGATCCGGCCCGTGCCTATCTCCGTCACGAATAGCCTGCCAGTTTTCGGCTCGAGCGCCATGCTGGTCGGCGTGATCAAACAGTCGGCGAGTACCACTAGCGGCCCCTCGAGTGATGCGAACAGTTGCAGCCTGCCGCGCGCCCCGGCTAACTGGTTGGTGCTGAACTCAAGCGTCAGGAACTGCTCGTCGCCGCCTGGAGTTTTCACCGGCAGCACATCAATCGCAGATGTCAGCCCGGTGATGAACGGCTGGTTGCTGCCGTTGATTGGATCGACCACGCGCACCTGCGCCGCGCCCGGCGGAAACGGGAAGCCGCTTAAGAGCGTCACGAGCAACTGTTCGCTGAAAAGATGAATGCTGTCGGGCACGGCCTGAATGGTGGGCGGCCCGAGGGCGGGGAACAGAGGATTCGGCAAGTTTGCGAAAGTTGTTAGCGTCGTGGTCGCACCCGTATCTGTGTCCACCTGCGCCACGAGATTCAGACTCGCATCCACGATATAGAGTTGCTCGTCGCTCACTACTACGCCGAACGGGTTGGAACTCACCACATTGTTCGGCAAGCCGGGCCGCGGCGCGGGCACATAATCAGGAAAATCGGCCAACAGCTTGAGCGTGATATTGTGCCCGCCGCCGTTATCAAACATCAGCGTCTGTCCGTTCTTCAGCGCGAGTTGATCGGCCGTAGTAAGGGTGAAGCCTGCGGTCGTCATCTCGACATTAGCGTCGAAGTGTACCTCCAACACCGAACTGAATAGGGGCGACGACACGTTCGGATTGGGTATCTCGGCACCGGGTGCGGGGCCGGGCAGCGTCGTGTTGCCGCTGCCGATGGTGACGAACATGGTGCGGCCACGCAGCGCAAGGCCCGAGGGGCCGGAAGGGTTAGGTGCGCCGCCAACCAAGTTGAGGGCCGATGGCAGCCCGTCGAGCAACGTGCGGGCGGTGCCGCTCGTCGGGTCGATGAGCGAAATCCGGCCCGTATTCGCGCTGGCGGTGCCCTGTTCGGCCACCAGCAGGTTACCCTTTTGCGACAGGATGACTTTGGTCGGCTTACGCAGGCCAAAAGTTAGCACAGATGTGGGGCATTGCGCGTTGACGTTTACGCCTGTCAGCATGATGCCAACTGCCGCAAGTGTCAGGAGCCGGCGTTGTCCCCGTCCGAGATAGTATCGTTTCAATCCCATCATGATTTATCTCCTCAATCCTTCCGCCGCAGCAACTGCGGCGGATTACCAAGACCACCTATCAGGGGCTTGACCATCGCGGTGGTGTGCGAGGCGGCCCGATTGCTGTCCCTACTTACTAACGCGCAGGAACACGCAGAACGGGGCCATAAGATTACTGTTTTATTCTTTCCGGTTGATCTTTCGTTTCCATCTGAAACACGACTGCATTGACCCGAATCCCGCGCGGGCATATTCTCTTCCGCGACGGTTATGTGACTATTATCCTGCATTTGAGGTTGATTGGATGTCACCTTCATCCCACAGCGTGACGCAACTACTACAGGAGTGGAGCGGCGGCGGCGACCGGGCGCGCTCGACCGCCTACTTCCGGTTGTCTATGAGGAATTACGCTTCCAAGCCGCACGTCACCTGCGGCACGAGCGGCCCGGACATACCCTGCAAACAACGGCCCTCGTCCACGAGGCATTCCTCCGTTTGATTGATCAAAAAGATGTGCGTTGGCAGAACCGCGCCCACTTCTTCGCTATCGCCGCACAACTGATGCGCCGCATTCTGGTCGATCATGCACGGAAGAGTCATGCCATAAAGCGTGGCGGCTCTATGCTCAAACTGCCGCTCGATGAAGCGCTCGACGCGGCGAGCGAGCGCAACGTAGACCTCATCGCGGTCGACGAGGCGTTGACGAAGTTAGCGGCCCTCGATCTGCAACAGAGCCGGGTTGTTGAGTTGCGCTTCTTCAGCGGTCTAAATGTGGAAGAGACGGCTGAAGCGCTGGGCATCTCGCCCCGGACGGTGAAGCGTGATTGGAGCGTGGCAAAGGCTTGGCTGCACAGAGAGATCGGCGGGAAGTGAGTACACTTGACTCCTGAACACTGGCAACAAGTCAAAGAGGTGTTTGCGGCCGCGTTGGAGCAGGCCCCGGAGCAGCGGGCCGCGTTCCTCGACCGCGCCTGCGCGCAGGATGCAACCATCAGGCGGGAGGTTGAATCGCTGCTCGCATCACAAAGGGATGCGCCCGACTTCATGGACAAGCCGGCAGTGGCTGCGGCGGCCGGAGATTTGTTGGGCGCGCAAGCCAAGCTTGTGGCGGGCCGGCGGTTTGGCCAGTTCGAGATTATTGCGCTACTGGGCGAAGGCGGCATGGGGGAAGTTTACTTGGCCCACGATGCGCGGCTGGGCCGCAAGATCGCCCTCAAACTGCTGCCCTCATATTTCACCAATGATGCAGACCGGGTGCGGCGTTTCGCGCAAGAGGCACGCTCGGCCTCGGCACTGAATCACCCCAACATTCTGACCATACATGAGATCGGCCTCGTTGACGGCCGGCATTTCATCGCCACCGAATACGTCGCGGGCGAGACGCTGCGCACGCACATCGAACACGCCGGCAAGCTGCAACTCACGGTGCCGCTCGACGTGGCAGTACAGATTGCTTCGGCGCTCGCAGCGGCGCACGCGGCAGGCGTAGTGCATCGCGACATCAAGCCGGAGAACGTGGTGGTGCGGCGCGACCAAATCGTCAAGGTACTAGACTTCGGATTGGCAAAGCTGACCGAGCAAAAAGACGACGCGCCCGCCGACACGCAAGCCCCGACCCGCGTGCTGGTCAAGACGACGCCGGGCATGGTGATGGGCACGGTCGCGTATATGTCGCCCGAACAAGCGCGCGGCCAAGACGTTGATGCGCGCACGGACGTTTTCAGTTTAGGCGTTGTGTTGTACGAAATGCTGACGGGGAGATTGCCGTTTACCGGAGAAACGACAAGCGATATAATCGCTTCAATTCTCCGCAGTGAAGCCGCGCCGACGACGAATTTCAATGCGGAAATCCCTGCTGAACTCGAACGCATTATTGTCAAAGCCCTACGCAAAGACCGCGCCGAGCGTTATCAAACTGCGCAAGATATGCTGGTTGACTTGCAGCAGTTGAAGAAGCATTTGGAATTCACCGCCGAACTCGAGCGCACAACTTCGGCAGACAAGCAATTGAACGCGGGGATAAAAATTTCCAAAGCGGAAACGCGCAATTCAATCGCCGTGCTGCCATTCGCCAACCTGAGCGCGGAGGCTGAGAACGAATACTTCTGCGACGGGCTAGCCGAAGAGCTCTTGAATGCGCTGGCGAAGATTGAGGATTTAAAAGTCGCGGCCCGGACATCGGCGTTTTCATTCAAAGGCAAAAACGCGCATGTCAGCGAAATCGGAAATATTCTCAAGGTCAATACGGTTTTAGAAGGCAGCGTTAGAAAGTCGGGCAATCGCATGCGGATTACAGTTCAACTGGTCAACGCGGCGGATGGTTATCATCTTTGGTCAGAACGATACGACCGCGAGTTGCAAGACATCTTCGACGTGCAGGATGAGATCACGCTCGCTGTAGTTGATGCGTTGAAAGTCAAACTGTTGGGTAAGGAAAGGGCGGCGGTGCTAAAGCGTTATACAGATAGCGCCGAGGCTTACCTCTTATATCTCAAAGGGCAATACTACCGATGGAAGGCTACGCCGGAGGAGTTCGGGAAGAGCCTTAAATACTTCCAACAGGCGGTTGCTGCCGATCCGACTTTCGCGCTCGGTTACTTCGGGCTGGCTACTTATTACGGATACGGTTCGGCATGGGGACTCTTGCCCTTACCTCCGCATGAAGGCTGGGCGCAGGCGGAGGCGGCAATAGCGAAAGCACTGGAAGTGGACGACACACTGCCGGAACTCCAACTCTCACTGGCGGCGTTCATGCTGGTTAATCATCGGAACTGGGCGGGAGCCGGCAGGGACATTCAGCGCGCCGCCAGTTCGAACGCAAAGTTCCCGGAGATTCACCACCTCTACTCCTTCTACTTGGTGGCGATAGGGCAATTCGACGAAGCCATTGCTGAAGCTCAGCGCGCGTTGGAACTCGACCCGCTCTCGCTCAACTACAGTCGTTTTCTAGGCATCTGTTTCTACTTTGCGCGCCGTTATGATGAGGCGGTCGAACAGTACCGCGAGGCACTCGAACTAGAGCCGAACGATCCCGCGACTCACGAAGTTCTAGGTGAAGCCTACGAGCGGAAGGAGATGTATGGCGAAGCGGTCGCCGAGTGGCAGAGGGCGGCGACGCTCGTCGGGGATGATGAGCTTGCCGCGATTCTCCGTAGCGCCTACGCCAAAGGCGATTTTAGCGGCGCGCTGTGGGCGATAGCGCAGAAGCGGCTCGAACGACTGAACGAGAGAGTTGAAAGAGGCGAGTATGTACCGGCGATATATTACGCGCGTGCCTATGTAAGGCTGGGCGACGAGGAACAAGCGTTCCAATGGCTAAGGCAGGCGTGCGAAGAACGCAATGTGTTCCCGTGTAACCGTTCAGTTGTTTTAGAGAAAGAGGTTGGTCAACAGCCGATTTTATCATAGA
>JBBRYU010000131.1:0-11667 GCA_038237345.1 Pyrinomonadales bacterium
GAGCATCCACTGAAAATCAACGCGCTCGTAAATCTTTGTCGCCAGCCGCACGATCTCTCTGTCGTCGCGGAAGCATTGGCGCGCAGTCAGCACACCGGCCAGCAAGAGCGCCGTGTCAATCGAAGAGAACTCGCTGCGCCAGCGGCGCGCGCCGGTCGTTTGCTCCTGCCAGTGATAGAACCAGCCATGCTCCTGCGTTGCGTGTTCCGCGAAGAAGCGCAGCGTCGTGCGCACGCGCGCGCGCGCTGCCGTGCGCTCGGCCCAACCGTTTTGCGCGGCGATGCAGAACGCGGTCAGACCGAAGCCGGTGGCGGCGCTGCTGGCGATGCGATAGCTCGGCTCTTGCTCGTTGTGCGGCTGGCCGTCGGTGTGCGCGCGGTCGAGGACGAGGCCAGTCTGCGGGTCGGCTTGCTCCCAGAAATAACGGAACGAGCGTTGTTCGAGGTCTTGGAGTAGAGTTTCGTCCTGTGGTGAGAGCGAGTTAAGCGCAGGCTGTGCGGCGAGCGCGACGTAAGGCGCAAATAAGATAAGGAGCGCGATGAGGCAGCGCGACCTGAGCTTTAACACACAGGACACAGAGGCACCGAAGACACAGTGAAACGAGCTCACCTGCGAGCCTTCGCCTCTCTGTGCCCTCCGTGCGATCTCTGTGTTGAAATGCCTTGTGCCTATCATGCGCGCCGAGAGCCTAAAGCCTGCGCTGGTTATCGTGCGCCAACTTCAAAACTACCTGCAAGGCCATCCACAGAATTCGGCCCGACGAAGATTTGAAACACGCCCGGCTCGACGACGAAACGCATGGCCCGGTTATAGAGTCCGAGTTGCTCGCGGCCGAGCGTGAAAGAGACGCGCCGCCGCTCGCCCGGTTGGAGCGTGATGCGCTCGAAGCCTTTCAACTCTTTGACGGGGCGCGTGACGCTTGCGGCTACGTCGTGTATGTAAAGCTGCACGACCTCGTCGCCCGCGCGCTGGCCCGTGTTCGTGACTTCGACGCTGACTGTCAACTGTCCATTGAGCGCGATGCGCGGCGCGCTCAGTTGCAGGTTGGAGAATTGAAACTGCGTGTAGCTGAGACCGTAGCCGAACGGATAGAGCGGCGTCCACGGCGCGTCCAGATATTTCGACGAATATTTGTTATTCGGATCAGGCGGCCGCCCCGTGTGTTTGTGATTGTAGTAGAGCGGTTCTTGCCCGACCGTGCGCGGGAACGTGACAGGCAATTTGCCGCCGGGGTTCAGGTCGCCGAAGAGTACGTCGGCGATGGCGTTGCCCGCCTCCGTGCCCGCGAACCACGTCTCAAGAATCGCGGGCGCGTTCTCCGCTGCCCAGTTGATCGTGAGCGGCCGGCCGTTCATCAGCACCACGACATAAGGCTTGCCCGTCGCGGCGATAGCTTTGATTAGCTCCAACTGCCGGCCCGGTAGATCGAGCGATGTGCGCGCCGCCGCCTCGCCGCTCATCTCGGCCGTTTCGCCGACCGCGATGACCACTGCGTCGGCCTCATTGGCCGCGCGCACAGCTTCGGGCAGCGCGTCGCCGCCGGTCGGCGTCGTCGCGAGGCGTGCGGTCTCGGCATCGGGCGCGGCGAGCACGTTCGTCCCGCCCGCGTTGGTAGCGTTGCCGGGCGGCGCGGCGTCATAGTTACCGGTCACCCCCCGCCCCTCAATGGCTACGCCCTTCGCGTATAAGATGCGCGTCTGCGGCCCCGCCTTTGCTTTGATGCCGGCGAGCAGCGTCACCGTGTCTTCGACGCGCCCGTCGCCCGTCCATGAGCCGACGGGCGCTTTCGGATCGTCAGCCAGCGGCCCGACCACGGCGATGGTGCGCAACGTTTTACTGAGCGGCAACGTCTCGCGCTCGTTCTTCAAAAGCACGAGCGAGCGCGCGGCGATCTCGCGCGCGGCGGCGCGATGCTGCGCTGATAACAGTTCCGTGCGCTCGCGCGCTTCATCGGCAAAGGGATGCGCGAACAGACCGAGGCGAAACTTGATGCGCAGGATGCGGCGCACCGCTTCGTCAATCGTCGCCTGCGAAAGCTTTCCTTCTTTGAGCAGTTGCGCGCCGTGCTGGTTATACAGCCGACTAACCATCTCCATCTCGACGCCCGCGTTCAAGGCCAACTGCGCCGCGTCCGCGCCATCGACCGCCAGCCCGTGTTTGATCAACTCTTCCACGGCCGTGTAGTCGCTCAGGACGAAGCCGTCGAACCCCCATTCGCCGCGCAACACGCGCGTGAGCGTGAACGGATTGGCCGATGTGGGCACGCCGTCGAGATCGTTGAAGGCGCTCATGAACGTCCCGACGCCTGCCTCCACCGCCGCTTTGAATGGCGGGAAGTAAATCTCGCGCAGGGCGCGTTCGGACACGTCGGTCGTGTTGTAATCGCGCCCGCCTTCGGTCGCGCCGTAAGCGACCCAGTGTTTGGCGCAGGCGATGACGCGGTCGGGCGCGCTGTAGTCATTGCCTTGAAAGCCGCGCACGCGCGCACGCCCCATGATCGCGCCAAGATACGGGTCTTCACCAGAGCCTTCGACGATGCGGCCCCAGCGCGCGTCGCGGGCGATGTCGAGCATCGGTGCGAACGTCCAATGCACGCCGGCCGCACGCGCTTCCGCCGCCGCGATACTCGCCGCCCGCTCGACCGCCGCCGGGTCCCAACTGCTCGTCTCGCCGAGCGGGACGGGGAAGATCGTGCGATAGCCGTGGATTACGTCGAAGCCGTAGAGCAGGGGAATCTTCAACCGCGACTCGTTGACCGCGATGCGCTGCAACTCGTTCGCGCGGGCCGCGCCGCGCACGTTCAAGGTCGAGCCAAGCAGACCTTTGCGCACTAATTCGACATGTTCGGGCCGGAAGTTGCCGTTCGCTTCGCCGTCGAGTTGTTGTAGCTGGCCGAGTTTTTCGGCAAGGGTCATGCGCGCAAGCAGAGCGTTGATGCGCCGCTCGTTGGCGGCCGGCGCGGGTCGTGGGCCGCGCGCGGTCTGTGCGTTGGCGGGGGGCGCACTGGCGAGCAGCGCAAACGTTAAGAGCAGACACAACGGACGCGCGAGCTTCATCCCTTCAGTCTCCTTCGCTGTGGTTTGAACGGTGCGAGTATAATACACTCTGCGCAGGTTGCAGCCAGTTTTAAAAATCGTATGCGCGCAAACAGCACGCGCAAAACATATGAATCACGAAAGCACACGCCGCAACACGAAGAAAAGTAACGCCCGTCCGTGCGTATTATTTCGCGTGGTTTCGTGGTTCATATCTGCCGCTTGTCTTGCCGGCGTGGTACTCGTGTTTTTCGTGGCCATACCTGTTCAGGCGCAACGGCGTGCGCCGCGTGACGCACCGGCCGGCAACGGGGCGGCAGCGCGCGCAGACGTGCCCGCGCTCTTGCGTGCGGCGCTTGCCGCATTGCAGGCGGGCCGGCTCGACGAGGCCGAGCCGCTACTTAGAAGGGCTATCGCCGCCGCACCGACGAACACCGACGCACACGCGTTGCTCGGCACGTTGCTCGATCAATGCGGGCGCAGCGCGGAGGCGGAGCGCGCCTATCAGACGGCGTTGCGCCTGAATCCGAAGCACGTGGCGGCGCGGGCCAACCTCGGCGTGCTGCTGGCGCGCACGGGACGCACGGACGCAGCGATCAGTATGCTCGAAGGCGTGTTGCGCGATGCGCCCGATCACCCGCAGGCGCTATTCAACTTGGGCGTGCAATATGCGGCGCGCGGCGCTTACGAGCGCGCCCTCCCATTGTTCGAGCGCGCTCGCGCACAGCAGCCGAACAACGTCGCCGTATACTACCAACTCGCGTTTGCGCTCCTTCAACTCAACCGTACCGACGATGCTGCCGGCGTACTGGCGGCAGCCTCAAGTCTCGCGCCCGACAGCCCCGACGTGCTCTACGCGCTCGGCCTCGTTACCGCGGCGCGCGGGCAGAGCGAGGCGGCGGTGGGGTTCTGGCAACAGGCGCTCGCGCGCCGCGCCGACTTCGCCGCAGCGAATTTCATGATCGGTGAGGAACTGCGGAAGCAGCGTCGATACGAAGGCGCGGCGGAGTTCTACGAGCGTGCGTTGACGCAAGACCCGGCGCAGTTGGTCTATTACGTCCGGCTCGGCGGGACGTACATGCTGCTCGTACGCTACGACCGGGCGCTGGAGGTCTTTCAACGCGCCGCGCAACGCTTTCCCGACAAGCCCGAAGCCTATTATTTCGTCGGGATTGCGGCGCGCGGCCGCGGCCTGTACGATATTGCCGAGACCTCTTTCCGCCATGCCCTCGCCCTCGAACCCGGTAACTTCGACGCGCTGGCACAACTCGGCTTCATCCTCGGTGAGCGCGGCCGCTTCGCTGAGGCCGAGCAGCTATTGCGCCGCGCGAGTGCTCTCCAATCTAAACACTTTTATGCAAGCTACGACCTGGGCCGGCTTCTAGTTAAGACCAGACGCTATGATGAGGCGATCCCCATCCTGAAATATGCGGTAGAGTTGCGCCCGAACAGCGCGAGCGTGCATTACCAGTTATTCACGGCCTTCTCCCGCCTCAAAAGAAAGGATGACGCCGCGCGCGAACTAGCCCGCTTTAAGCAACTAGATGAGGAGCGTAAAGCGCGCGAACGGGCGGGCCTGCCGACCGGGGATGATATTGAAGACGGCGTGCGCGCCGCGCCGAGGTCTCCACCTTAGAGAATTTCCGAATCTTGGTTTAGGAGCGTCCGCATGGAAACAGCTTGAGTCACATAAGCCGGGCAGCGCGGCTTGTCTCCGGGGCGAACGTAAAACGCGAATGGCTAGATTGGGATAATCTAGCCATTCGCGTTTGCCCTTAGCGAGCAGAGTTAGAAGCTGAATCGTCCTTGGAACTCGATCACCCGGCCCGCCAGCGCACCTGGTGAGCGGCCGAAATTCGGGTCGGTAATGTTCGTGCTCGAGGTATTAAACCCGAATGACTGAAGGTTCAGGAAGTTGAACGCATTGAAGAAGTTGGCTCTGACCTCCAGGTTGGATGCTTCCGTTAGCCAGCGGGCAAGCCCGAACCGCTTTGAAAGCGTCAGATCAACGTCACGATAGCGCGGGCCGCGGAAGGAGTTGCGCCCGACGCCGGGCAGCCGTCCAGCCACTGAACCTTGCCCGGTCGCCCCGACCGTGGAGAAGAATCTGGCCCCGCCACCGGGGAAGTTGCTGCCGGTGATGAACGCTTGGTTGGAAGAGTCTGTGCCTGCACCGCCGAAATATGCGGTCGGGCGGGCCGGGCAGGTGATCGGCCTGTTAGAACTGGGGCAGTTGCCGATTACCGGTGTCCACGGAAAACCGGTGTGATAAGTCGCAATCGTACTGACCTGCCAGCCGCCAAGTATTGCGCCGAGCGCATCCTTGCGATTTCTCAAGAAGGGCAACTCGTAGAGCGCGGACGCGGTGAAAGAGTGGCGCACGTCATAGTCGGACGGCCCGCGCTCCTGCCGCACGTCAAGCGGGAAGGTCGGGTTCGTGGGTGCGCCAACCTCGTCGCTGGAGATTATGTCAATTGATTTGCTCCACCGGTAGTTCGCGGTAAATTGCAAGCCTTGCGAGAACCGGCGCGATAGGGTCGCCAGCAGCGCGTTGTAGTTTGCGTTCGCATCCGGCGTCGGGAAGAAGACAGCTTGAGCGAAGAAATTTCCCGGATCATTCGGATAAATGAACCGCTGGTTGACCAGTCGTACAAGTTTATGGCTTGAACTGCCTTGATAGCCCAGGTCCGCCGTCAGCTTGTAAGGCAAACTGTACTGGCCGTCAAAGGAATAGGTATAGACATACGGTGTGGGTACTTTCGCGGGCGCGCCATAAATCTCTACCTTCTTATCGCCATTCGTGTTGGTCGGTATCCCTTGCGAGTTGAAGTTCAATCTCAGCGCCGGATTCGCCGGATAGCTGAACGGCGTGTTGTTTGCGCCGAGCGCGTAGAGAATCTGGCCGTCTGCGAATGGGGTGCTGAATTCATTACCGGTGCCGCAGCAGATCGTGTAGCGGGCCTCGCCCGGCGGATTGGCGCGCACGTTGGTGAAATCGACTAGCGGAATGCGGTTATAAGCGACGGCGAAGCCGCCGCGCAGCACTAGCTTGTTCGTCGTCTCGATGCCTAGAATTTTGCCTGGACTCCACGCGAAGCCGACGCGCGGCGCAAAGTTGTTACGGTCTGCCGGGTAGAGCTGCTTAAGCCCGCTGACAATGCGCGCACCCGTTAATTCCTGTCCGCCTGCCGTGCCCAGCACGAGGTTGCTGAGCGTGTTGTTCTTCTCGCTGAGCGGCGCGAAGTATTCGTAGCGCAGTCCAAAATTGAGCGTCAGGTTTGGGCGAAACTTCCAATCGTCCTGCGCGAAGCCCGCGTAGGTGCCGCTGCGGAAATAGCGTTGCGTGACGGGCGGGCCGCCGGTCTGCGGATTGGCCGCGATCTGGTAGAAGAGCGGCGTGTCGTTGGCGAAATTGAAGAGGCCGCCAAACGTGTACAACGGGCGCGCCGCCCCGACGAGATTGTTGTTGTCCTGCTCCTTACGAATCTCTACACCGAAGCTGAGACCGTGGTTGCCCGCCACCTTTCGCAGGGTGTCGCGGAACTCAAATGTATTCTCAGCGAAGATGCCCGGCGTGGTCTCTGAATAAGGAGCGCCGAACTGGATGGCCTTGTTGAGGGGACCGGGGAGACCGAATGATTCGATCTGGATACTCGGGATACCAAAGTTGGTGTCGGGCGACGACTTAATCTCATTGAAGGCAAAGCGGGTCGCATTGAAGCGCGCTTCGTTGAGCATGCTCGTTGACAGCACGCGATTATAGGTGATCGTCACCAGCGAGTTGGTCGGGAAGGTGGTCACATCGGCCATCGGGCGACTGTTTGATGCCGGTTGACTCTGCATGCCGAAAAAGCGCGAGCGGTAGCCGCTGATCGCCAGCGTGTCTTTCTGGGTCAGATTGAAATCGAGCCGCAGGTTGTACTGATTGCCTCTATTCGTGTTCGGCGCGGCGATCTGCGCAAACTGGATGTCCGGGATGTTGTCCAGCCCACCACCAATGGAGTTGCTGGACAATACGTATTGACCGGTTGCGCCGGTAGGCGAACCGATGTCAAGCCCACCAGCAACCTGCCGGCAGGCAGGACTGTTAGCGGCAAAGCCGGCCGTTGTGCACGGCACCGGGATCACGCTAATGATACGCGGCGCGATGCCGGGCGAATTCAGTATCCGCGCGGCGATACTGCCTGGCCGCAGCCGCTGGACGAGCGCCCTATAATCAGGCGTCTCGACAAAACTATTGAGCGTATCCGAGGTGTTGCTGCGCAGCCCTTCATACGAGAAGAAGAAGAACGCCTTTTCGCGTCCGAGCTTGAATCCGGGGCCTGCGTCTTCGCCAAAGCGTGGCAGCGGAACCGGGCCGCCGAGGCTGCCACCGAATTGATTGAGGTGCTGGTTAACGCGCACGGGCGGGGCGTTATTAAACCCGCCGTACTTATTAAATGCGTTCAGCCCTGCGCTGTCATTCTTGAGAAAGAGACTGCCGTGAAACTGGTTCGTGCCATTCTGCGAGACGGTCAGGATCTGCGCGCCTGAGTTGCGCCCGTATTCAGCCGAATACGCGTTCGCGATCACGCGCACCTCTTTGACTGATTCTTGGTTTGGCGTAATAACTGCCGCGCCGCCATGCGTGAGGCTGTTCACGCTCGTGCCATCAATCTGGAAGTTGTTAGAGGTGACGCGCTGGCCATTGGCGGAGATTTGCACTTGATTCTCAGTCTGGAAGATGGATCTGTTGGAGCCGCCCGGCCCCGGCTGGTTAGGCAGATTGGCGGAACCGCCAGTGCCACCGCGCGCCCCCTCGCCGAAGATGCCGGGCGTCAAGCGGAGCAAGTTGTAGGGGTCGCGTCCGAACTGCGGCAGGTCGCGAATCTCCTGCGTCGTGAGCGCCTTGGAGACGTTAGCATTCTCGGTTTCGAGCGTCTGCGTGGCGCTCTCTGTCACCGTCACCACCTCCGAAATCTCGCCGGTGGCGAGGACGAGATCAATGCCCTGCACGGCCTCGGCTTCGACGGCAACGTTCTCCAGCATCTGTTTCTTGAAGCCGGTCTTCTCAGCGCTGAGCGTGTAGGCGCCGGGCGCAAGCTGATCGAAGCGATAGAAACCCTCGTCGCTGGTTGTAACGGTCTGCGCCTTGCTGGTCTCTTTGCTGATTAGGGTGACGGACGCGCCGGGCACGACGCCGCCGGCTGGGTCTGTAACTGAGCCTTGCACGCTGGCCTTAAACTGAGCGTTGGCGGCGACGGCGCAGCCGAGGAGCAGGAGCAGACTGCACGCGAATGTGCGGAGCGGGCTGAAAGTGTGTCGAGACATAAGCTAATCCTCCACGAGGCAACCGGCGAGCTAAAGGGCCGGTGACGGAGATTGAAACGACGCCTGCTAACGGCGCATGCAGTCAGCGGATGCTGATGCAGCCGAGCGACCGCACAGAGGGGCTGTTAAGAAGTCGGGGGAGACGGTCTAAACGCAAGCTGGCCGAGCCATACGTTAATTTGTGCTTTGTCGGATGAAGTGAAAGTAACACCTGCGCCGGAAAAATTCAATGCCTTTCTTCGCCGCCGCTTGTGATAAGCTTACGACTCACGGACAGAGTTCGCGGTTCTACTGCTCGACAGAGAGCGTGCGGGGCTAGTACGCGCTGCGTGCCGGCCGCTTGCCGGACAAGCGCAGCGGTCTCGCGGCGCAGTGTCAAAACAGCTTTGCGGCCCGGTCGCAAAAGGCGGCGCGGTATTAGGCAACGGCAGGCGATTACTTGACGGCTAAGGTGAAGGAGCGGAAGCGATGCGAAACTGGAGAGTGTGGGCGGGGTTGTTATTTATCGCGGTGCTGCTCGGCGCGGCTTGCGTCAGCGGCGACGGCAACGGCGGTAGCACGAACGGCGGGGGCGGCGCGAGCACGGCACGGCGCAAGAAGGGGCCGAACGACCCCATTAAGATCGGCTTCTCGATGGACACGTTGAAGGAGGAGCGCTGGCAGCGCGACAAACAACTCGTCGAGCAGCGCGCGAAAGAGATCGGCGCGGAACTGCTCGTTGCCGTAGCGAACGGCGACGACAAGGTGCAGATCAATCAGGCCGAGAACCAGTTGACGCAACAGGTGGATGTGCTCATCGTCGCGCCGCACAACGGTGAGATCGCAGCGCAGATCGTCGAATCGGCGCACCGGCAGGGCGTGCCCGTCATCAGTTACGACCGGCTGATCAAAAACTCAGACGTCGATCTCTACGTCTCACATCAGGTCGTCAAGATCGGCGAGATGCAGGCACAATACCTGCTCGACCACCTGCCGCCCGGCACGGCGAAGCCCGCCAATTTCATCGTCGTGCAAGGCTCGGAGACGGACAACAACGCCAAGCTGCTGCATCAGGGGCAGATGAACATCTTGCAGCCGGCCGTCGCGCGCGGCGACGTAAAGATCGTGGCCGATCAACCGGCGAAGGAGTGGCAGGCAAGCGCCGCCTTGAACATCGTCGAGAACGCGTTGACGCAAGCGAAGAACAATGTGCAGGCGGTGGTCGCCTCGAACGACGGCACGGCGCGCGGTGCGGTGCAGGCGCTCGAAGGGCAGAACCTCGCGGGGCGCGTGCTCGTCTCCGGGCAAGATGCCGATCTCGCTTCGCTGCAACTGATCATGCAGGGCAAGCAGACGATGACCATCTATAAACCGCTCCAGCCGCTCGCCTACGGCGCGGTGGATGCGGCCGTGAAACTCGCGCGCGGCGAAGCGGTGCAGACCAACGACACGATAGACAACGGTTTCAAGAAAGTGCCCGCGTTCCTGTTTGAACCGATTGCGGTAGACCGCAATAACATCGTCAGCACCATCGTCAAGGACGGCTACCAGACGCTCGACAAAATCTGCGCGGGCGTGCCGGCGGATAAGTGTCCGAAACAATAAGTCCAAGGTTTCAAGTTTGAGGTTCAAAGTTTAAGCGTTGGCTCTGCCGCCCGCTTCGCCTTAGAACCTTGAACCTTGAACCTAGAACTCAACATGACCACCGAGCAACGCGCACCTTTTTTAGAGATGCGCGCGATCACAAAGACGTTTCCGGGCGTGCGTGCGCTCGACGGCGTGACTTTCGACCTGGGGCGCGGCGAGTTTCACGCGCTCGTGGGCGAGAACGGCGCGGGCAAGTCCACGCTGATGAAAGTGCTCGGCGGCGTCTATCCGCACGGTAGCTACGGCGGCGAGATCGTGATCGAGGGCGCGGCGCAGCGCTTCAACGGCGTGCGCGATGCCGAAAGCGCGGGCATCGCCGTCATCTATCAGGAACTGTCGCTCGTCAAAGATATGAGCGTCGGCGAGAACATCTTTCTGGGGCGCGAGCCGCGCCGCTTCGGCATCATTCGTTGGGAAGAGCTTTATCGCCGCGCGCAGGCGTTGCTTGACGACCTGCGCCTGCCGATTGATCCGCACACACCCATTCGCAATCTCGGTATCGGGCAACAACAACTTGTCGAGATCGCCAAAGCGTTGTCGCACGACGCGCGCATCCTCGTCCTCGACGAGCCGACGGCTGCGTTGACCGAGTCGGAAGTCGAAACGCTCTTCGGCATACTGGATCGCTTGCGTGCGCGCGGCGTCGGCATGATCTACATCTCGCACAAACTCGACGAAGTGTTCCGCACGAGCGACCGCATCACGGTCTTGCGCGACGGGCGCACGGTGGGCACGGACGTGACGCGGAACTGGGACGAGCGGCGCATCATCGCGCGCATGGTCGGGCGCGAGGTCGGCGACATTTTCCCGACGGTCGATCATGCGCACGGCGACGTGGTCTTCGCGGCGCGCAACATGTCGGTGGAAGATCCGAACGTCACGGGCAAGATGTTGGTCAAAGATGTCAGCTTCGCGGTGCGGCGCGGCGAGGTGTTAGGGATAGCGGGCTTGATGGGCGCGGGCCGCAGCGACTTGTTGATGGCCATCTTCGGCGCGCATGCAGGGCGTGTGACGGGCGAGGTAGAGATCGCGGGGCGGCGTGTGCGTGTGACGAGTCCGCGCGACGCGATCCGGCATGGCTTGGGTTTCGTGACGGAGGATCGCAAACGTTTCGGGCTGGTATTGGAACAGACGATCCTGAATAACATGACGCTGGCCGGGCTGGCGCGCATCTCCGGGCGCTTTGTGACGAACGTGGACGCAGAAGCGGCGGCCGGTAATCGTTCCATGCAGGAGTTGCGCGTCAAGGCGAACTCGGTCTTCACCATCGCGGGCACGCTCTCCGGCGGCAATCAACAGAAGGTCGTACTGGCGAAGTGGCTGTTGACGAACCCGCGCGTGCTGTTCCTCGACGAGCCGACGCGCGGCATTGATGTCGGCGCAAAGCAGGAGATTTACGCGCAGGTCAACAAGCTGGCTAAACAGGGACTGGCCATCGTGCTGGTCTCGTCGGAGTTGCCCGAAGTCTTGGGGCTGTCTGATCGCGTCATCGTGCTGCACGAGGGGCGCGTCACCGGCGAGTTCACGCGCACGACGGCGACGCCGGAGAACGTCATGGCCTGCGCGACGGGTCAAGCGCGGCACGCAGCATGAATAATGGAAGAGGTTAGAGGTAAGAGGTCAGGTAAAGACCAGCTACTAACCTCTAACCTCTAACCTCTAACCTCTAACCTCTTTCTTGAGGAGGCGCTTATGA
>JBBRYU010000132.1:0-11656 GCA_038237345.1 Pyrinomonadales bacterium
CACGTTCTGCTCGGACGGCTGCCAGATGTCGCTCGGCGCACGCGCGGGCGAAGTGATGCGCGCGGTGGCGCGCGACCGCTACGTGGACGGCATCAATGGCGAATTCCTCTGTATCAAAGGGCGCTTCGCGCATCCGTTCGTCAATCACGAAGAGCGCATACGCACGCCGCTCATCCGCTATAAGAAAGGCGGGCGACTCGTGCCCGCGACGTGGGATGATGCCATCAGCCACGCCGCCGATAAGATACGTGCTATCGGCGAAGCGCACGGCGCGGACGCCTTCGGCATCGTCGGCAGCCCGCGTCTATCGAATGAAGCGAACTACGCCATGTTGAAGTTCGCGCGCGAAGTGATCGGCACGGAGAATTTCACCGCGTCGGAGGCCTTCTCGCTCGCGCCCTTCTTCGCCAACTTGAGCGCGCCGCTGGCCACGCACCGCGAGATACGCTTGGCCAAAACGATCATCTTGATCGGCGGCGAGCCGGAAGAGTTGCAGCCGTTGACCGGCAGATTTATCCGGCAGGCAGTTAGGAACGGCGGTGCGCGGCTCGTCATCTTCAATAGCGTGCCGATCCGTCTGAAGGAACAGGCGGCGCAGTTCGTCCACATCAACGCTGGTGCGGAAGATGCAGTCGTGCTGGCGCTAGCAGGCGCAACAGATGATGAACTAGCGGCCGGCAAACTTGGCGTCGCAGCGAGCGCGCTGGCCGATGCGCGGCGCATGATAGCCGAGACGCAGGGCGATTGCGTGCTGCTGTTCGGCGGCGAACTGAGCGCGGCGGCACAGACGGTGCTGGCACAGTTGCCGCATACACTCGGCGCGCGTGCTGGACAGCGGTTCCTCTTCCATCCGCTGCCGCTCTACAACAACAGTATCGGTGTCCATGACATCGGGTTGATGAATGACAAGTTGAGCGTAGCGCAATTGCTCGCTCAAGCCGGCCAGGGCTTGCGTGCGCTCTACATTGCCGGCAGTTTACTACCTGCGCACCTACATGGTCGCGCAGAAGCAATAGCGCAACTCGATTTCGTCGTCGTACAGGAATTGTTTCAGACGGAGACGACCGCGCTCGCCGACGTGGTCTTCCCTGCTGCCTCGTTCGCCGAGATAGACGGCACGTACACTAACAACGCCGGGCAAGTGCAGCGTGTGCGGCAATCGATCCCGCCGGTGCATCAAGCGCGCCCCGACTGGATGATCACGGCCGCGCTCGCCAAGGCGCTCAACGCAGATTTCGGTTTCCAGATGTCCGCCAGCGCCGTCTTCCGTGAGTTGGCCGAGCGCGTGCCCGCCTACGAGGATTTGCGCTTCCCACTCTTGAAAGACGAGAGCAAGCCTGTGCAGGTCAAGCATGCGCTCGCAGGTCAAACAGATATTACGAACGCGATGCAAGCGTTAAGACAGAGTGTTGAGCGTATGAGCGCGACTGGCGCGAAGCCGACGGAGACGCCGCCGGTCGGGCACGAGTTATTCAAACCTGGCACGCTGACGGGCAAGACGCCGCAATTCCCGCTGCTCTACGGCGGCAATCCCAAGCCGCCGTCTGTGTTCATTTCGCCGCTCTATCAACTGACAGTTGATCCGGAGTTGCGCCGCGCAACCGTCGTCGCCGCCGTAGGCGACTGAAGAGTTCTGAGTCATTGAATCATTTGGTCATTGATTCAATGAGGCAATGAGCGAATCATTCAACAGCTATGGACTGGCTTAACAACCTGCTCGGGCCGACGGTAAGACAGGGCCTTTTTCAGTTGATCGGCATCAGCGTCGCCTTCGTCGTGGTGCTGATGATTGTGGCATACACGGTGCTGGCGGAGCGGCGCATACTGGGCTTCATACAGGGGCGCGTCGGGCCGAACCGCGTCGGCCCCGGCGGTATCCTGCAACCGTTCGCCGATCTTCTGAAGTTCATCTTCAAAGAAGAGATCATTCCGGCCAAGTCAACGCGCTTCATCTATGTGCTCGCGCCGATCATCGCGATCACGACGGCGTTGATGCCCATCATCGTCTATCCGTTCGGGCCGGAAATCCACATTCCCTTCACGAACATCTCGTTCCCGCTCGTCGTCGCACGCTTCGACGTGGCGTTGCTCTACGTGCTGGCGATCACGTCGGTTGGCGTCTACGGCATCGCGCTCGCAGGCTGGTCGTCAAATAACAAGTACAGCTTGATGGGCGGGTTGCGCTCGGCGGCGCAGTTGATCTCTTACGAGTTATCGCTGGGCTTGAGCCTCATCGGCGTCGTAATGCTTTCCAGCTCGCTTGATCTTTACAGTATTGTTGAGCAGCAGAGCGGCTGGTTCGGGTTTAAGTGGAACGTCATCTATCAGCCGGTCGGCTTCATCATTTACATGATCTCGGCCATCGCGGAGACGTACCGCGTGCCGTTTGATCTGCCGGAAGCGGAGACGGAACTTGTCGCGGGTTTCCACACCGAATATAGCGCGCTCAAGTTCGCGCTCTTCTTCATGGCCGAGTACGTCAACATGTTCACGGTCTCGATGTTGGCGACGACGCTCTTTCTCGGCGGTTGGAACGGCCCCGGCGTGGCCGCGTTCCCCATTCTCGGCATCTTCTACTTTCTCGGCAAGGTTATCTTCTTTCTGTTCCTCTACATCTGGCTGCGGGGAACGCTGCCCCGTTTCCGTTTCGACCAGTTGATGAATTTCGGCTGGAAGTTTCTGCTGCCCGTCGCAATTCTTAATCTGATCGTGACGGCGACCATTGTTTTCTTCGCTACCTGAGCCGCGCGGTTTGCAGGCTGCCGGATTGACCCAAAGGTCATGTCAGACTACTTAACGATCTTCATGTTCTTCCTGCTCGCCGGACTGGCGATTGGCTCGGCGCTCGCGTTGGTGGCACAGCGTAATCCGCTCTACAGCGCCATCTCGCTCGTCGGCGTTTTTATCGCGCTCGCCGGTCTCTATCTGACGCTGGCCGCGCCCTTCATCGCCGCCGTGCAGATCATCGTCTACGCGGGCGCGATCATGGTGCTGGTCGTCTTCGTCATCATGCTCTTGAACGTGGAGGAAGAGGTGCGGCAACCGCTGCGCCTGCGTTTCCTCGTGCCTGTGGCGGTGTTGCTGGCGGCCGTACTCTTCGCCGAAGCCGCGTTCATCTTCTTCTTCGTCAACGAACCGGCCGGGGGCGGCGGCAACGCCGTCACCACGCTCAACCAGGCCGGCACAGGGCTAACCGCCAATATCGGTGCGGGTTTATTCACCATCTATTTGCTGCCCTTCGAGATCACTTCGATTTTGCTCCTGATGGCGCTCGTCGGCGCGATCACTTTGTCGCGCCGTGCCGCCGTGCGCCCCAGCGAGTTGGTCGTGCCCGGCGCGCAGGTGTTGCCGATGCACATAGTGGATCCGGCGCGCATCGGCGATGCGACCCCGGTCGAGGCGCACACAACGGCCGAGTCGGCTGCCCTGTCCGGCCTCTTCGACCGGGCGCACGAGAGAGAGTAAGGACGATGATTCCGCTCAAGTTCTATTTGGCCTTGTCGGCCATTTTATTCACGATTGGCGTCGTGGGCGTCATCATCAAGCGCAACGCGATTGCCATGTTCATGTGCGTCGAGTTGATGCTCAACTCGGTGAACCTGACGCTCGTCGCCTTCTCCAGTTTCTTTCATGATGTGTCGGGGCAACTGTTCGTCTTTATCGTCATGACGGTCGCCGCCGCCGAAGCCGCAGTAGGCCTAGGGATCATCATCGCGATCTTTCGTAATCGCGAATCGCTCGATGTGGACGACGCGAGTATTTTGAAGTTCTAAATTGTTATGACCAACCATTGGCTCTCCGTCATCGTCTTTGCGCCGCTCGTGGGCGCGGCCATTAACTGGCTCGTCGGGCGGCGGGTGCGCAGCGAAGCTTTCATCGGCACGGTGGCTTGCGCCGCCATCGGCGTCTCGTGTGTCTTCGCTTTCCTGATTGCCTTCAACAGCGGGAATGGCGCGGCTCTCACCTCATCGCAGCCTGTGTTCAGCCATCTTTGGACGTGGATTCAAGTCGGTAGTTTTCGCGCCGATTTCGGCTTTGCGATGGACAGATTGAGCGGCATCTACGTTTGCTTCGTCACGTTCGTCGGGCTGCTCATACACATCTTTGCCACCGGTTACATGCACGGCGACCGCAGTTTCTATCGCTTCTTCGCCTATCTGAATCTGTTCATGTTCATGATGCTGACGCTCATTCTGGCGGACAATCTGCTGTTGATGTTCGTCGGCTGGGAGGGCGTCGGTCTCTGCTCATATCTGCTGATCGGTTATTACATTGACCGCAAGGAAGCGGGCGACGCGGCCAAGAAAGCGTTCATCGCCAACCGCGTGGGCGACTGGGGCGTGGTGCTGGGCATCATGCTCGTCTTCACGCTGACCGGCTCGATCAGTTTCTTCGATACGCCGGCGGGCGTGCCGGGCGCGGGCGCAATGACGAGTGCGCTCAGCCACATCGCCGCGCTGCCGGTCGAAGCCTTCAACTGGCACACGTTGTTCGCGGGCGGCATCACGTCGGCCGCGCTGCTGTTGTTTATCGGCGCGACGGGCAAGAGCGCGCAGATTCCGCTCTACGTCTGGCTGCCGGACGCGATGGCCGGGCCGACGCCCGTCTCTGCCTTGATACACGCGGCGACAATGGTCACGGCCGGCGTCTACATGGTGGTGCGCTGCTCGACGATCTACACGCATGCGCCCACCGTGATGTTCATCGTCGCCATCATCGGCGCGGCGACCGCGATCTTCGCAGCGACGATTGGCATCGCGCAGAACGACATCAAGAAAGTGCTCGCCTACTCGACCGTCTCGCAGCTTGGCTACATGTTCCTCGCGTGCGGCGTCGGCGCGTTCGTCGCGGCCATCTTCCACGTGATGACGCACGCTTTCTTCAAGGCGCTGCTCTTCCTCGGCTCAGGCTCCGTCATCAACGGCATGCATCATGAGCAGGACATGCGGCGCATGGGCGGCTTGAAGAAGTACATGCCCATTACATTCTTCACCATGATGATGGGCTGGCTCGCCATTTGCGGCATCGTGCCTTTCGCGGGCTTCTTCTCGAAAGACGAAATCCTGTGGAAGACCTGGAGCACGAACGCATCAGCGATCCCCGTCGGTGCAGGTAAGGCGCTCTGGTTCGTCGGCGCAGTGACGGCCCTGTTGACCGCCATCTACATGACGCGCCTGATGGTGATGACCTTCTGGGGCGGCGAGCGTTTCCGCGAAACGCACGCGGGCGGACAGGCCGATGACGCGCACGCACAAGCCTACGACAAAGGCCATGCCCCGCACGACGCGCAAAACATCTCCGTCGCCGTCGGGCATCAGGCTGACCTGCTCGATGAAACCATCACTAGCGCTGCACACGCAGACGCACACGAAGCGCATCACGGTCCTGTCGAGCCGCACGAGTCGCCGTGGACGATGACCGTACCGCTCATCGTGTTAGCCGTATTGGCTACGGTGGGCGGACTCGTCGGCATCCCCCTTGCCCTGAGCGGCGGTGCGGTGCCGAACTATTTTGAGCACGTGCTTGAACCGGCGGTCGCGCATGCGCCGGAGCAGGGCGGCGCGGCGGGTCACGAGGCGGCTGCTACCGGACAAGCAAATGCGCCGCTCATGCTGTCGCACGAACCGCAGCCGGTGGACGGCGCGTCGCCGCTCTCAGTCGGCGAAGGCGCAGCGGGTGAGCATGCGGTTGAACGTGTCCCCACGGCCGCAGAGGTGAGTGAAGAACGCTTGTTCACAGGCATCTCTTTGCTCATCGCCATCGTCGGGATTGGCATCGGCTTTCTCGTCTTTGGCAAGCGCCCGCTACGCGCGCTGCCGCGCCTGTTGGAGCACAAGTATTACGTGGATGAGTTTTACGATGCGGCGATCATCAATCCGATCAAAGAAGGCTCGCGCGCAGGGCTGTGGAAACTGTTCGACGTGGGCGTGATTGATGGGCTGGTGAACGGTTTGGGCCGCGCGACGCGCGAGATGGGCGATGTCGCGCGTCGCAGCCAACTCGGCTTCGTGCGCAGCTATGCCGCGATCATCTTGCTCGGCGCGCTCGCCGTCATCGGTTATTTCGTCTTCGATTTCAGCCGCCACTTCATCCGTTAAACTTTATGGAGCGTTACCTGCTAACCGTTTTGATTCTACTGCCCGTCGCCGGCGCAGTCGCTGTCGTGTTGCACAACTATGCACCCTACAAGCGCGAGACGCATTACCGCTTGATCGCGCTCGGCGTCTCGCTCGTCAACTTCGCGCTCTCGCTCTTGCTCTTGCGCGGCGACAGTGCGGCAGCCGGTTTTCGCTTCGTGCAGGACGTGTCGTGGATCGGCGCAATCGGGGCGCGTTATCACATCGGCGTGGACGGCATCAGTTTGTGGCTTGTACTACTAACGACGCTGCTCGTGCCCATCGCGATCTTGTCGAGTTGGCATGCGGTCGAACATCGACGACTCGCTTTCTACACGTTCATCCTGCTGCTGGAGAGCGCGATGCTCGGCGTCTTCATCTCGCTCGATCTGCTGCTCTTCTATCTCTTCTTCGAGGCATCGCTCGTGCCGATGTACTTCCTGATCGGCGTCTGGGGCGGCGAACGACGCATCTATGCGGCCGTCAAGTTCTTCATCTACACGGCGCTCGGCAGTCTCCTGATGCTCGTCGGCATCATCGCGCTCTATTACCACTTCGGCACGTTCGACTACACGCTGATGCTCAAGGCGTTAGCGGACGGCACGGCCGGCGCATATCCCGGCCGCGCGGAATTCTGGCTTTTCGCCGCTTTCGCGCTCGCCTTCGCGATCAAAGTGCCGCTCTTCCCCTTTCACACGTGGCTGCCGGACGCGCATACGGAAGCGCCCACGGCCGGCTCAGTCATCCTCGCGGGCGTGCTGCTGAAGATGGGCACATACGGATTGATGCGCTTTAACCTGCCGCTCTTCCCCGTCGCGGCTCGCGCGTTCGCCGTCTACATGATCGTGCTGGCCGTGATCGGCATCATCTATGGCGCGCTCGTGGCAATGGTGCAACCGGACGTGAAGCGGTTGGTTGCATACTCGTCCGTGAGCCACATGGGTTTCGTCGTGCTGGGCCTCTTCTCGTTCACCGAACAGGGCATGCAAGGCGCGCTCTACCAGATGCTCAATCATGGCGTCTCGACCGGCGCGCTCTTTTTGATCGTCGGCATGATCTACGAACGACGTCACACGCGTATGATCTCCGAGTTTGGAGGCCTGGCGCAGCCGATGCCGTGGTTCGCCACCGTCTTCGTCATCGCGTCGCTTTCGTCGGTGGGCCTGCCGCTCTTGAACGGCTTCGTCGGCGAGTTTCTGATCATGCTCGGCACGTGGACATCGTCCGCGACGGTCGGCGCGTTCTCGCATTCGTATCTGATCACGATGTTCGCTGCCACGGGTGTGATCTGGGCGGCCGTGTACATGCTCTGGATGTTGCAGCGCGTCTTGTTCGGGCGGGTGACGAACGAGAAGAACGCGCAACTCTCAGATTTGAACTGGCGCGAATTGGGCTTGCTTGCGCCCTTACTTTTCTTGATGCTTTACATGGGCGCATATCCGCGCCCGTTCCTGAGCCGCTCGCAGGCGAGTGTCAACGATGTGCGCACGCGCGTCGTCGCGCCGCAAAGTCGCGGCACGGTCGCGGAGAACACGCGGACTGTTAGTCATTGAGTGTTATTGGTTCTTGGGTGGTGTGCAATAAGTAACGCCGCTTGCGCCGCGTAGCGGCGGCTTGAATTCAGCCGTGCGTTTCAACGCACGGTCAGCGGCAGGACGAGCCCGCGTCGCGTGAGCGACGGCTGCATTCAATCGTCGCTCACGCGACGCGGGCTGCGTGCCACCTTAACCCCGGCGTTAAAACGCCGGGCTAAAGTCAGCCGCCGCTACGCGGCAAAGACTGCGGCAGCATTACATTTTGCTCACTGCCAGTTGTTGGTTGGTTGTCTTTTCACTTATGAATCTGTTGCGCCTATTCCCTCGTTTGTTATTCTGCTCGTTGTTGCTCTTGTCCGGCGCGTTTGTGGCGGCGGCGCAAACAACGGCCGACACGTCGGAGATCAGCCTGAAGTTGAAAGGTGTGGATGGGAAAAGCTACGACGTGGCACAGATGCGGGGCGCAGTCGTGCTGGTCTCGTTCGGCGCGACGTGGTGTAAACCATGCGAGTGGGAGTTGACCGCACTCGAAGAGCTGAAGGAAGAGTATGCCAAGCGGCCCGTTAAGTTTCTCTGGGTCAGTGTTGATACGAAACAGCAAGCGTCCGACGCTTGGCTGCGCCAGTATGCGAAGATACATCGCCTGACTATGCCTGTCCTGCGCGATATGGACTTCGCGGTCTTCGGGCAATTCAGTCAGCGCCTGCGCCTGCCGATGGTCGTCTTCTTCGACCAAGCTGGCGCGTTCGCCGCGCCGAAGCACACAGGCATGGCGGCCGATCCGATTGAGTACAAGAAAATGATCCGTGCCCGGCTCGATGCGCTCTTAAGCGCACACACGCAAGTAAACTGATGAACTACTTTTTGGCCCTGCAAACGCTGCAAGCCGTGAATCCGGACGTGAGTCTCACGTTGCTCGCGCCGGAGTTGATCATCTCCATCACGGGTGTGCTGGTGATGATGTTCGATGCCTTCACGCACCGCGCGGATCGCCCGTGGCTGACGGGCGGCCTATCGCTCGCCGGCATCCTTGCTGCTGCCGCCTCATGCGTGTGGCTCTGGCGCATGCCGGCCGGACTGCCCACGTCGGCTTACAACGGCATGATCGTCCTCGATCCGATGCGCCTGTCGTTCACGTTCGTCTTCCTCGTAGTCGCAGGGTTAACGGTGCTGCTCTCGATGATCTGGGTCGAGTGGGAGCATCTGCCGGCGGGCGAGTTTCATGCGCTGCTGCTGTTTGCCACGGTCGGTATGATGCTGATGGCGGCGGGCGGCGATCTCGTGATCATCTTTCTCGGCTTGGAGCTACTCTCTATTGCGACCTATGTGATGGCCGGTTTCCGCCGCACAGACCTGCGCTCGAACGAATCCTCGATCAAGTATTTCATCCTCGGCTCGTTCTCATCCGCGTTCTTGCTCTACGGGATCGCGCTCGTCTATGGCGGCTCGGCTCTTTTAAGCGGCGGCACGCTCGCCGCCGGCACGACCAACATCCACGAGCTCGCGCTACGCGTCACGGCCGACCGGGGCACGGCCTTCCCTGCGCTGCTCTACGCGGGCGCGGCCCTGCTGCTCGTCGGCTTCGGCTTCAAGATCGCGACCGCGCCGTTTCACGTCTGGACGCCCGACGTGTACGAGGGCGCGCCCACGCCCGTCACCGCTTTCATGGCCGCCGGGCCGAAAGCGGCCGGATTCGCCGGCTTCATGCGCGTCTTTCTGTTTGGCTTTCCCTTCGTCGCCGCCGTGACCGCATCGAACGCTGCGCCGGTACATGATGCGTGGGTGAACGTGCTCTACGTGCTGGCGATCCTGACCATGTCGGTTGGCAACCTTGCCGCGCTCGTGCAGTCGAACGTAAAGCGCATGCTCGCTTACTCGTCCATCGCGCACGCGGGCTACGCGCTCGTCGGCTTCGTCGCCGCCGGCGCGACCAACGATGAAGGCCAGAAATACAATGCTATCGCGGCCGTCATCTTCTATCTGCTCGCTTATGCGGTGATGAACCTCGGCGCGTTCGCCGTCGTCACACTGATCGCGCGGGCCGGCGACCGGCGCACGGAGATTGAAGATTACAACGGCATAGGCTTTCGCGCGCCCGCGCTGGCCGCCGCGCTCACGCTCTTCATGCTGAGTCTGTTGGGTGTGCCCTTGACCGCCGGCTTCATGGGCAAGGTGATGGTCTTCCGCGCGGCGCTCAATCTCTCGGGCACGAACGCGAAGTACACGGCCCTCGTGATCGTCGGTGTGCTCAACACGGCCGTGTCGGTCTACTATTATCTGCGCCTCGTGGTGGTGATGTATTTCCGCGAGCGCACAACCGCATGGACGCCGCCGCGCGTGCCCGCGAGCATCGCCATCGCGCTCGTGCTGACCATCGCCGCAGTTCTCTACCTCGGCATCTTTCCGGGGCGCGTGCTCGATGCCCTGCGCGGCCCCCAATCCACCATCAGTCAGATGCGCCCCTAGGCCGTGCCGGATGACAGGCGACGGGCCAAGGCATTATCCTGTTGCTGATCAACTGGTACGACTATGAGTGTTGAGCAAACAGGTAGCGCACGGGCAGTGCGGGCGAAACAAGCCGCACGCGCGGGCGGGTCGGGCGCGCTGGCCGAAGAGATCAAAGAGACGCTTGGCGAGAGTTGGGTGCCGCAGATATACCGCGTACGCATTCTGCCCCTGCGCACGCGCTCGTATCAGTTGCCGGCGGCGGATGCACGGGCGGAAGTAGCCGTGCAGCACACGCTGCTCGGGGTCGAATTGAAAGTTGGGCGCAGGCGTCTGTCTTGTCCCGATCTCTCGACGGCGCGTTATCTCGCGGTCTTTGCGCGGCTGGGTTGCCCGGCCGTCGCCGTGCCCTACGACATCACGCGCACCTCGCCGCTCGCGGACGAGCTTGAATCCGCATGGCAGCGCATGTTATTGCTCATTGAGCACAACGCCGCCGCGCGCAGTCCGGTGTTTCGTGCGCGCGTGCGGCGACTGCTCGTTGGCGCGGTACGGCGCGAGATCGAAGCAGCGGGTGCGGGGACGGCCATGCCGCAGTTCAACCAGAATACGAAACAACGGCCGCGGCGCACATGAACATCTTAGAGCCGTGCCCGTTTAAGAGAACGATGCAGGAACTAGAATACAAACAGATCACACCGATTGATCAGGCGGAACCGCTCCCCTTCCCGTTCAACCAGCGCACCTTCTGTCGTTACGAGCCGATTGAGAAACGGATCGAGACGGCGCGCGTGCTGATCGTAGACGATCTCTTGCGCGACCGCGCCGATCTCTCCGATGTGGCGCTCACGGAATGGGGCCGCAGAACCGATACCTACTTACAACGCGAGCGCAAGATCGCGGGTCTCGCCGTCGGCAATATACGCAACAACATCGCGCGGCTCGTGCGGCGACCTGAGACCGTGGTGGCACATCTATCTGAAGTGGCCACGGCAGCAGCCGACTTCCAACCGGATGCGATTGTGTTGAGCGGCACGCTGACCGATTTTGATCTTTACAGTCCCGCGCTATTGGGCAAGTTCGCCCAATTCGTCCGCACGACGCGCACGCCCGTGCTAGGGATTTGCGGCGGGCATCAGTTGCTCGGCCTGAGCTTCGGGGCGCAAATCTTGACGCTCGACCGGCAGCAGCAGCACGAGAACCGCACGCGCCGGTCATTCGAGTATCAATACCGCTTTATCCGTATCACCGCCCCGGACGATCCGATCTTTCGCGGCATCAAAGACCCCGACACAGGTCTGTGGCAGGACTACACGACCGAGGCGCGCATCCTCCGCGTCTGGCAGAACCACGGGCTGCAACTCGACCGCGTGCCCGCGGAATTTGAGTTGCTAGCGACCGCCTATTTCTGTCGCAATCAGATGATGGTCAAACGCACTGGCGGCCAACTCATCTACACCGTTCAATTCCATCTGGAAAAATCGTTTGAGGACTACGACCGCACGCGCGCCACGCGCTGGGCGCACCCGAACGAATCGCGCGACGGCCGTATTATCTTCG